>CAYMTQ010000058.1:3031-12970 GCA_964393395.1 uncultured Sangeribacter sp.
AACCGTACCGATTGAACCTGCTGAGGTTCATTAACGTTAAGAATAGTAAAAAATACTGAATTTATGGGATCAAATAATTCTTTCTCGGCGGTTCTCAAGGAGTTTCCGCGTACGACAGCCCGCGGTGTCGGGCAAGTTATGTTTCAGGACAATGCCTGGACAGGTTTTTTATTCCTCGCCGGAATTTTCTGGGGAGCATATGCCGAAGGAATGCCGGTTGTGGCATGGGGAGCGCTCGTTGGCGTGATTGTCTCGACCCTGACCGGATATTTGCTTGATCTCCCTGATGATAACGGAGCCCAGGGCCTCTGGGGATTCAACGGCGTTCTGGTCGGTTGTGCATTCCCGACTTTCATGGGAAACACAATCTGGATGTGGCTCGCCCTTATACTTGCTTCCGCAATGACCGTCTGGGTTCGCACGGGACTGAATAATATCATGGGCAAATGGGGAGTCAGCTCCTTCACTTTTCCGTTCGTAATGACAACGTGGTTCTTCCTTCTCGCTGCAAGACAACTGAACGGAATGCCCGCTGAATTTGAATCAAAACCCGAAATTACATACGCTGTTTCCTCAGCTCTCGACCTCGGCTTCGGCCATCTTGTTGTATACTGGCTCAAGGGTATCGCTCAGGTATTCCTGATCAATAACTGGGTCACCGGTATCTTCTTCCTCGTGGCTCTCGCAGTCAGCTCGTGGCGTGCCGCTCTCTGGGCAGCGATCGCATCAGCAGTCTCTCTCTTCATCGCCATCGTCTGGCAGGCTCCCGGTGCATCGGTAGCCGACGGTCTCTATGGCTTCTCAGCAGTCCTGACCGGTATTGCCCTCGGTGCTACTTTCTGCAACTTCAGCTGGAAATCAACAATCTGGGCTCTCCTCGGAATCATCGCCACTGTCTTTATCCAGGCAGGTATGAATACGCTTCTCGAACCCGTGGGAATGGCAACCTTGACAGGTCCGTTCTGTATCGGAACATGGCTGTTCCTCATTCCGGCCTACAAGATGTTTGCTCCAAAGAACAGTTAATATAGACTCATCACTGAGCCTTGGTCCCTTCTCAAAACACCGGACTGAATCTTTGATATGTAAACCGGTGTTGTTATCAAAAAATACATATGAAAACTTACACAGTTGAAAATATGCCTTTCGGGTGGCGCCACGTCTGGATAGTCAGTGTGGCGTCACTCGGCCAGCTTATCGGAACGGCTCTTGCGACTGTCGTCGGAATCATCATTCCGATGCTCCAGATCCTGAGTCATCCCGAACTCCCCTCCTGGTTGCAAGGACTCCTCGGTGCGGCTGACCTGATCGGTATAGCCATCGGTGCCGTGATCCTCGGCAAGATGTCGGACCGTTGGGGTTACCTTCTGTTTTTCAGAATCTGCCCGGCCATCATGCTGGTGTTCTCCCTGATTTCAATTTTTGTCCCGAACATCACTGTCTTGCTCATCTGCCTCTTCCTGATAGGATTTGCGATCGGTGGTGAATATAGCCTTGATTCCGACTATATATCGGAACTCATGCCGACACGCTGGGGACCGACTATGGTCGGTGTCGCAAAAGCGGCCTCAGCACTCGGCAACATCATTGTAGCCGGTGTCTGCTACCTGATCATCGTCCATTGGAAAAATGCAGAAATCTGGCCCCGTCTGATGTGGCTGATCGCAATCTGTTCGGCAGTGATGCTCGTCTCGAGAATCTATTTTGCAGGAAGTCCGAAATGGTTGCTTGAAAAAGGACGTGTCGAAGAAGCTCAGAAATCTGTCCATTTCTTTCTCGGCGACAACGTCTCGATCAGTCCGGAGGCAATCGAAAAAGCCAAGGAAAAGCAGAACACTCAAAGCGAAGCCAAACCGAAACAGTCACTTCTCACTTTTGTCAGGGAAAACCCCGTCAGAGTCATTCTGAGCGGTGTTCCCTGGGCATGTGAGGGACTTGGGGTGTATGGTATCGGCATCTTCCTCCCCATCCTCGTGATGGCTCTCGGCCTCGAACACTTCACGCCGGGCGAAGCTGAAATACTGCATGTCGCGTCGTCTGTCGAGCTTACCTTCTGGATCTCACTCCTGATACTTCCGGGATTCCTGATTGGTCTCGCGTTGTTGCGCAAGGTCTATGACATCAAGCTTCTGTATGTCGGTTTCTTTGCGTGTGCCGTGTCATTGCTCATCCTGATGTTGGGTTACCAATATAAATGGGCATCATGGAGCTCGATCGTGGCCTTCATGGCCTTCGAGGTATTCCTCAACATTGGTCCTCACCTTGTGACCTACGTGCTTCCTCCGCAGATCTACCCTGTCGCCACCCGTAGCCTCGGTTCCGGAATCGCGGCATGTCTCGGAAAAGTCGGCGCAGTACTGGCTGTATTCTTCATTCCTGTCCTGCTCGATGCCGGAGGTGTCGTTCTCGTTCTCGGAGTCTCGGTCGCAGTGATGCTCATCGGCGGTTTCGTCACACTCTGGGCTGGACCGAAGGTGCTCCCGAAATCGCAGGAGTTAGAAGCCGAATAGTCCTCGGTTTTTTGGAGAACGGAGCCTTAGAGTTTAAGATTTATAAGATTTATAAGATTTATAACAGCTGATTTACCCGTCTCAGAACTTCGATGCACGGCGGTATAGGATGATGCCGATTATCAGATACAGGATATTCGGAATCTCCATTGCCACCATCGGAGACGTGAGTCCGGAGACGGCAAACGATGATGCGACCGAGCTGAATAGAATATAACTGAAACTCAGGACAAGACCGATTCCGATATTGATTCCCATTCCCCCCTTGACTTTCTTTGCGGAAAGCGACATGCCGATAAGAGTCAGGATAAACGCGGCCGCAGTCGATGCGTAACGTCTTTCCTTCTCGATCTCAAATTTCTGGATATTGGCCACTCCTCTCATCTTCTGGCGCTCAATATATGCCGTGAGCTGAGGAGTGGTCATTTTTTCCGCATCATTGACAGCGATCAGGAAGTCGCGGGGTTCAATCGGAATAATGGTGTCGATATAGCTTCCTCTCGAAACCTTCTCGGTCATTCCATGGAAATCGCGGATCATGTAGTCGCTGAGTCTCCAATGATACAGGCGCGTCGAGTCATAAGTGGCCATTGTCGCCGTCATTCTTGAGACCAGCTGCTTATCCTTGAACTTATCCATAGAGAAACGCCGTCCGACCTTCGTCATGTTGTCGAAGCTTCCGATATAGACCACCTCTCCCGGACGTGCCTGAAGCATAATGTTGGTCCCGGAAGTGACGCTCTTGTTCCTCACATATTTGTTGGTGTAGTTGATCCGGTTAACATTTGACGGCGGGATCACATAATTGCTGAGGGCGAATGTCAGGGCCGCGATGACTGCGGCGCCGACCATATATGGCCGCAGGAGCCTGTTGAAGCTCACTCCGCTCGCCATTATGGCTATAATCTCTGAGTTGGCAGCGAGTTTGGTCGTGAAGAAGATGACGGTGATGAAGACAAAGAGTGGAGACAGCTGAATCCCCATATAAGGGAGGAAGGAACCGAAGTAATCGAAGATCGTCTCTTTCAGCGGAGCTGTCAGAAACGCATCGAGCTTCTCGGTGACGTCAAACATCGAGATTACGGCCAGGAAGAGAGCGGTCGCCATGATATATGTCCCGAGAAACTTTTTCAGGATGAACCGGTCGAGAATCGTCAGAATATGGAAATCCCTTTTTTTCCCATCCTTCCGTTTCCGGAATGGAGAAAGAAGCATCGGGGGAATGGAGATTACTCTTTCCCTGAAACTTCTTCCGGCCTGTTTCGGCTTCGGTGCCTGCTCTTCCTGTTCCTGCATCTTATAACCTTGATGAAAGCCTTATTCGCTCGCTGTATTCTTTTAGATAAAAGCTTACATGGATGGAACTGAATTCTATGAGAATGGGACTAAAGTCTGGTTGTCACCCGTTCGACCATCTCAGTTTTCCATGCTTTGAAATCACCGGCGAATATGTGTTTTCTTGCCTCAGCGACGAGCCACAGATAGAAAGCGAGGTTATGGATCGACGCTATCTGCATCGCCAGAAGCTCGCTGCTGACGAACAAATGACGGACGTATGCTTTCGTATATGCCTCATCAACGAAAGACGGTCCTCCTTCGTCGAGGGGAGAGAAATCATCCGCCCACTTTTTGTTTCTCATATTGAGGATTCCGTTGCGGGTGAATATCATTCCATTGCGTCCGTTGCGGGTCGGCATCACGCAATCCATCATATCCACACCGCGGTCTATTGCTTCGAGGATGTTCGCCGGAGTACCGACACCCATCAGATATCGCGGTTTGTCAGCCGGGAGAATTGTGTTGACCACTTCGATCATCTCATACATCTTCTCCGTGGGCTCACCTACCGCCAGACCACCGATCGCGTTTCCGTCAGCTCCGAGCGATGCGACATGATGAGCCGCTTCGCGTCTTAGATCCGGATAGACGCATCCCTGGACAATAGGGAAAAAGGTCTGCCGGTAGCCGTAGAGTCCTTCTGTCTCCTGATATCTTTTCCAGCCGCGGTCGAGCCAACGCTGAGTGAGACCAAGTGATTTTTTCGCATAGTCATAGTCCGCGTCACCCGGACAGCACTCATCGAGCGCCATCATTATGTCGGCTCCGATGATCCGTTCGATGTCAACTACCCCCTCCGGTGTAAACAGATGCTTCGAACCGTCGATATGACTCCGGAACCATGCACCCTCCTCCTTCAGCTTGCGGTTGGAGGCGAGACTGAAGACCTGAAATCCTCCGGAATCGGTCAGGATCGGCTTCTCCCAACCGTTGAACCGGTGAAGGCCGCCGGCCTTTTTGAGAATATCAAGACCGGGTCTCAGATAGAGATGGTAGGTGTTCCCGAGAATAATCTGAGCCTTGATGTCATCGCGCAACTCGGCGAAGTGCACACCCTTGACACTTCCGACTGTGCCGACTGGCATAAAAATCGGAGTCTCTATCCGGCCGTGATCGGTCGTTAACAGTCCGGCCCGTGCGTCGGTATCCGGTGCCGTAGCCTGAAGTTCAAAATCCATTTTCTTTGGGGACTCTTAGATATATCAGGGGGCGCAAAAGAATTGCGTCCCCTTGATTCTTTGTGGTCTTACTATAGATCTCCGGCGTTATTACTTTATCAGACCGTGCTTGCGGAAGACTTTCTCGATTGCTTCGAGCGAGCGGGTCACCTGATCCTTCGTGTGGGTAGCCATCAGGGAATAGCGTATCAGAGTGTCCTCAGGAGCAACAGCGGGAGTCACGACCGGATTGACGAAGACACCCTCCTCAAGAAGATCATGGGTGATGGCGAAAGTCTTGTAGTCGTCACGGATGAAGAGGGGTATGATCGGCGTCGAAGTGTGGCCGATCTCGAGGCCCATGTTGCGGAACGACTCGAGGGCATAGTTCGTGATGTTCCAGAGATGCTCCTGGCGCTCAGGTTCGCTGAGCATGATGTCGAGAGCTGCATTGGCGGCAGCTGTGGCTGCCGGCGTGATTGAAGCCGTGAAGATATATGAACGAGAATGATGACGGAGGAAATTGGTGGTCTCCTTGTCTGTCGCAATGAAACCGCCGAGCGATGCGAACGACTTCGAGAAGGTTCCCATGATTAGGTCCACATCGTCTGTTACGCCGAGATGGCTGCATACTCCGCGGCCACCCTCTCCGAAGACTCCGATTCCATGAGCCTCGTCGGCCATGACGGAAGCGTTATATTTCTTTGCGAGACGTGTGATCTCTTTCATGTCGGCGACGTCGCCCTCCATAGAGAAGACAGTGTCGGTCACGATCAGCTTCACGCCCTTGTCACCGCAACGTTCGAGCACCTCTTCAAGGCTCGCCATATCGTTATGCTTGTATTTCAGCGGCTTGGAGAAGGAGAGACGTCTGCCTTCAATGATGGAGGCATGGTCCTGTTCGTCACAGATGATGAAATCCTCGCGGCCGGTCAGAGTGGAGACCACGCCGAGGTTTGTGCCGAAACCTGTCGAATAGATAATCGCATCTTCCTTGCCGATGTAATCAGCGATCCGGCGCTCGAGCTGCTTGTGGATGTCGAGAGTACCGTTCAGGAAGGGCGAACCGGCCATTCCTGTTCCATATTTTCGTGTGGCCTCGACAGCAGCCTCGATTACTTTCGGATGATTCGTCAGACCCATATAGCTGTTGGAGCCGAACATGAGGACACGTTTTCCGTTCATCATTACCTCAGTGTTCTGCTCGCTCGAGATAGGTCTGAAATAGGGATATATCCCGGCTGCCTTTGCCTTCTGAGGGGCATCGTAGGCGGCTAATTTTGCTCTTAATGGTTTCATAAACGATAGTTTCCTCCGGAACCCCGTCTGTCCGCGGCCGCATGACGCGGACCAGGATTTCTTCCGGAGTCAGATTTCAGAATGCAAATTTAACAATTATTTTGAAAACAACAGCTACTCCCCCATTTTTTTTGCATTTGCCGGAGTGGAACATTTTCACTAACTTGCACCTGTTTTAAAGATAGTGTTTCCTGTTGCAACACTCTTCTAAAGTATATTATAATGCTTACAGAACTGACAAAAGGTATATTCGTCGATAAATTCGAGATCGTTAAATCTCTGTTGATGGAAGACAGGACCGTGCGCCGCTTCAACGGCCGCGCTGAGGTCGGCTATACCATCGCGGCCAATCTCGTCGGCCTCACCCGCTGGTGCGCTTCGGGCAGAAATGCCCAGCCACTCAAGTATGCCGTCATTACCGAGCCGGCAGAGCGCGAAGCTCTCTTTCCCGCACTAAAATGGGCCGGGTATTATCAGGATTGGGACGGTCCTTCGAAAGAGGAGCGTCCGACTGCCTATCTCGTGCAGTTTCTCGACACGGAAATCCTGAAATCATGCCTCTGTGACGACGGTCTACAGCTTCAGGCAATTACTCTCGGTGCGACTTCGCTCGGGTTAGGCTGTTGCATAATCAAGAGCTTCAATGCCGAAATAGTCCGCAAGGTGTGCGGCGTCGACAACAGCGACCGCTTCAAACCTCTTTATGTGGTCGCATTGGGCTATCCGGGCGAAGAAGTCAGAATTACTGATATGCCTTCCGGAACCGAAGGTGACTATAAATATTTCCGTGACGAGGAAGACCGGCAGATTGTTCCCAAACGCCCCGTCCACGACCTCATCATACATCGCGGTTTCCGCGGTTGACCTTATTGACAGCGTTGTGACAGTTTTGTCACGGCGCTGTACTCTTTCTGCAAACTTTGCCCGTTTCCACGAATTACATCTTTGAAAACAGATAGCTTTTTATATTGGTTAAGTTTATAATCTGTAAGTCAGAGATTTAATCTAATTATAGGAAATTATCGGGATCATTAATCAGATAAAAAATTAAAGTTTTTTGTCTGATAACTGAAACTTTTAGCACGTTATTTGTTTATCTTTTGAACGAAAGATATCAGGAGAGCCGATAACGAAGCGGCAGCCTGAACAGGCTCCGGTTCCGGCCCGACGGACGAGTTCAGACCAAAATGATTTTCCGCCCGCCTTCTGATACTTGAAAAACACAGTAAAAAACTTAAAATTAATAAAGATCATGGGAAAAATCATTGGTATCGACCTTGGAACGACCAACTCCTGCGTAGCAGTGCTCGAAGGTAACGGTCCTGTAGTAATTCCGAACAATGAAGGTCGTAATACAACACCTTCGGTGGTTGCATTTGTAGACGGCGGCGAACGTAAAGTTGGCGATCCCGCAAAACGTCAGGCAGTCACCAATCCGACACGTACAATCTACTCCATCAAACGTTTCATGGGTGAGAAGTGCGGTCAGGTAGAAGACGAAATCAAGCGTGTACCTTATAAAATTGTCTGCCAGAACGATATTCCGAAGGTAGACATCGATGGCCGTGATTACACTCCGCAGGAGATCTCGGCTATGATCCTTCAGAAAATGAAGAAGACCGCCGAAGACTTCCTCGGTCAGGAGGTAACAGAGGCAGTGATCACAGTGCCTGCATACTTCGACGATTCTCAGCGTCAGGCTACAAAAGAAGCCGGTGAGATCGCAGGTCTCAAAGTGAAGAGAATCGTGAACGAGCCTACAGCAGCGGCGCTTGCATACGGTCTCGACAAGAGCGAGAAGGAACAGAAGATCGCAGTGTTCGACCTCGGTGGCGGTACATTCGATATCTCTATCCTCGAACTTGGCGACGGTGTCTTCGAGGTTAAATCAACCAACGGTGATACTCACCTCGGTGGTGATGACTTCGATAATGTGATCATCGACTGGCTCGCAGACGAATTCCAGAAGAAAGAGGGTGTTGATCTCCGTCAGGACCCGATGGCAATGCAGCGTCTGAAAGAGGCAGCTGAGAAAGCGAAAATCGAACTTTCTTCCGCAACAAGCACAGAAATCAACCTTCCTTATATCACAGCGACAGCAACAGGTCCGAAGCACCTCGTTGAAACTCTCTCCCGCTCGAAATTCGAGGCTCTCGCAGAGAAGCTCATCAAGGCAGTTGAGGCTCCTTGTGTGAAGGCGCTTGAGGATGCAGGCCTTACAAGCTCTCAGATCGATGAAGTGATTCTCGTCGGTGGTTCAACCCGTATTCCTGCAATTCAGGAAAAGGTTAAACAGATCTTCGGTAAAGAACCCAACAAGGGTGTTAACCCTGACGAGGTTGTCGCAGTCGGTGCGGCTATCCAGGGTGGCGTGCTTGCCGGTGATGTGAAGGACGTGCTTCTTCTTGATGTCGTTCCTCTGTCGATCGGTATCGAGACCATGGGTGGCGTGATGACCAAGCTGATCGAAGCCAACACCACAATCCCGACCCGTAAGTCCGAGACATTCTCGACAGCAGCCGACAACCAGCCTGCGGTTACAGTAAGAGTCCTTCAGGGCGAACGTCCTATGGCGGCTGACGACAAGCTGCTCGGTGAATTCAATCTTGAAGGTATCGCCCCCGCTCCGCGTGGTGTTCCGCAGATTGAGGTTACATTCGAGGTTGATGCCAACGGTATCCTGAATGTATCGGCCAAGGATAAAGCAACCGGTAAGGAACAGTCAATCCGTATCGAGGCATCAAGCGGCCTCAGCCAGTCTGAGATCGACCGCATGCGTGAGGAAGCGAAAGCCAACGAAGCTGCAGATAAGAAAGCGAAAGAGCGTGCAGACAAGCTCAATCACGCTGACGCCCTTATCTTCCAGACCGAGAAGCAGATCAATGAACTCGGTGACAAGATCCCGGCTGACAAGAAGGCAGCAATCGACGCAGCCCTCACACGTCTGAAAGAAGTCCACAAACAGCAGCTTATCGAAGACATCGACAGCGCTGAGAAAGCTCTGACCGATGCCCTCCAGGCAGCTTCCCAGGACATCTACAACGCTTCACAGGCAGCAGGTGCTCAGCCCGGTGCAGAAGCCGGCGGTGCAGCTCCCCATAACCCCGACGAAAAAGACATCACCGATGTCGACTTCGAAGAAGTGAAGTAAATTGAATATCAAGAACATTAACTGAAAATAGATTGACCCGACTCATGACCTATGTGGTGAGTCGGGTCAATTTTTTAAGATGAGGTCTAAAACACAAAGAATTATGGTACGTGTAAATTGTTTTCTTGAAATAGCAGACAGTTCGCTGACAAAACGAGCTGTCGAAACAGCGATCGAACTGGTTGAGCTCTCTCTACACGACAAGGGGTGTATCACGTATGAAGCCTTCAGCAGTCTTACCTCAGACAATCATATACAGATTGTCGAGACATGGAAAGATGAGGATTGCCTGAAAGCACACACTGAGACAGATCACTTCCGCAGACTTGTTCCCGAACTTGAAAGATGCGGAACACTGACGCTCGAAAAATTCACCTTCTGAAACACAGACTGTCTGATTGACATAAACCTATATCGAGGTGTGCTGTAAAACGCGAGTGTTTTGCGGCACATCTCAATTTTTAAATTATTAACATAGTTCACG
>CAYMTQ010000059.1:0-12704 GCA_964393395.1 uncultured Sangeribacter sp.
CGTAGGCCGTTCCCCCCTCCATGGCGATCAGCGAACCGTTGGTGCGACGCTCGATATCACCCTTCCATGGCTGATATTCGAGGAAACGGTGGGCCATGATAGCCTCACCGGCGGTGGCGGTCAGGATATTGTTGCGCAGGCCGATGATTCCGCGCGACGGGATGTGGAACTCGATGTTGATCCGGTCGTTCTGCGTTTCCATAGAAACGATCTCGCCCCGGCGGCGGGTGACAAGGTCAATCACCTTCGAACTGCTTTCTTCGGGCACGTTGATGGTCAGCGATTCGACCGGCTCACATTTCACGCCGTCGATCTCCTTGATGATCACCTGAGGCTGTCCGACCTGAAGCTCATATCCCTCGCGACGCATTGTCTCGATCAGGATCGAGAGGTGAAGCACGCCGCGGCCGTAGACGATCCATTTGTCTGTCTCCGGCTCCTTATGGACACGCAGGGCGAGGTTGCGGTCCAGTTCCTTTTCAAGACGTTCGGCGATGTGGCGAGAGGTCACATATTTTCCATCCTTTCCAAAGAACGGCGAGTCGTTGATCGTGAATGTCATCGACATTGTCGGTTCGTCGATCGCGATTCTCGGAAGCGGTTCGGGATTGTCATAGAGAGAGACGGTGTCGCCGATCTCGAAGTCCTCGAGGCCGACAATCGCACAGATGTCTCCGGAAGCGACTTCGCTCACTTTCTTGCGTCCCATGCCTTCGAAAGTGTGGAGCTCCTTGATTTTCTGGCGCGACACGGAACCGTCCTTCCTGCAAAGGCCGATCTCCATTCCCTCGCGGAGGGTTCCGCGGTGAACACGGCCGACAGCGATACGGCCGACATAATTGGAATAGTCGAGCGAGGTGATCAGCATCTGCGGATCACCTTCGATCTGTGTGGGGGCCGGGATATATTTCACGATTGCATCGAGAACGGCTGTGATGTCCTCTGTCGGCTTGCGCCAGTCGGTGCTCATCCAGTTGTTCTTGGCCGAGCCGTAGATTGTGGGGAAATCGAGCTGATCTTCGGTTGCGTTGAGATTGAACATCAGATCAAAGACCATTTCGTTGACCTCGTCCGGACGGCAGTTCGGTTTATCGACCTTATTGACGACGACAACGGGCTTCAGACCCATCGATATCGCCTTCTGAAGCACGAAGCGAGTCTGGGGCATCGGGCCCTCGAACGCATCGACGAGCAGCAGACAGCCGTCGGCCATGTTGAGGACACGTTCGACCTCGCCTCCGAAGTCAGCGTGTCCCGGGGTGTCGATGATATTGATTTTCGTTCCCTTATAGTCGATCGACACATTTTTCGAGAGGATCGTGATTCCGCGTTCACGCTCGAGGTCATTGTTGTCGAGAATAAGTTCTCCGGCATTCTGGTTCTCGCGAAAGAGGTGGCCGGCGAGCAGCATTTTGTCAACGAGTGTGGTCTTGCCATGGTCGACATGGGCGATGATGGCAATGTTTCTAATGTCTTGCATCGTGATTTCTGATATAGAGTGCAAAATTACAAAATTTTCACGACAGAGCAATCATCCCGTTCCCGGCCGGGGTGTCTCTTTTTGTTTACGCGCGAACTTTTGTTAAATTCGCGGTCGGAAAGAGGGAAGAATATATCGGGAAAGGGAAAAACTTCAAAAAAAGGGAAGGGAAAAACCACAATACCTGAAAAACAACTGTGATATGAACTCTGAGTCGAAGCCCGGAAGGGTACATTATGGATTTGTAATCGTCTTTTGCTGCTGTCTGATCATGGGAATCGATGTCGGCCTCGTCTTCAGCTGCGCCGGAATATTTTACGATCCTGTCAGCCATGCGCTCGGCGTTTCCATCGGAAGATTCGGACTATACATGTCCATATCTTATATCGCCTCTACCCTCATGCTTCCGCTCGCGGGCAAGATGATGGAAAAATATGGTGCGAGGCGCCTCCTTTCGCTGAGCTCACTCGTACTCGGATTATGCGTCGCCGCAATGGGACTCTTCAGCTCAGTGTGGGAGTTTTATGGAGCCGGCGTCGTGATGGGCATCACGCTCGCGTTCCTGCTTTATCTCAGCTTTCCGATTCTTGTCAACGCATGGTTCAGGACAAAGGTCGGTCTGATGATCGGAATATGCAGCGCGGCCTCGGGAATCGGCGGCATGCTCTTCAACCCGATGGGCGGCGCCATCATCACATCTTTCGGCTGGAGGGCGGCCTATCTTACGTTCGGAGGGATGATCCTGCTGATAGTGACTCCGGTAATCGCCCTTCTCCTTCGCGACAGACCCGAAGAAAAGGGACTCCTCCCCTATGGTCTTGAAACGGCAAAGGCAAAAGGAACGCCGGCATCCGCAGAGGACACCGGCGTGGAATATTCAAAGGCTCTGAGAATGCCTGTCTTTTATGCTGTTCTGCTCTTTGCCTTCATCATGATGGCCGTATCGACACTGAACCTGTTCATTCCGAAATACATGCGGGTCGCAGGTTTTTCGGAGGTTGACGCATCGCTTGCGGCGGCCTCCGTGATGGCCGGAGTCACAGGTGGCAAACTGCTTCTCGGAGCAATCAACGACCGCAACTGCCTCTATGGCGTCCTTGCCTGCACGTTGCTCGGAGTCGGCGGAATCGTGCTTCTGTTGACAGGTAACGATGCAATGTGGGTCATGCTGACCGGCTGTTTCCTCTTCGGCTGGGAATATGCCGGTGTGACGGTTCAGACCGCAATGCTGACGAGCCACGCATTCGGCAAGAAGCATTATACCCGGATCTATGCCTTGATCTCGATCGCTCTGGCAGCCGGCGGTGCTCTTGCTTCCGGAGGTTGGGGACTTCTTGCTGACGCAACTTCCTATCCCACCATCTTCATCACGGGAGCCGTCACACTCTCAATCGGCTGTCTTCTCGGAGTATATGCTTATTTCTCGCGGGCGAGAATCAAAGCGCTGTGAGGCGGAAGCGAGATTGAGCCTCCGTTGAAACTGCCGAGACCCGTTTCGGGCGAGATCTTTCCTTCGTGGGCGACAATCATCCACTTGCCTTTCGCGATCTTCACGCTCTGGGCTTTATCGGCCCCGTTGAAGACCACCTTAATCTCCTTCCAGCTGTCGCCGTTCGCATTGTCCTTCAGAGAATAAGATATCAGGTTCGGGGTTTTAGAGTAGTCGATCTTGTCGAAGACGAGATGACGCGCAATCTGGTCGGCGGATGTCATGCGGAAAGCTGGATGAGTCTTGCGCAGTTCGATCAGGCCTTTGTAATAATCGAACAGATCACGGTTCTGAGCCTTCAGGTTCCAGTCTATGGCATTGATGGAGTCCGGGCTCTTATAGGAGTTGTGGACCCCTTTCTTGTCGCGGAAGATCTCTTCGCCGGCAAACATGAAGGGTGTGCCCTGGGATGTGAAGACGATCGTCTGGGCGAGCTTGGCCGCCTCCATACGTTCGGCGTCGGTAGCGTCGGGCATCGACTTGCGCAGTTTGTCGGTCAGCATCAGGTCGTCATGACAGGAGACATAGTTGACGATCATCTCCGGAGATGAGGCGTAGGGGAATTTCGAATTGTTGCCCTTTGAATAATCGACCTGGGGATGGGCTGTCGCGGCGACAATTCCGATCTTCACGGTCTCTTCATTTCCGGGTTTGCCTGTCGCGAAACCGCGGTCGGAAGCATCGGTATAGTGACCTTTGACCGCATCGCGGATATCGTCCGAGAAGACAGCTATGTCGGTCATCTTCGAGACGTTCTCCTTCAGGGCACGGCGGTCGACCGCCAACGGTGAATCACCGGCTGTCCACCCCTCGCCATAGACAAAGATCGAGGGATTGATTTTCTTCAGTTCGGCAGCGACTTCGTTCATCGTCTCCGTATCGTGAATCGCCATCAGGTCGAAGCGGAAACCGTCGATGTGATATTCGTCGGCCCAGTATTTCACGGAGTTGACGATATAATCGCGCATCTGCTGACGATCCGAGGCTGTCTCGTTTCCGCAACCCGAAGCATCGGAATAACGGCCGTCATCCCAGTGGCGGTGATAATAACCCGGGGCTGTCAGCTCGAAGTTCGAACCGTCATTCTCGGCCGTGTGGTTATAGACCACATCCATGATCACGCCGATTCCGGCGTCGTGTAGAGCCTTGACCATCTGCTTCATCTCGCGGATTCGTGTCTCCGGATCTGAAGGATTGGTGGAATAGGAACCCTCGGGCGCATTATAGTTCTGAGGGTCATAGCCCCAGTTGTATGTGTTTTTCTGAAGATTCGCCTCGTCGACCGAGTTGTAGTCGTATGAGGGGAGGATGTGGACGTGTGTGACACCGAGCTCCTTAAGGTGGTCGATTCCGGTCTTCTCACCCTGGGGCGAGGTAGTTCCCGGTTCGGTCATGGCGAGGAACTTGCCCTTATTGGCCACACCTGACGAGGGGTCCATCGAGAAATCGCGGTGGTGCATCTCATAGACAACGACGTCGGTGAAGTTGTCGACCTTCGGCCCCTTGTCCGAGCTCCAGCCTGCGGGATCTGTCTTTTTCAGGTCGACAACGGCGGCGCGCTTGCCGTTGACACCGACTGCCTTGGCCCAGACACCGGGCGTTTCGGCCAGCTGACGGCCTCCGGCGTCGGTGACGGTGAAGGTATAGAATTTTCCGTAAAGTTTCTCCGGGAAAGAGGCAGTCCATGTACCCGTCGCCGGATCAAACGTCATTTCTGTCCGGGAAAGCGGTGCACCCGTCTTTCCATCCTCATATAGATTGAGGGTCACGGACTTCGCTTCGGGAGACCAGAGACGGAAAGAGGTTCCGTTGTCGTTCACCGAAAGCTCGAGATCGTCTCCCGAATATACGGGATAGGAATTGAAACGCGCATCGTATGCGCTCTGTGCGGTTGCGCTGAAAGCCGGAGTCATCAGAGAGGCTGCCATTGCAAGATAGAGATGTTTCAGGGTCATATAATTATTTTGAAGTATTTTTTGTATTTACTGATTGTCTGTATTATTTCGGCGCATTGAGGATGTGGCGCCGACGACACGGGCCGGATTACCGACCGCGACCGAGCCGGAGGGAATATCCGAAACGACAACCGAGCCGGCCCCGACCGTCACATCATCGCCTATTGTCACACCACCGACAATCGTCACATTGGCGCCCAGTGTCACATTGTCCCCGATCACGGGACGCAGTCCCTTGGCTTCGCCGATTGTCGTCAGATGAATGAAGGAGAAATTCCGGCCGATGCGCTCGGCGTTGATGATGGTCGCGTATGGATGGGCAAGTATAACGCCGGGTCCGATGCGGGTTGTAGCGCTGATTGTCAGATAGCGGTCGCCGGGGCGCAGCCAGCTGACAAGCAATGAACGGACCGGTCCGAGACGATGATAGAACAACGTCCTGAAATAGCGGTTATTATGAAGAAGATAGAGCAACGAGAGGCCGGGGCCGTACGAGACGGGGAGTTTCGACATCATCTGCTTCACATCGGCCTCCACAACGGGACGGGCCTTTGAAAAACGATAGCACAAAAGTGCCGGCACATAAAGCCAGCTGAAACATATCGCTCCGGCCAGTCGGAGACGGTCTCGAATCAATCGTTTATCCATATTCCGGGTGTATCCATTAGACATAACGCTTTCAGAAGCTAAATATATCATTCGGAGATACCTAAATCTACATGAATAGCAGAATCTACATGAATAGCGTCAAGAATCAAGATCACATAAAGAATCAAGATTACATCAAGAATCAAGATGAATGGTCTCATGAAAACATCATGAATGCACCATGAATCAGGGTGATTTGGAATAATCAGAAAAAAATCGTAACTTTGCACCGCTTTTCAGCAAAAAGTTTTCTCCATTGAGCGTTCATCGGACGTTGACCATGGCGCGCAGAGGCCGGAGAGTTGGCCGGAGATTGCTTTTGGACGAAAAGCAACGATTTTTATTTCATTAACTCAAAACTCTCAAACACAATGCATCTTTCAACTGAAGAAAAGCAGGAAATTTTCGAAAAGTACGGCCAGGGCAAGAACGACACAGGCAGCCCCGAAAGCCAGATCGCACTCTTCTCGGTTCGCATCAAGCACCTGACCGAGCACCTGAAACAGAACCACAAGGACTATGCAACAGCACGCGCCCTGAAGGCTCTCGTAGGTCAGCGCCGTTCACTCCTCGACTATCTGATCCGCAAGGACATCAACCGTTACCGCGCGATCATCGCCAAGAAAGAACTCGGTATCCGCAAATAATCCGGAGCACCACACTCTTTCATTCAAAAGAAACATTCTCTCCCGTCCCGATGCCCCATTTTGCCGGCTTCGGGACGGATCTCTTTTTTCCGGCGGGGGCCGACAACCTTTCGATGTTATCTCAGATTCGACGAAAGATTCCAAGCCGCTTCCCGGGGAAAAGGTCACCTCAGCTTCCAGAGAAGGTCAGGAGGATAAAAAAAACCACACCGGCACAGAACTATCAGCCGGTTAATCTGTTTAGAATTAATAAGATTAATCTATTTTTGGATTAATTGGACCGGAGCTTCATATTTTTCGGTCTCAGTTTTCAGTAATCATAAACAAATTTAAAAGGAAAAGTAACTATGAACATTGAATCAATTGGCACTTGGGCAGGGGAAGTCTACAAGGCACTTGAATCGGCAGACACTCACACTCTGGGACTCAAGCAGATCAAGAAAGCAACGAAACTCCGCAAGGATGAGCTGATGGCCGCTTTCGGCTGGCTCGGCCGCGAAGGAAAGGTCCTCATCACAACCGATGACGACGATATCATCCTGAAGCTCGTCTGACTGACTTATAAAGAAACAATTGTGCCCGCGACGCTCCACTTCGGAGTCGACGCGGGCACAGTTTTTTTGTGGCTTAGTGCGCAGGTGCGATTACTTGCGGAAGGGGACGGCGCGGATCACCCGGACCGGGACCGGCTTGCCATCGAGACGTCCGGGACGCCATTTCGGCATTTCTGAGAAAATACGGACAGCCTCGCGGTTCAGCTCGGGATCGACTCCCTTGAGCACCTGAACGTGGCTGATTCCTCCGTCGCTGCATATCACGAAACTGCATGTGACCCGGCCCTGTATTCCACGCTCATAGGCCGAACGCGGATATTGCCGGCAATGATTGATATAGGCCATCAATTCCGAATCGCCTCCCGGGAAGGTCGGTTTTTCGGTCACATAATCATATTCAAAGACTTCGATATAGTTTTTACAGCCGTTGGCGCCGGTTCCCGTGCTGACTCTGCATGTCTGGGAAAGCATCGGAGTGATCGCTCCGATCGCAAGCGCGGCGAGCGCGGCCAGAATTACTCTCTTCATCTGTTAGATATAGTAGAATGAGGAGAAACCGCAGGGGTTTCTGATGCAAATTTATAGACCTGATTCCACACTTCCAAATTTTTAAGCACACGAAAGCCCCATTTTATGCTTATTTCACACTTTTTCACAATACACCTCCGGCGCGTCCGATATACTACCCCCGTGTTTCATAACGTTAAGTCTATTAGATGAGATTTTCCATTATACTGACCGGCATCGTCGCGTCGCTCCTTTCCGTGTTCTCTGCTCGTGGAGCGACGGGCTCGAACGCATACTCGTTTCTCGAGATTCCGACTTCCTCCCATGCCTATGCGCTCGGAGGGAGCGGTGCAGCCGTGATTGATGACGACGCCACCCTGATCGACCAGAATCCGGCCCTCCTCGGCCCGGAGATCGACAAACAGATCGCCCTCTCCTACATGCTCTATATGGCCACCTCCAATTTCGCCTCTGCCCGCTTCGCTATGGGTGCCGGGGAAAACAGCGCGTGGGGAATCGGAATACGCTATCTCAATTATGGCCGCATGTCGGGTTATGATGAGAATGGTGTCGCCACCGGCGAGTTCTCGCCCCAGGATATGGTGATCGAAGGGACTTATTCCCGCGATATATCAGGTACCCTCCGCGGCGGCGCCAATTTCAAGGTCGTCTACAGCAACTATGAACAGTACACAGCCTGGGCCCTGGCTGTCGATCTCGGAATCAACTATTACAACCCGGACAAGGATCTCTCTTTCTCGGCGGTGCTGTCCAACATGGGAGGACAGGTCAAACGGTTCAACTCGTCCTATGACCGGCTGCCTTTCGACATCACCCTCGCCTATATGCAGGGAATCGCCGGCGGACCGTTCTCGATCGCAGTGACGGTCAATAACCTCACACGCTGGAAACTCCCCTATTACGAACACCAGTCCGACTCGTCCGTCCTCGAACAGAAGCAGTCGTTTTCTTCCAATCTTTTCCGGCATCTGATCTTCGGACTTCAGTATGCGCCATCAGACAGGTTCTATATCGCTCTGGGATATAACTACAAGACCCACACGGACATGTCGACCTTCCACCGCAACTTTCTCTCAGGGTTCTCTCTCGGTCTCGGACTGAAGGTCAAATCGTTCCGCCTCGGTGTCTCGTACGCGATGCCACACAAATCGGGATCAACCCTGATGCTGAACCTGGCGACAAATCTCGACGAACTCCTTTATCATTAATACCTCCGATCTAATTAATACTTCCGACCTCACCATGAACGACAATCCGGATCTTTTTCTCAAAAAGGCGAAACCGTCAATCCGCCTCGGCAATGAGCTGAGGACCATCGAACGCCCGTGGGTGATGGGAATTGTGAACGTCACTCCGGATTCTTTTTATGCCGGAAGCCGGACTCCGTTCGCCGACGCACTGCGCGAAAGGGTCGCCTCGATGGTGAACGCCGGAGTCGACATGATTGACATAGGGGGATACTCGACCCGACCCGGCGCACCGGAAATCACGCCCGACGAGGAGTGGGACCGTCTCGCTCCGGGGCTTGAGATAATCCGGACTGAGTGGCCTCAGATTCCGCTGTCGGTCGATACGTTCCGCGCCGGGATCGCACGGAAGGCCTCTAAGGAATGGGGCGTCGAGATCATCAACGATATCTCGGGCGGAGATATGGACGAAGCAATGTTTGAGACCGTGGCAGAGCTCGGCACAGCCTATGTTCTCATGCACATGCGAGGAACGCCGGCGACTATGCAGTCCCTGACCGACTACCGCAACGTGACGGCCGAGGTTCTGGAGGATCTGGCCCGGAAGGATGCTGAACTGCGGCTGGCCGGAGTCGCAGACGTAATCATAGATCCCGGATTCGGTTTCGCAAAGAATGTCGCCCAGAATTATGAACTCCTGCGGAATCTCGAAGCCTTCAAGGCGATCGGGCGACCACTGCTCGTCGGGATGTCGCGCAAATCAATGATCTGGCGCCCTCTCGAAATCACGCCGGCCCAGTCTCTGCCGGGGACGATCGCCCTCCACTCGGCCGCCCTCCTCAAAGGGGCCGACATCGTGAGGGTGCACGACGTCGCCGAGGCTGTCCAGATGCGCGATGTCATTCAGCTCATAAACGGATAGGAGGACTGAAAGATGATTGAATTCGGAATAAAAGACATCGTCGATATCCTGATCGTCGCGCTTCTTCTCTATTACTGCTACCGGCTGATGAAGAAGTCCGGCTCGCTCAGCCTCTTCTACGGCGTGATGCTCTTCATCGTCATCTGGGTGGTGGCCTCAGAGATATTCGACATGAGGCTGACGGGAACGATTCTCGACAAGTTCATGGGAATCGGCCTCATAGTCCTCGTCATTCTCTTTCAGGATCAGATCAAGCGCTTCCTTATCGACATCGGTTCCCAAGGGAGATGGAAGCATCTGAGACGCCTGTTCCGACATGAGAAGGACAGCGTCGAATCGATCCATGCCCAGGTAATCGCCGTGGTCTATGCCTGCATGTCAATGTCGAAATCAAAGACCGGCGCCCTGATCTGCCTCCAGCGGAAGGTGCCGCTGACGGACTATGAAAAAACGGGAGACATCATCGACGCAGACATCAACATGCGCCTGATCGAGAATATATTCTTCAAGAACTCGCCTCTCCACGACGGCGCGATGATCATCGCGAACCACAGAATATCATCGGTTGGCTGCATTCTCCCGGTCAGCCATGACATGAACATTCCGAAGAATCTCGGATTGCGCCACCGCGCCGCCCTCGGAATGAGCCAGCAGACCGATGCGATCTGCATTATCGTCAGTGAGGAGACAGGAAATATTTCGGTCGCCATGGATGGCGAGCTGACCGTAAAGGTGACATCGGCAGCCCTCGAAACGCTTTTGTCTCAGGCCTTTGTCAGACAATAACGAAATCTGACTCGCGCTATTAAGCATTTTTAACTATTTTTTTGTTGCAATTTTTTGGCACACTCCGAAGGATTTTGTACTTTTGCAATGTCCTAATCAAGTCAAGCCGAAAATGTAAGAATTTATTTAGTTAAGCCAAAGAGTCAGAGCTGTCTGTGAAGATAGCTCTAATTTTTTTGTACATGGCAGGATTTTTTCCTAACTTTATCCTCACGATGATTTTATCCCAACGATGATTTCCCCCTCTTCGGTGATTTCATCCCGACGATAATTATTCCCAACGATGATGGATTCCCTGAACTTCTGGCTCGTCATGTTCTTCTCCGCGCTCTACTTTGTGGTGATCGCCGGAGCGGTCTATGTCGTGCTGTCTGAGAACAGGAACCCCATCCGTGCGCTGACGTGGGTGATAGCGCTGATTTTTCTTCCGGGAGTCGGACTGATATTCTATCTCTTCTTCGGCCGGAGCATGAAGCATCTCCACATGATCTCGCGCCACAACAAGCGTAAACTGCTTCACAGCACCCAGAACCGAAAGCTAAATCTCGAGGGTGTCAACCTCTCGCCCGATGCGCTCCAGATGGCCAAGATGGTCAACGAGCTGAGTCATTCGCCACTTTCGCTGAACAACACCATCCGGATTTTCACCGACGGATCCTCAAAATTCGAGGCTTTGAAACGCGACTTGAGAAATGCCCGTTCTTCGATCTGGCTTCAATATTATATCTTTCTTGATGATGACCTCGGACATGAGATCGCCGATATTCTGATCGAAAAGGCACGTGCGGGACTCGATGTGAAGGTGATGTATGACCACGTCGGATCGTTCAAGACAGCAAGCCGGTTCTATCGCAGGATGAAAGACGCCGGTGTTGAGGTGCATCCTTTCTTCCGCGTGACATTCCCTCAGCTCGCGAACAGGATAAACTGGCGTAACCACCGGAAAATCGTCGTCATCGACTCACGCATCGGTTACATCGGCGGCATGAACATAGCCGACAGATATGAACGCGGCCTCGGAAACGGCCAGACCTGGCGCGACACGCATTTCCGGGTTACCGGCGACATCGTGCGTTCTCTGGCCGCCAGCTTCAGCATAGACTGGGTATTCCTGAAACATCAGCCTCTTCTGACGGCCGATTTTCCGCCGCTCGATCCGAGCACCGAGGGAATCGGGATGCAGCTGATCACCTCCGGTCCGCTCTCATCGCGCGAGAATATTGTCCTCGCCTTCCTCAGGGCCATCTCCTCGGCCAAGAAATCCATTTATATCCAGACACCCTATTTCCTTCCGACCGACGCACTTCTTCAGGCACTCGAAGCGGCCGCTGCCGCACGTGTTGACGTACGCGTGATGATGCCGGCGCACCCTGACTCGAGGCTTCTGCGCTATGCCTCTTTCTCATACGTCACTCAATGTCTGAAGAGCGGAATCAAGGTCTATCTCTATCAGCCCGGAATGCTTCATGCGAAGGCAATCATCATAGATGACGAAATAGTCACGGCCGGTTCATGCAATTTTGACTTCCGTAGTTTCGAGAATAATTTTGAGGCAAATCTTTTCATTTACGACCGGACGATCAACCGCAAGATGCGCGACATTTTCTTCACCGACCTGAAGCAATGCCGCAAGCTTGTCTACTCCGAATGGCATCGCCGTCCCTGGTGGCAACGCGCCCTCGAGTCCGTCGTCCGCCTCTTCGCCCCCATCCTCTGACACTACATACTCTCCACGATTCTTTGACTCCGATAATTTGGATCAGGCGATGAGCCAGTCGGTGAGGGTGCGGGCTGAGGTCGAGTAGGTCATGCCGATGGCGATGACCTGACGGTCGTCTTGAGACCAGGGAGTGGTGTAGCCTTTTTCTGTAATCTGTCGGAGAGCCTCTTCGGAGGTGCCGTTGAATTTCAGTTCCATCACATAAACGTATTTATCCGTGCGGACGAGGATGTCTATACGGCCCCTCGAGGTACGGTACTCGACTTCGGTCTGCATTCCGATCAGACGGAACAGCACGAGCATCGCGTTCTGGACATTGCGTTCTTCTTCAAGACGCATCTCATAGCTGATGCCTGAGAAGAACGATTGCAGCCGCTCCATAAACGATTCTGCGTCCCCGCTCTCGAGTTCGCGTCTGAATTTAACAATGAGTGAACGCGGTGACTCGTCACTGATATTGCCATAGAAGGGAAGGATATATTCGAAAAAGCCTTTTTTCACTTCTTCATTAGGAAGACCAAGCCTGAAAAGATCATCTTTCGCTTCAAAATCCTTAATGGTAAGATAACCTGTCTGATAGAAAAGAGATAGCGGGCGGATGTTGTCAATATCGAGACCTTCAAGTTCTTCCTGTGCACATTCCTGTGTCAGGAGTTTCTCAAGGTCTGTGTCGGTCCGTCGGAGCTGTTCGACCAGAAGTCTCGGCGTTCCGGAGGCTACCCAGTAACTTCCAATTCTCTCATGCGAGAATGCGTTCAGAAGAGAAAACGGATTGTAGATGTCCGGAC
>CAYMTQ010000060.1:0-12510 GCA_964393395.1 uncultured Sangeribacter sp.
TTATTTAGTAGCTTTCTTCTTGTTAGCAACTGTTTTCTTGCGGCCCTTGCGGGTGCGGGCATTGTTCTTGGTGCTCTGACCGCGGAGGGGAAGACCGAGACGGTGACGGATTCCGCGATAGCAACCGATGTCCATCAGTCGCTTGATGTTGAGCTGGATTTCGGTGCGGAGATCACCCTCGACCTTGTAGTCGCGCTGAATCACCTCGCGGACAGCGGCTGCCTGGTCGTCGGTCCAGTCCTGGACCTTGATGTTTTTGTCTACACCGGCCTTCTCGAGGATCGAGTTGGCTGCGCTTCGGCCGATGCCGAAGATGTAGGTGAGAGCGATCTCACCACGTTTGTTTTGCGGCAAATCAACGCCGACGATTCTAACTGCCATAGATATCTTGGTTTGTGGCTAAGGAGTTTAACCTTGGCGCTGTTTGTATTTGGGGTTTTTCTTATTGATTACGTAAAGGCGACCTTTGCGGCGAACGATCTTGCTGTCCGGGGTGCGCTTTTTTACAGATGCTCTAACTTTCATATCTTGAGTGCTTTTTCTTATTTGTATCTGAACGCTATCCGGCCTTTCGAGAGGTCGTATGGAGACATCTCCACACGAACCTTGTCGCCGGGAAGAATGCGGATGTAGTGCATCCTCATCTTGCCCGATATGTGGGCCGTGATCTCGTGGCCATTCTCGAGCTCTACCTTGAACATTGCGTTCGAGAGCGCTTCGAGAATTACGCCGTCTTGTTCAATTGCAGCTTGTTTTGCCATATTTCTGTCTTCTGTTAATTGAAGTCTTCGTTGTCTGTCTTCGTCAGATTTTCCTCACTTTTCTGCCACGGGCGCCGAGCCGGAGCTGATTCCGAGCGCCTCCTCGATATATCGGAAGGTCGTCAGTATCTCCGGTTCGTGTTCCGTGATCAGAATCGTGTGCTCATAGTGGGCGGAGGGCTTGCGGTCCTTTGTCCGGCATGTCCAGCCGTCGCGTTCGATCACGATGTTCTTGCTGCCCATGTTGATCATCGGCTCGATGCAGATGGTCATGTTGGGTTTCAGAAGCGGACCGATTCCGCGACGTCCGAAGTTGGGGACCTCAGGGCTCTCGTGCATCGACCTTCCGATTCCGTGGCCGCACATCTCGCGGACTACGCTGTAGCCGGCCTTCTCACAATAGGTCTGGACGGCATTCGCGATGTCTCCGATGCGTTTTCCGGCCTTGGCGGCCGCGATTCCCTTGTAGAGCGACTCCTTGGTCACTTCCATCAGGCGAATCACGGCGGGATCGACCTCACCGACGGCGAACGTGTAGCATGAGTCTCCGTTATATCCGTTGAGCTCGGCCACACAGTCTGTTCCGACGATGTCGCCCTCGCGCAGGGCGTATGAAGAGGGGAAACCGTGAACGACAGTCTCGTTGACCTCGATACAAAGAGTTCCGGGGAATCCGTGATATCCGAGACAGGCGGGGCTGCCGCCGTTGTCACAGATATATTCGCGGGCGATCGTGTCGAGACGCTGTGTGGTCACTCCGGGAGCGATCCACTTTGCGACTTCGCCGAGCGTGCGGCTGACGAGATCGCTCGCCAGACGGATTTTCTCAATTTCTTCCTCGGTTTTCAGATATATCATGGTTTCGAGAACAACGATACGGTTAAACGAGTTGCGAGTTATCAGAAAGCGTGGTTGCCGGTGGTGCGACCCTGGATCCGGCTTCCGTCTTTCATCAGACCGTCATAACGACGCATCACAAGGTGACCCTCGATGATGCGGAGCGTGTCGAGAATTACGCCTACGAGAATCAGAAGCGAAGTGCCGCCGAAGAACGAGGCGAAGTTGCGGTTCAGACCACAGACGTAAGCGATGGCCGGCAGGATAGCCACGATTCCGAGGAAGATAGATCCGGGGAGCGTGATGCGCGACATGATCGAGTCAAGATAGTCGACAGTCGGCTTGCCGGGCTTGATTCCGGGAATAAATCCATTGTTGCGCTTCATGTCTTCCGCCATCTGTGCGGGACGCACCGTGATAGCTGTGTAGAAGTATGTGAAAGCAACGATCATCAGGAAGTAAACCAGGTTATACCAGAAACCGTACAGGTCGGTCAGAGCGCCGAAGAAGCCTGTCGTGTGGCTGGTCGAGAAGCCTACGAGTGTGATGGGGATGAACATGATTGCCTGGGCGAAGATGATGGGCATCACGCCGGCTGCATTCACCTTGAGCGGGATATACTGACGCACACCGCCATACTGCTTGTTGCCGACGATACGCTTCGCATACTGCACGGGAACCTTGCGGGTGCCCTGTACGAGAAGGACCGCACCGGCGATAACGGCAAGCAGGATGATGATTTCCACGAGGAAAAGCACCAGACCGCCACCTGCCGAATTGTAGAGTCGGCTGGTGAATTCCTGGAAGAATGCTTCGGGAAGACGGGCGATGATACCGATCAAGATGATGAACGAGATACCGTTGCCCACGCCTTTCTGGTCAATGCGCTCGCCAAGCCACATGATGAACATCGAACCGGCTGCGAGAACAATCGTCATGAAGGCGATCATCCAGAACGACAGGTCGACGTATCCGCCGGCTGCCTGAACCTGATATTTGAGGTTCATCAGGTATGCCGGACCCTGAAGCAGGAGAATCAGCACTGTCAGGTAACGCGTATACTGGTTGAGTTTCATGCGGCCCGACTCACCCTCGCGCTGCATTTTCTGGAATGCGGGGAGAACCATACCCAGAAGCTGGATCACGATCGAAGCCGTGATGTAGGGCATGATACCCAGGGCGAAGATAGAGGCCTGAGAGAACGCGCCTCCCGAGAACATGTCGAGCAGCTGCATCAGACCGTCGGAAGTGAAGTTCTTAAGCGCCATGAGGTCGTCGGGGTTGATACCCGGAAGGACCACGTAGCATCCAAAGCGGTAGATGATCACAAGCAGAAGGGTGATACCGATACGCTTGCGAAGATCTTCGATGCTCCAGATATTCTTTATTGTTTGTGTAAATCCCATTGTGAGTTGTTATTTTTTGATTGCTGTGCCGCCGGCAGCGGTGATGGCTTCCTCTGCTTTCTTGGAGAAGGCGTCAGCCTCGACCTCAAGCTTGCGGGTGAGGGCCCCGTTGGCGAGAACCTTCACCTTTACATTTTTGGGAACCAGACCGTTTGCGCGCAGATCGGCAACAGTAATCTTCTCGAGGGCCTTTGCTTCGGCGAGAGCCTCAAGAGCGTCGAGGTTGATAGCCTTGTATTCGACGCGGTTGATGTTCTTGAAACCGAATTTCGGCACACGGCGCTGGAGGGGCATCTGACCGCCCTCGAAGCCTACCTTGTGCTTGTAGCCCGAACGGGATTTCGCACCCTTGTGACCGCGGGTAGAAGTGCCGCCGTATCCCGAGCCGGGACCACGGCCCACACGTTTGTTCTTCTTGTTGCTGCCTACAGCAGGAGTGAGATTATGAAGTTGCATTGTCGTGTCGGATTAGAGTTTGGTCACCTCTACGAGATGATGAACGTTTTTAACCATACCCAGAATCGAGGGTACATCTTCGTGTACGACCGTCTGGTTCATTTTGTGGAGGCCGAGAGCGTCGAGTGTGCGCTTCTGAACTGCGGGGCAGTTGATACGGCTCTTGATCTGTTTGATTGCAATTTTTGCCATGCTTCTCTTTGATTATTTGCCGTTAAACACTTTCTCGACAGAGACGCCGCGGTTCTGCGCCACCTGGGCGGGGCTGCGGAGCTCGCCGAGGGCCTCGATAGTGGCCTTCACGAGGTTGTGGGGGTTGGACGAACCTTTGGACTTGGCGAGCACGTCGGTGATGCCGACACTCTCAAGCACTGCGCGCATAGCGCCGCCGGCTTTCACACCGGTACCCTCGGAAGCGGGTTTGAGGAAAACGCGGCTGCCGCCGAATTTCGCTGCCTGCTCGTGGGGGATTGTGCCTTTGTGGACGGGAACGCGGATGAGGTTCTTCTTGGCTGTCTCGACACCTTTGGCGATAGCTGCCTGGACTTCGTTTGCCTTGCCGAGGCCCCAGCCGATGATGCCGTTCTCGTTACCGACAACCACGATGGCTGCGAAGCTGAATGCACGGCCACCTTTGGTCACCTTAGTCACACGGTTGATTGCTACAAGGCGATCCTTAAGATCGAGATCGCTTGTTGTCTTTACTCTGTTGTTTCTTTTTGCCATGTCGTAGGTTAGAATTTAAGGCCGGCGTTGCGGGCGGCGTCTGCGAGTGATTTTACACGACCGTGGAACAGATAGCCGTTACGGTCAAATACTACTTCAACGATGCCCTTCTCCTGGGCTTTCTTGGCGATTGCCTCGCCTACTTTAGCAGCCACTTCGGTCTTGGTGCCACCTTCGAGGCCCTTGGAAGAAGCCGCAGCCAGAGTTACGCCTGCAAGGTCGTCGATAACCTGAACGTAGATGGCCTTGTTGGAACGGAAGACGCTCATGCGCGGACGCTGTGCGGTTCCGGAAATCTTTCCGCGGATGCGGGTTTTGATTTTATTTCTTCTTGCGATTTTGCTAATCATGACTTCCTGGGGATTAATTATTTAGCGTTAGCCGACTTACCCGACTTGCGACGGATGATCTCGCCGACGAACTTGATACCCTTGCCCTTGTAAGGCTCAGGCTTGCGGAGGGAGCGGATCTTAGCGCAGACCTGGCCGAGAAGCTGCTTGTCAGCGCTCTCGAGAAGGATCAGCGGGTTTTTGTTACGTTCGCTCTTTGCCTCTACCTTGATCTCTTTGGGAAGCTTGATGAAAATGGCGTGTGAGTAGCCCAGTGAAAGCTCAAGCACCTGGCCTGTCGCTGTCGCACGGTAGCCGACACCCACAAGTTCCATTTCTTTCTTGTAACCCTCTGATACGCCGACAACCATGTTGTGGATCAGCGCGCGGTACAGACCGTGCTGTGCGCGGTGCTCACGCTCGTCGTCGGGACGGGTTACGATGATGTGGCCGTCTTCTTCGGTCACTTTGATATCAGGGTTGATCTCCTGCGAAAGCTCGCCTTTGGGACCCTTGACAGTCACGAGGTTGTCTTTCACCTCTACCTTTACACCGGCCGGGATGGCGATGGGGGCTTTACCAATTCTTGACATAGTGAAATGATTCCTCCTTAATTAATAAACGTAGCACAATACTTCGCCGCCGATCTTGCGGTCTTTGGCTTCCTTGTTTGTCATCACACCCTGTGAAGTCGAAAGAATCGCGATGCCGAGGCCGTTCAGGACACGCGGCATATCCTTGTATCCGCAATACTGACGGAGACCCGGACGTGACACACGGTGCAGGTTCTTGATCGCATTGACCTTGTCAACGGGATCATACTTCAGGGCGATCTTGATGGTTCCCTGGGGAGTTGTGCCTTCCTCGAACTTATAGTTGAGGATGTAGCCCTGGTCGAAGAGAATCTTGGTGATCTCTCTCTTCATCTTTGAGGACGGAATCTCCACCACCCGGTGTCCGGCGTGAATGGCGTTTCGCAGTCTGGTCAAATAATCTGCTATTGGATCAGTCATTGTTGTGTTGTTAAATTGATTCGGATGTACCGAACAATATTTAATACTCTCTTTGCAAAGATCTCACTGGGAGCCTGTGAATCACTAACTTATACGCACAAAAACTGCATCAAACGCCACCCTTCGATTCCTCGCCGACTCACCCCATTGAGCAGTCCGGAAACGAGAGAGACCCTCTCAGCAGTATTGCGCGATATGTCACGACAAGGGCGCAATGGTCACTTTACGGCGCGAAATTAGCAAAAATCACCGACTTAGCAAAATTTTCTCACGATAATTTGGCCTCTTTTATTCTTTTTTATCAAATCAACACGTTTTCATGAATTTTAGACCCCATCTCATAAAATTTCAGAGCCAGCGGCCCCAGTGACTCTGAAATTCTATGAGATGGGGTTTTAAGACCATACCGGTCCCCTATCCATCACCTGTTCCTAATCTTCGCCTCCGGTATCCTCACCGTCAAGGCGTCTCAATGCCCGAATATCCTCTTCCTCAAATCCGCTCTTCCGGAGTGATACCGACCGGTTGTGATCATTCAGGAAACGACGTTCGGAATCTTTATATCCGGGTCTGATCAATGAGCCGTTCAAAGCGCTACGAGGCGTCGTGATGCCGGCAAGATCCATCGCTGTGTCAAACAGCGACACACTCGAATCAACCCTTTTTTCCGTATTCGTTTTCAGGACACGGGCCACATCGGGCAAATCCTTGACCATCGGTCCGGAGAACCACACAATGAAGGGTACATATAATTGATGAAAACTCGGACAGGGCGAGGAATGGAGGAAAAGCTTTCTCGAGTCATCATATATATCCTCGCCATGGTCTGAAGTATAGATCATCGCCGCCCTGTCATATCCGCTCCCGTCCAGAACTTCGATGACGCCGTCGAGAAGCTTGTCGGTCAACAGAATGGAGTTGTCATAGGCGTTAACGAGATTTTCTCGCACGGAAAAACCGGCTTCCAGATAGTCGTCCGGAAGGAAACGGGCCATGTCGCGCGGATACCGGTCGCGGTAGTTGAAATGTGAACCGTATGAATGAATGACCACAAGCTGCCTGTGGTTTTTGTCGGACAGCGTCCTCTTCAGTTCGGGAACCAGCACAAGATCGGATTCGTCTCCGCGCTGGTTGACATATATCGCGCGGTCGGCCTCTTCTCCAAAGAATTGTATGAAGGATTTATTGGGTTTCTGCGAGGATATGAAGACCGTGTTGTATCCGGCTTCGCGAAAGGCAGTGATTATGCTCCGCACCATATATATGGAGTCGCCGAACGTATGCGAGTCGAGATGACTCAGCATCAGCGGAACACTCTTGTGGGTCGTATTCGACTCGCTCATCGCCTTCCGGAAGGAATAGAGGTTGCTCCGTTTTTTCAACAGAGGAGTCGTCTCACGTCCGTAACCGTTCAGACCCCAGTGGTCGGCACGCGATGTCTCTCCGATCACGAGGACGTAAACTTCGCTGACGGAGTCGGGATGATTGTCTTTTGCATCGAATCTGAATCCGGAGGTCAGGCTGTCATGCTCGGCAACGAGTTTCTGATGTCTGGCCGCAAGCGATACGTTATAGGCTACATTGACCGGATAGAGATTGTTGCGCGTAGAATAGGCGCTGTCGGTAGTCAGAGCTATGACAAGACAGACCGCACCTGCGAACGCAGTGACGGCGGAAATCCGGCGCATTCTTCTGATGAATAGTTCCGGCAGCTCAATGTGACGGGCCCACATGAAAACTCCGAGCGCAAGCGACGGGAGATAGAAGAGCGCCACAGTCAGTATCACAGGGAATATACTCCCGAGCAATTCTTTGGCCTCTCCCGGGTTGGACGACGTGAAGCTCAGCAGCATGTCGACCGCGATGACGGATCTGCCGTAGAGTCCGAGAAGAACTATCTGAAAAATGGCGAGCAGAGCCAACGGAAGAAGTATCCACACCATTCTTCCGACATTGCGCGAAAGGGACATGATGAGTCCATATACCCCGACAGGGAGCAGGATATTGATTGCGATTCCAAGACCGGAAAGGTGTTCGGTATAGCTGAGGAGTATATTCGGAAGCACGAGCGTGATCAGATAGAACACGAAGAGCACTTGCGGTGTGATTATTCTGCGGAATATATTTTTCATCAGAAACATTCGTTAATATTGAATTCAAATGCCCAGGTCCTCCGGCCGAATCCGAGATCAACGCGGATGTTCACCCTTTTTTTGAATTCAAACCTGTATCCTATTCCCCCGTTCGGTAATATCTTGTTCAGCCGGAAAGCGGAAACTTTCGGAGCGACTGAGCCGGCTCCGACCCACACCACCATTCCGCTCCGTTTCCAGACATGCTGGCGCAGTTCGAGCGTGATGTCCGCCTCACATTTGTCGCGGAATCTCCCGAGATAATAGCCTCTCATCGAACCTTCACCGAAAGTCGGCATCATTCCCCAGGGTGTGTTGCCGAAAGTGAGGTTACCGTGAATCTGACCGGCGAGGACGCCCCCTTTCCAGATCTTCCGGTATATATTGGCTGTCACCTGCGTGTTCATGAAACTGTTGTCCTCATTTCCTCCAAATCTTGGAAAGAAACGCTGGACAAACCTGAGGAAGCATCCTCTTTCGGCAGCAGTCTTGACATCTCTTGAATCATATTCCGCAACTATGCCCGCACCGACAGAGACCGTGTGATCCGGAAGTCCTCTCCAGACTTCGGTGTGTCCCCGTCGTTTCTGCGCGTTGTAATAGTCATATTCCAATGCCGGCCCTATATATAGCTTCCCGAAGACTTTCTCGAGATACTCGACCCGCGCATTCGTGCTCAGCTCCCGGAACGGGGACCGGATATCATTGATTCCGTTATTGAAGCCTATTCCCCAGAAATATGTGGGCAATGACTGATATTTGACATAGTAATTGATCCGGCGGCGTCCGGAACGGAAAATGTGAACTCCGTCGACACCGAACATGTAGAACAGAGTGGTTGATATTGATGCCCGAAGCGAAGCATTTGAAGGTGGAATCAGCGGATTATCCGGAGCAGTGTGATATTGGGCAGTTCCGAGAACCGTAGCCGCGAACTGCACATCACTTGAATAATATGGAGCACCGATGATATCGAATGAGAATTTCTCATGAGCGACTGTATCATTGGTGTGCTTGGCCCAGTCGATTACCTTCTTGACTATGTTCTTTCCATGATACCTTCCTTCGACGGGAGGTTTTGTTCTGACAGCCAAGGGTCTTAGCCGCGCCATGTCCGGAACTGTGTTTAAATGCGACTCTGCCTGTCCGGACATTCCTATTTTGGAAACCGACACCGTATCGGGAACCGATCGTGAACGGAACTCCGACGGTGAATCGGAAACAGGAAACTGTTCCGGGATTTCATCAGCCAGGACCGGTTCGGGCAAAAACGATGACATCGCGAGAATCAGGACACAGACGATTGTCCGCATCGCGGAACGACACGGTTTTGCGGATGTCGGAAGAAGAAAGATTCTCGGAATGCCGGGGGTCATTGCTTATATGAAGAGATAAAGCGGTCTCCGGGAAAATGGAGACCGCTTTATTATTTTTGATAGTTGAAGAAGAGCATAGACCCGTCTTCAAGCGCGGAACTGCTTACCAGCTCGCTTTCTTGACGCCCGGAATGAGACCAGCGGAAGCCATCTCACGGAACTGAATACGGGAGATGCCGAACTGACGCATGTAGCCTTTCGGACGGCCGGTGATTGTGCAGCGGTTGTGAAGGCGAACTCGTGAAGCATTCTTCGGAAGCTTCTGGAGTTTAGTGAGAGCCTCGTAGTCGATGTTTCCGTTCTCGTCGGCCAGAGCGGCTTTCTTGAGAGCGGCTTTCTTCTCGGCATACCTGGCTACCATGCGCTGACGCTTCACCTCACGCGCTTTCATTGATTCTTTTGCCATATTGTGTGCGGATAAAAAATTCTTGATTGAAGATGATTAGTTCTCTTTCTTGAAGGGGAGGCCGAACTTCTTGAGCAGTGCGAGTCCTTCCTCGTCAGTGTCGGCAGAAGTCACGAAAGTGATGTTCATACCCTTGATGTTGGGGACGCTGTCGATGTTGATTTCGGGGAAGATGATCTGCTCGGTGATGCCGAGAGTGTAGTTTCCACGGCCGTCAAGCTTCGAGTTGATGCCCTTGAAGTCACGGATTCGGGGGAGAGCTACGCGGACGAGGCGCTCCAGGAATTCGTACATTTTCTCGCGACGCAGGGTTACCATGGCGCCGATGGGCATTTTCTTACGGAGCTTGAAGCTCGCGATATCCTTCTTTGAAACTGTGGGAACGGCTTTCTGGCCTGTGATGGCTGTCAGCTCGTTGATTGCAGTCTCGATGAGTTTCTTATCCTGAGTTGCGGCGCCGAGACCCTGGTTGATCACGATCTTCTCGAGGCGGGGCACCTGCATGGGGGTGGTATATTTGAACTCTTCAGTGAGTTCGGGGACGATACGTTCCTTGTAGTCCTTTGCGAGTGTTGTGCTGCTCATTACTTGATCTCCTCTCCTGATTTTTTAGAATAACGAACCAGTTTGCCGGCCTCGTTGAGACGGCGCCCGATGCGGGTGGGCTTGCCGGTCTTCGGGTCGAGAACATTGAGATTGGAGATGGCGATGGGAGCCTCCACTTCAACAATGCCACCCTGGGGATATTTGGCGTTGGGCTTGGTGCTTTTCTTGACGATGTTGAGACCTTCCACTACGGCGCGGCCCTTCTTGGGGAGCACCTCGAGGACGCGGCCTGTCTTGCCTTTGTCGTCACCGGCGATGGCGGCGACCATGTCACCCTTCTTGATGTGTAATTTAGCCATTATTTCTACGGATTAAAGCACTTCGGGTGCCAGTGAAACAATCTTCATGTTTGTGTTGCGGAGTTCGCGGGCAACGGGACCGAAGATACGGGTGCCGCGGATCTCGCCGGCGTTGTTAAGAAGAACGCAGGCATTGTCGTCGAAACGGATGTAGGAACCGTCGGGACGGCGGATCTCCTTCTTCGTGCGGACGACTACAGCCTTTGAGACTGTGCCTTTCTTGACGTCTGACTGGGGGATAGTGCTCTTGACAGTGACTACGATGATGTCACCTACCGAAGCGTAGCGACGACCTGTGCCGCCGAGAACATGAATGCAGAGTGCTTCTTTTGCACCACTGTTGTCTGCAACTGTTAAACGCGATTCACTCTGGATCATATTACTTCACTTTTTCGATTATTTCAACAAGTCTCCATCTCTTGGTCTTGCTCAGAGGACGAGTCTCCATCAGGCGAACGGTATCACCTACCGAGCACTCGTTGTTCTCGTCATGGGCATGGTATTTCTTTGTCTTATTGACAAATTTACCGTAGATCGGGTGTTTCTCCTTCCACTTGATCTCGACAGTGATTGTCTTGTCGCACTTGTTGCTTGAAACAACCCCGATTCTTTCTTTTCTCAAATGTCTTTTTTCTTCCATTTTTTCTAAATACTTTGATGGGGATTAGTTTGCAGAAGCCTCGGCCTGAGCGGCGATTTCCTTCTGACGCAACACGGTTTTCAAGCGTGCGATCTCCTTGCGGTCTTTAGTGATCTTGGAGGGATCGGCTACGGGAGCAATCGCGTGCGTTACTTTCAATTCACGATAAGCCTTCTCGGCGACCTCGATGCGGGCCTTGAGTTCCGGAATGCTTAATTCCTTGATTTCTTCCTTTTTCATTGTTATTTGGATTATTTCATGCCTCCTGATTCCACGGCCGGTTCTCCCCTACTTGTTGTCGGTCCAGGGACTGAAACCGATTCGGGAAGAATGGACGGTTCACATTCAGCCATTTTTCGAAACGTCGGTGATGACCGATTTATTGTGTCGGCTATCAAAAAAATTTTCAGCCGGGGCAATGACCATTCGGACTTCAGCCCCGGCTGATATGTTTGGATCAGACGTTCTGAGAGGGATCATAGTCGCGGCGAACCACGAACTTAGTGATCACGGGGAGCTTCTGGGCTGCCAGACGGAGTGCCTCCTTAGCGATGTCGTAGCTTACGCCTTCGACCTCGATGAGGATACGTCCCGGAGTGACGGGCGCCACGAAGCCTTCGGGGTTACCTTTACCTTTACCCATGCGGACCTCGGCCGGTTTCTTGGTGATAGGCTTGTCCGGGAAGATACGGATCCAGATCTGACCTTGACGCTGCATATAGCGTGTCACGGCGATACGGGCTGCCTCAATCTGACGGCCGGTGATCCATTTCGACTCGAGAGTCTTGATACCGAAAGAGCCGAACGCCAGCTGGTTGCCACGCTGCGCCTCGCCTTTCATGCGGCCTTTCTGGGCGCGACGGAATTTGGTTTTCTTAGGCTGTAACATATGTCTCTATGAGCGTATTAACGGTTGTTGTTTCTGTTCTTGCGGAAGCCGCCTTTGCGACGGTCGTCACGCTGGCGCGGAGAACCCTGCTCCTTGACGCCGATGGCGTATGAGGGAGTCAGCTCCTTCTTGCCATAAACCTCACCACGACAGATCCACACCTTGATTCCGAGGATGCCGACTTTTGTCAGCGCCTCGACAAGAGCGTAGTCGATGTCGGCACGGAGTGTGTGAAGGGGAGTACGTCCCTCCTTGAACATCTCGGAACGTGCGATCTCGGCGCCGTTCAGACGGCCCGAAACCTGAACCTTGATGCCCTCCGCGCCCATGCGCATTGTGGACTGGATCGCCATCTTGACAGCGCGACGGTATGCCACGCGGTTTTCGATCTGGCGAGCGATATTCGAAGCGACGAGCTCAGCATCGAGCTCGGGGCGCTTGATCTCGTAGATATTGATCTGAACTTCCTTGTCGGTCAGTTTCTTGAGAGCCTCTTTCAGGATCTCGACATCCTTGCCACCCTTGCCGATGATCATACCGGGGCGGTTGGTGCAGATGGTGACTGTGACCATCTTGAGGGTACGTTCGATGATGATGCGAGAAACGCTTGCTTTGGCAAGCTGGGTGCGGAGGA
>CAYMTQ010000061.1:0-12364 GCA_964393395.1 uncultured Sangeribacter sp.
AGATCTCAGAGTAGCCTGCGAGGGCGTTGATACCTTCCTGGATACGTGCGCCGCCCGAGTCATTGAGGCCGATCACGGGAGCACCCATCTTCATCGCGAGGTCCATGACCTTGCAGATCTTCTGTGCCATAGTCTCAGAAAGAGAGCCGCCGAGAACAGTGAAGTCCTGGGCGAAAACATAGACGAGACGGCCTTCGATAGTACCGAAACCGGTAACGACGCCGTCGCCGAGATACTGTTTCTTCTCCATTCCGAAGTTTGTGGAACGGTGTGTCACGAACATATCGAGTTCCTCGAAGCTGCCTTCGTCAAGGAGCTGGGCGATACGTTCACGCGCAGTATATTTTCCGCGCTCGTGCTGTTTCTCGATGGCCTTTTCGCCACCGCCGAGACGTGCTTTCGCGCGTTTCTCGATAAGTTCCTGGATTTTTTCTTCTTGCTTGCTCATGATTGAGTTGCTGATTATTGGGAAACCGCCGGAACGGTTTCACCGAAGAGAATGGTATTTGATTTTAAAATTTTGCTTGCGGGATCATCACGGTGTTCCGGGATCATCACGCAATATCTTGCGGGATCATTATTTCTTTGCGGGATCCTCGCAGAGCTCTGTGAGAACAGCCTCGGTGCATTTGGGGTGAAGGAATGCGATCTGAAGGCCGTCGGCGCCGCCGCGGGGAGCCTTGTCGATTGTGCGGATTCCTTTTTCCTCACACTCTGCCAGAGCGTTCGCAACACCATCTTCAACGGCGAAGGCCATGTGGTGCATTCCACCCTTGCCACCGTTCTTCTCGATGAATTTTGCGATTGTGCTTTCGGGAGATGTAGCTTCGAGGAGCTCGATCTTGGTGTCACCGACCTTGAAGAAGGCGGTAGTCACTTTCTGATCCTCCACGACCTCCTGCTTGTAGCACTTCAGGCCGAGTACGTTTTCATAATACTTGATAGCCTCCTCAAGATTGGGAACGGCGATACCGATGTGTTCAATGTGAGAAATTTTCATTGAGTTTTCAGCTTATTAGGTTGTTTGAATTACGTTCATGATGCCGGACAGAGGGAATCTGTCCCGGAAAGGGAGAGCGCCGGGGTCCTCCGGACCGGGGACGGGAGCCCTCTTTCAAGTCGCAAATGTAGTTAATTTTTCACAATAACCGAACTTTATAAAACAGATTTTTTCGGACGTGTCTTCAAAATGCATCTGTTTGTCCGATTTTTTGGTCTACAGAAGCTGAAATTCAAAAAAATTTCCGATATTTGCACGATAATTAACAGGCCGGTATCGCCCCGGCGACGGCCTACAAACCGGATCAATACCGATTTATGGAGATGACAGCAGAGGCACTTGCCTCTATGATAGGAGGGGAAATCGTTGGTGACGGAACAGTTGTCCTGCGTGGTTTTGCCAAAATAGAGGAGGCGAAACCCGGGGAACTTTCATTTATCGCCAATCCCAAATATGCACATTTCTGCACAACGACCGAGGCTTCTGCCCTTCTTGTCGGGAAAGACTTCGAGGCCGACGGCGTGAAAGCCACTCTCATCAGGGTCGAGGATCCGTATTCGACGCTCGCCGAGCTTCTCGAAGCGATCCAGAGCATGAAGAAGGGACCGGAGGGAATCGAGGAACCGGCGAGGGTGCCGCAAGGATTCGTGCTTCCAGAGGGGGGTTATATCGGCTCATTCGCCTATATCGGAGACGGAGCGAAGATCGGAAAGAATGTGAAGATCTATCCTCAGGCCTATATCGGACAGAATGTCATCATCGGCGACGACACGGTCATCCGTGCCGGCGTCCGGATTTATGAAGAATGTCAGATCGGCGCGCGATGCATCATCCATTCCGGTGCGGTGATCGGCGCCGACGGTTTCGGTTTTGCGCCGAAGGGTGAGATATACGAGAAGATTCCTCAGGTCGGAAATGTCGTGATCGAGGATGACGTCGAAATCGGAGCCAACACGACAGTGGACCGCGCGACATTCGGATCGACCCGTGTCGGCAAAGGGACGAAGCTCGACAATCTGATCCAGATTGCACACAACGTGGAGATCGGGCAGAACAATGTTTTCGCATCCCAGGTCGGTGTCGCCGGCTCGACAAAGATCGGCGACTCGAACCGCGTCGGAGGTCAGGTCGGTTTCGCCGGTCACATCAGGATCGGAGACCGCAACGAATTCGGAGCGCAGTCCGGTGTGCCGCAGAGCGTCGGCGATGACTGCCGTCTGCTCGGAACGCCCGTCCTCCCTGCCCGCCAGTGGGCAAAGAATCAGGTACTGCTCCGCAACCTTGAACAACTCTTCAACCGAAAATAAAGAAATACGCCATAATGAACCAGCTAACCTTAAACTCAGAATTCTCAGTCTCCGGCAAAGGTCTTCATTCCGGACTTGAGATCACAGCAATCTTCAAACCGGCAAAGGAAAACACAGGCTACCGTTTCAAGAGAACGGACCTCGAAGGAGAGCCTGAGATCCCGGCGCTTGCCGAATTTGTGGTTGACACGACACGAGGAACTGTCATCGGCAAAGGAGATGCCCGTGTAAGCACGATTGAACATGCAGTCGCAGCACTCTATGCCGCAGGCGTCGACAATTGTCTGATCGAAGTCAACGGTCCTGAAGTTCCGATCCTCGACGGCTCGGCAATTCCTTTCGTAAACGGAATCGAAAAGGTCGGCCTCGTTGAACAGAAAGCCGACAAGGACTTCTATATAATAAAGGAGAAAACACAGTTCCGCGATGAAGAGACCGGAGCGACACTGACGATGTATCCCGACGACGGCTTCAGCGTCGAGGTGATGGTGGAATACAACTCCCCTATCCTCCCGAACCAGTTTGCGGTTCTCGACGATCTGGCCGATTTCAAGCAGGAGATCGCGTCAGCGCGCACATTCGTTTTTGTCCGTGAAATAGAGACTCTTCTCCAGCACGGCCTGATCAAGGGCGGCGATCTGGAGAACGCAATCGTCATCTACGACCGCGAATGTCCCCAGGAACATCTGAACAAGATCTGTGATGCGATGGGCGCACCTCACATGGAGCTCTCCGGTCTTGGCTACATCAACCCGAAGCCCCTGCAGTGGGACAACGAGCCGGCGCGCCACAAACTGATCGACATCATCGGCGATCTCGCCCTGATCGGACGTCCGCTCAAGGGACGTGTGGTCGCAATCCGTCCCGGACACACGGTGAACAATAAATTCACACGCATGCTCCGCAAGGCGGTGAAGCACACCGAGATCCAGGCACCGGTCTACAATCCGAACGTGGAACCGCTGATCGACATCAACGGAATCAAGAAACTTCTCCCCCACCGCTATCCCTTCCTGCTGATAGACAAGATCATCGAGATCGATCCGAAGCATGTCGTGGCGGTGAAGAACGTGACTGTCAACGAGCCCTTCTTCCAGGGTCACTTCCCGCAGGAACCGGTCATGCCCGGCGTACTTCAGGTCGAGGCAATGGCCCAGGCGGCCGGTGTTCTCGTGCTGAACTACCTTGACGAACCCGAGCGCTACTCGACATACTTCCTCAAGATCGACAATGTGAAGTTCAGACAGAAAGTCGTTCCCGGAAACACGCTTTTGATGAACGTTTCGCTGATGACCGAAATCAGACGCGGATGTGCAGTAGTCAAAGGCTACGCATTCGTCGGCGAGAAGATCGTCTGCGAAGCAGAGTTCATGGCCCAGATCATCAAGAACAAATAAGCTGTCCCCAGATATGTCAAAACTGTATTCCGTCAGCGAAGGCGCGCGAATCGGCACCGGTGTCAAGATCGGTGAGTTCACGAAGATTTATGACAACGTCGAAATCGGAGACAACTGTGAGATATATAACAATGTCACGATCTTTCCCGGAGCCAGAATCGGCAACGGCGTGAAGATCTTCCCCGGAGCGGTTATCGCCGGCATCCCTCAGGACCTCAAATTCCGCGGAGAGGATACCGTTGCGATCATCGGAGACAACACGACAATCCGCGAGTGTGCGACCGTGAACCGCGGAACCGCATCGAAGGGAAAGACAGTGGTGGGATCAGGGTGCCTGATCATGGCTTATTCCCATATTGCCCATGACTGTGTCGTCGGCAACCGCGTGATCATCTCGAACGCCAGCCAGCTGGCCGGCGAAGTGATTGTCGATGACGCGGCCGTGATCGGTGGAGGCAGCCTGATTCATCAGTTCTGCCATCTCGGACGCAACATCATGCTTCAGGGTGGCGCTCTGGTGAACAAAGACATTCCGCCTTTCGTCAAAGCTGCCCGTGAGCCGATCTCATACGTCGGTCTGAACACCATCGGTCTCCACAGAAACGGCTTCACGGATGAAGATATACGCGCTATTTCGGAAATATACCGTATTCTCTATCTGAGCGACCTCAATGTCAGCCGTGCGCTGGATCTGATCCAGTCGAACGTCCCTGACAGTTGTTTCAAGGAAGAGATCATGGAGTTCATCAAGACATCCGGAAGAGGTGTCATCCGCTCGGCGGTCTGAACCGCCGGGGAACGCCCCGTTCCGATCTCCTAAGCCGTCCTCTCTCCTATCTTAACCCTTTCTTATCTTCGGGAACATGCCGAGCATGCAGCCCGCGGAGCACGAGCCAATGTTAAAGAAAAGTGCATTAGAACAAATCATCAGCCACGATCTCGCGGATCTTTGGAATGTATTGCAGCCCGAGGAGAAACGTAGGCTGACGGATCATTTCACAATAGAGAAGTTCCGCAAGAACCAGACTATATATCTCGAAAAAGAGGATCCGGAGAATCTATGGATTCTTCTCGAGGGGAAGGTCAAGATGTATAAGACCGGTGTCGGAGAGAGGGTCCAGATCCTCCGTCTCTACCGTCCGGTCCAGTACTTCGGTTACAGGGCCTATTTCGCCGGCGAGCAATATGTGTCTTCGGCCGCGACAGTGGAGGAGTCTGTCCTCGGTTACATCCCGATGAAGGTTGTCGAGCAGATTATCCGTGGAAACAATGATCTGGCGATGTTCTTTATCCACGAACTGTCGAGGAATCTCGGGGGCAGCGACACAAAAATCGTTAATCTGACCCAGAAGCATATCCGCGGACGACTTGCCGAAGCCCTGCTGCTCCTGCTCGACCATTATGGTGTCGAAGACGACGGATTGACTCTGAAAATCTATATGAGCCGCGAGGATCTCGCGAATCTGTCGAACATGACGACAGCCAACGCGATCAGGACCCTGACGGCATTCGCTCAGGAACGTGTGATCGTCGTTGACGGCCGTCGCATCAAGATCATCAATGAGCCACAGCTCCGGAAGATTTCCAAGCACGGATAAAACCCGGAATATAATAAAGTCAAAAGGCAGTTCAAAAAGCTAAAAGCGGTTCAAAAAGCTAAAAGGCGGTGTGTCAAAGTGAAGTGACACACCGCCTTTTCTGTTATCTTAAGTTTCTATGTTATCTTAAGTATCTTATCGGGCGAGGGAGAGGTTGACCGAGATGCCATAGGAGGAGTTGCTCGTCGGGTATGATGAATTGGAGACGAGCGGGGTGTTCACCTGATGATCGAAGAAGGCGTTGAGCGTGATGCGCTTCGAAAGGATGTAGCTCGCCATGAAGTTTATCGACCATGTCTGTGTTCCCTGCGTGGCCTGGGTGTAGGCTGTCTCAATCCTTCGGATAAGCGACTGATTGTTCGAGAAGCTAAAGTCGAGGTTTAGCGAGAGGTCGTTAGAGACTCCGCCCTGACGTTTTCCAAGCTTCAGGATAGTGTTGAAGTTCGCGATCTTATAGCCGGCTCCGACTGTTATCTGCTTACTTGTGGTCTCGACAACCTGACCGGCGGAAGTGTTGAGGTTCAGAGTGCGCGAGTCGCGATATTCCGCGTTCACCGTCAGGTCATTCTTCAACGTCATGTTGAAGCCGATCAGCGGCGCGAACTTCTCGGTGATCGCAACCGATGATATATTGTATGGAGACGACGGAACGGGCATACGGGTCTGTTCATCGAGCGTGAAGCCGTAATCACCGTCAACGCCTATCCAGTTCAGGTATGATGAATAGGAGCCTACAGAATAAGTACACTGATAGGCATGGGAGATAGTGAACGACTTGAAGACGTTCTTGAGGTTTCCGAGCTGGATCAATCCGTCGTATGTCACCTTCCAGTTCGGGAGCATCGAAGAGAGGCCCGGGAACTGTTTCAGCGTGATCTTATGGACATTCTGACCGCTGTAGGCGGCGAGGAACGCCGGGATAAGGACGTCGGACGACGTCTTGCTCACACTTCCGTTCTGCGGATTATATGGAGCCCCGGCCAGCGGATCACCCTCCATGAAGCCTCCCGAAGGATAGCTGAAGCCATGATACATCTGTTCGTATCTCCGCGAGACAACCGGGATATACTCGAGGAACCTGTTGAAGGGCTCAGAGTTGTATCCGTCGGAGGCATGGGAGTTTCCGAGAGCCGATGCGATGGCGACGTGAGTCCGCGTGTAGCTGCCGCTGAGGGCTGTCGGCATGTTGGAATACATGAACTGCACCTGGCTGGTTCTGTTGTCGGTCAGGTTTGACGTGAGGACAACCTTCAGGCCGCGGATCGGCTCGAGTGTCAGCTCGAAGCTGAATTCCTGGCCGCGGTTCCAGACGGCGGGAGAGGTCTGATTGCCATCTGTCAGAAGCCAACCGCGGTCGAGCGCCGTATTGACATAGCTTTCATCATAGAATCCGAAGGCGAAGTCAAGACCGGGCGACATAGGTCCGTAGGCAGTGCTCTGGCCGAATATATCGCCGATCGAAGGTTCGAAGAGCGGAAGGTTGAGAGAGTGGGTGTTGCGCCAGCGGAACGATGCGCTGCGGGGCATCATCAGCAGACGGAGAGCGTAAGCCCCTATGTCCGAAGCGATATTGCGTTTGTCCTTCTTCGGGAGTTCACGCACGGTCACTTTCAGCTGACGGTCGCCGCGGTCAAGAATCTCGACGGTGTTCTCGTCTATGACCTTTGTCTCGAGCTTGACGGCCTTTCCGTTTTCCATCGCAACAAGCCGGATATCCTTCGTCTTCAGGTTATGGGTGACGAGCGTCGACGTGTCGGGATTCAACGTGAAGGCCCGCTCGAACTTCTTCGGCATATCCTTCTTCTGATTCTTGTTCCGGTCTTTCGACGAACCGCGGTTTCTCGAATTCGAGAAACGCTGGTTGATTTCCTTCAGATACTTCGACTTGTTGAAGAGTGTCTCGAAGTTGAGACGCGCATCGGCGGTCCAGGTCGACTGGTTCTGGATGCTGTTTCCGAGATAGACGTCATCAACGGTCGCCCCGCGGTCCCATCTGTATGTAGAGTTGTAAGATACGCTACCCGTCAGGTAATCAAGGAATGGAATCTTGTTGAAAGGTGCCTTATATGTACCGGTGAAGGTCTGGTTATAGTTCCACGGGGTTCCGAGAGAGCGGATCGAGCTCATCACAGTGTCTTTCCAGTCACGGTATTTGTCCGGAAAGAGACGCTTGTTCACCGCTCCGATTGTCTCCTCGATTCTGGCAGTCGTGTTGCTTGAGAAAGAGAACTGGAGAGACTGGAGGAGATTCCAGTTCAGGGTCAGCTGGCGGTCCCAGAGGAAGTTCTTGCTGACCTGGACGGGGAGCTGGAAGTCCACATCTATTTCAGAGCGTGTCTGCTGCTCATAATAATGGCGCGACATCGAAGTGAAGAACGTCAGGTTATTGAACAGCCAGTTTATCTGCCAATCCTTCAGGAACTTCACGAACTTTCCTTTGCCCTTCAGAGCGGAGAAGGGTTTCAGGGGCTTGATCACGGGGGTGTACGAATACTGGAAGGAGCCGCGATAGTCGCTCGTATTCTCATATTCGGTCGTCGGATCGAGGTTCTTCTGCTTCGTGAAAGAGAAGGCAAGCTGGAAGTTGGCCGGATCCCAGGGCATCGGAACCTTCGAGGTCACATTGAACCTCATGTTCGATATAGAGAAGGATTCGGTTGACTTCTTGGTTATGGCATAACTCTTGATTGAATCGCGCTCCTGTTTGGTCGTGGCCGCATCGAGGGCATCCTTGAGGAGGATGTCCTGATCGAGAGGATTGTACTTCGGAGTTGTGGTTTCGGTTGATTTAGAATAATAAATCGGGGCATTCAGTTTCGCCTTTTCGGGGAGGAACTTTCCGAGGTCACCCTGAACGGCGACATTGAACTGCTCATAATCCTCGAGACGGCGGGCGGCGAGACCCTGATCTACTCCACCGAAGCCGGCGGTCTCTCGATGATAGCCGACATTGACCATTGCGACATCGGAGAGCGAGAGGTTTGCCGTTCCGTTGAAGGCCCAGCCTCCGTCCTCGTTGAAGTCCGTCACCTTCATCTCGTTCACCCAGACGGTACCGTCCTTTGTCGTGTTCGACTTGTTACGGATACCGATAAGCATCACACGGACGTCAGAGAGCGAGGGATTTCCGAGCACGCTGACCGTGTTGTGGTTGTCATTCGGATCGAGACGCGAGAAGAGGGTCGTATAACCCACACCGCTTCCTTCGATTCCGCGCTCGTGATTTCGCTCGGTCTTCAGGTTCGTGAAGACTTCAAAAGGAACATCGAGCCTGTTGGCCGACGGCCAGACAAGGGCACGGTCTGCGGAATTGAAGTTGTTGTAGTTTCCGGGAGCCGTTATGTCGAGGGGAATTTCATACTCGTAATAGTTGTTCTTCACGTCAGATCCGAGACGGACAAAGACCGCGAGGTCACCGTTGCGGAGATTTGACGGATCATCGACGAGGGCTTCGGCATGAACCCACATCTGAAGCCGGCGGTAAATACGGAGATCGAGCTGAGTGTTCTTGTAGATTCCGCGTGCATCACCGGGCTGAAGGCCTGTGACCTTCATCGCGAGTGACTGCTCGTTCAGCTGGGTAGCCTGAGCCGCGCCGGGATCCTGAATACGGTCCACACCCGGCGGGAGAATATAGTTCACGGGAGTCTGGCCGGCATTCTCCTCGATGTTTACGACAGACATGTCGAGATTGCCCTCGGCCGGAGAGTCATTTCGGGAGTTGAGGTTGAAGGCGTAGTCGCGCCATTCGCCACGCACGAGTTCGAGAGTCGCGAAACGAAGGTGGGTCACCTCCTTGAAGCCTGTCATGAACATACGCGCGAAACGTATTGTCGAGAAATCCGAAATTCCGCCGACTACCTTGTCGGGCTGTGAAAGAGGAATCTTGAACTGATACCAGACGACACGCTGACGTCCGTCGCGGGTAGGGACTTCCGATTCCTGACGGTCGGTCACATAGTTGCGGCCCACGACAAGATCCTCCGGGCGGATCGACACCTTATACTGGAAATAACGCTCGTATTCGTTCAGGGTGTTGTCCTGGTTTATGTCCTCGACATCCGGTGTGGAACGCGAAGACTGATACTGCGGGTTCGGGCTCTGGTCGGGAGAAAGAGAGTTGCCCTCGACACCATTGTAGCGCTTATAGCGCTCAAGAATGGTGGCATGGGTATTGTCGTAATAGTCCGAGCGGTAGAAATGATAATTGTCGCCGGCCGGGTCATTCATGGCCGAGAACGGATCCTCCTGCATCTCCGCGATGGTCGACGCCGGGAGTTTCTCGCGGAGCTGGTTCAGGTAATTCTCATAGCTCGAGAACGAATACTCATCGTCATTGGGGAGACCGTCGAGACCGACGTCCTGACGCGGACGTGCATCAGAGGCATTTTCGAAGGCGTATGTCAGCGAGTTCTGGCGCGAGACACGACCCCAGTTGGTGGAGGTCATGAATTCCTCGTTGCCGTCGATAGGCACACCGTTCTCATAGCTCTTCATTCCATCCTTCAGAATGTCCTCGCTGATCTCACCGAAGTTGAAATAGAGGTCACCGCCTTCATAGTTCGGGTTCTCTTCGTCGAGGAACGGGTCCATCATCCAGAACTGGATGTATTCGACATTTGAGTTCTCGAAGTTGGTGTTATCCATCTTGCGCATGATACCGCCCCATCGGCGCTCGGGATAAAGGAGGTTACCCTTCTCGTCAATATCAGTCGCGTCGAGGTTATACGGTCCGCGCTCTTTCGGATAGAAAGAGAGGTTGAGGGTCTGGATATAGTTGGCTTCGCCGTATGCGAGCTCGCGGTTCGGGAAGAGCTCGTTGACAGTCACTTCTCGGACGTATGGATTCGAGAGCTGCTTGAGGTCGTTCTTGAGGTATCCCGGAAGGAGCGAGGAGTTCTTCTGGGTGAAGAGTCGGTCGACATAGTTCCAGGCAAGAAGCGCACGGTTTTTGCCATAATCGACATTATCGTTCAGGGCAGCTTCGGGGAAGAGGGCGTCGGCCGAAGAATCGTATGGTGTCGAAGCGAGAGCCCACGAGTAGGGCGAGCGCAGATCGACGCCGGTCTGTGTTGTCTCGAAGTCATCGATGTAGGATGAACCGCGGTTTGAACCGCTCTTCTGCTGATGAGGAACGAGCTGGGCGAACTCGGCGTTCACATTGAAGACAGAGGGGGCCGTCGCGTTGACCGTCGGTATCTTGTTCAGAAGATTCGTCAGCCAGTTGAATTCCTTGTTATAGCTCAGGTTGATGCCCCACATCGTGTTGTTGATCACCTCGTCACCGATGCTGACCTTCTCGGTCAGTGACTTTTCCGAGAAGTGCATCAGGGTCGCGCCGAGGGTGAAGTCCTTGTTGAAGCGGTACTGCGCATCGAGACCGAGAAGCGTCTTTCTCTGCATCGAGAATAGCGACTGGTTCTCGAGCGTCACCGAGACATTTGTACCGGAATCGATGATACTCTGATTGGTGATCGTCACGATACCCATCGAATAGTCGACGGTATAGTCCGAGTTCTCGGTCAGAGTCACACCACCGGCGGTCACGACGACAGAGCCACGCGGCACGTTCATCGCGCCGAGGCGGATCTGCGCACCGTTCGAGGCCTGATATTCACCGATGAGCGAAAACTTGTTTTTATCGGCGAACTGCTGGGCGACAACGAGCGTCGAGTCATAAAGTTCCTGATACACATACCTTTCGGCGAGCGCATCATTGTTGATCTTCGATTTCAGGTGTTTACCGAACGGTTCGGCCACCGGGAAGATGATCTTGCCGTTGGAGGATTGGACTGTGTATCCCTCGATGTAGTCGAAGAAACCGTCGGAATTCGATTCCTGGTTAGAATCAAGACGGTCGAGATTCATCACCTGAAGGAGAGGCTGGTTGGCGATGTCACCAACAGGGATGTAAGATATTTCAGTTCCGGTGGTATCGGAAAGATACTTGATGTTCAGCTTGAAGTTCTTGCCGCTAAGCTGATAAGCGCCGAGGGAATAGACGTTCTTCATCATCAGCTGCCACATCGGGAGACGCGGGGAAACTGTTGTTCCGCGAAGCATCTTCAGGTAGAGCGCCGACTGAGTATCGGTCACGTCAGAAGAAAACTCACCGACCTGATAGACTTTGCCGTTGTAGGTATATTCGAATGCGACACCGAGCACCTCGTCGGTGGTCAGAGCTGATTTAAGCGAGATGTAACCGAGGTCGGCATTGAGCGAATATTCGTTTGACTTCAGCAGACGGGCGCTCTCGACTTTCTCGAAATCGCGGCCGCCGGTGATCCCGTAGGCAGAGAGAGGTTCGAGGACCTGAGTGACGCGGTTGATGTTTCTCGATTCCGGATACTGGTTCTTCAGGACCGACAGAATGTTGTTGCTCTGGTTCGAAGGAACGGGGACGGACGGATCGGGAATCCAGTAATCCGAGGCGAGCCGCGAATTCTCGCCGAGGTCCATGAAGCCGACGAAGTTTCGGCTCTCCTGATATGAAGAGTTCTTGTTGGTTATCCAGACCTCGATACGGGTGATGTTTATTCCGGAAGAGACGTATGGCAGGCGCGATGCAAACCGGTCATAGTTCTCATAAAAGTACTGTGAGAGAAAGAAGTGTCGGTTCGCGTCATAGTTGTCAGCCTTGATGTTGAAAGGCGTTTTCTGGACGCCGCCGGTCGTGTTTACGGTCTTCGACTCCGAGTTCTGCTGGGAGAGAAGGCCGGTCAGGGTCAGTTTTCCGAACTGAAGCTTGGTCTTCACGCCGAAGAGGGCCGTACCGCCGCGGATGAGGCTCGAACCGGTCGACATGCTTACATTTCCGGCCTCGATGCTCTTGATGATCTCATCCTCCTTTCCTTCGTAAGCGAGCTTCAGGTTCTTCGAGTCGAAGTCAAAGGTAGCGTCGGTGTTGTAGGTCATGTTGAACTTCAGCTTGTCACCAACCGACGCATTGATGGTTGCCTGAATCTTCTCGTCAAAGTCGAAATAAGTCTTACGGCGGGATTTGAGCGACAGAGCCGGGTTGTCGGTCTTGTTGCTCTTCACACCCATCGAAAGCTGGATCGA
>CAYMTQ010000062.1:0-12294 GCA_964393395.1 uncultured Sangeribacter sp.
CTGCTCTTTAGAGAATGAAAATCTCTCGTCCTAACCGATAGACGAATGGACCAACTTTACGACCGGACAATCAGGGGAAGACTAATCCCGTCGCTTTTATATCGTTTTTACTTCGAGAGCTTGTTGATGTGCTCCTGAAGACCGCTGCAGAGGTTGGCAGCTTTGTTTTTCGAGATAATGTTCTTGCGACCAAGACGCTGCAGAAGGGCGCTCACTTTATTGTATGCCTCCTGAGCCTCGGCTACCTCAGTCATGCGGCGTACACGGCGAACCGCGTTGCGCGCTGTCTTTGCCCAATAGCGGTTCTCGAGTTTACGCTTCTCGGACTGACGGATTCTTTTCAGAGATGATTTATGATTTGCCATCTGTTGTGTTTGTTTTTTCTTGTTTTGTAGCCCATAGCAGAGTCGAACTGCTCTTTAGAGAATGAAAATCTCTCGTCCTAACCGATAGACGAATGGGCCCCTTGCACAAATCCACTCGGGGCCGTCCTCACGGTCTCGGGCGCAATTTGCGGTGCAAAGTTAGGCAGTTTTTCTTAAATCTCCAAAAGTTTTCAAAAAAAAGTGGCCCATTTGACCAACTTTTTCTCATTTTTCGGCTTCTCTTGGCTTTATGCCGCGATTTTCCGGCTGTCTCAGCTCGTTTTTTCACTCAGCCGGAGTTTCTTTTTAACATTTATTTATGGCTCATTCACCCTCCCACCCCAATTTTATTCGTATTTTTGCAATCTATTCAAAAAAGAAAGGATTACTGTGGAAAAGACATATCGCGACACCGGCCGTTCCGGCAGGTTTCCTTTCCGGCAGACGCTTATTGCGTCGGCCCTTTTCGCTTCACAACTGCTTCTGTGTCTTTCGGCATTCGGAATTGTCCTTCCGGAAACCGTGACCGAACTCGGCAGTGCCGGAAACTGGCAAGGGGTGCTCGATGCGCTCGACCGGATCGAGACCTCCGGCGAACAGATCGACAGATCCGACAGGGAGCTCGCCGACTTTCTGAAGGCAGCCTCTCTTTTCCACACCGATTCTCCCGGAGCCCGCGAAGCTCTCGAGACGTTCGCATCGCGTTATCCAGCCTCACCCCACTTCAAGTCCGCCATTCTGATGATCGGAGACTGCTGTTTCTTCGCCCATGACTATGGCGAGGCAATGACATGGTACAGTTCCGTCAATCCTTCCGAGGCACCTCTTCCGGAACAACAGAGGACCCTTTACGCTTACCGGCTCGCCGTCTCAAGACTCATGAACGGCCTGGCCGACGACCGGACTGAAGAACTGATAAGCCTGATGTCAAAAGATCTTGATTACAGGATCGCCGCGCGATATTACCAGGCATATTCGGACTATCTGAAGCGCGACTACGACAAGGCCTTCTCCGGGTTCGAAGCCGTTGCGGGCGAGCTCTCCCGAACGGAGACTCCCCGCGAGGGGATGGAGCCACAGTACTACATGGTCCAGATCCTCTATCGTCAGGCTAAGTTCGATGAAGCAATCCGCCACGGTACGACCATTCTCAAGAAAAACCGGATCCCGGCCCTTCTGCCGGAACTCCACAGAGTTATTGGTCTCAGCTATTTCAAGAAAGGAAACCACCATTCAGCCCACGGTCTGCTGGATGCATACGTCGAAGAGGCTGTCATGCAGGGGTTCTCGCCGAGCGAAGACGCAGTCTATGCCCTCGGAGTCTGTGAATATGAAGAGGGTGACCGCGAACGCGCCGCCGCACACTTTTCAACGCTCACAGATCTTCAGGACATAACCGGCCAGGGCGCATGGTATCACCTCGGAGAGATCGCCATGGCCGAAGGCCGTTATGATGAAGCCGTCATGGATTTCAGCAAAGCGGCCCATATCGCCTACGATCCCGACACAGCCGAACGCGCCGCATACAACCGCATCGCCGCAGTGACCCACGGCGGGAACTCACCTTTCCAGAGCACTACAGCGATGTATGAGGAGTTTCTGACATCATGGCCCAGCTCCCGATATGCCGACAATGTCCGCAAGGGCCTATATCAAGCATACGCCGCCTCGCGGGATTATGACAATGCCCTGCTGATTCTTGACGGGATAAATAATCCCGGTCCCGAAGTGATCGCCGAACGACAGAAAATCCTCTATGCGAAAGGAGCACAGCAGGAACGCTCCGGGAATCACCGCGGGGCCGCGACCACTCTCGAAGAGGCTCTGAAACTCGGATCAGATCCTGACCTCAATGCCGAAATCGCCCTGTGGCTCGGCCAGGCCCAATATGGCGCCGGGAATTATGCAGCATCCGTCCGGGCTCTTGACAAAGCTATCGACTCACGCCGTCTCTCCAAGGAGAAAAAGGCCGAAGCGCTCTATCAGCGGGCCTATTCAAATCTGAGGCGAGAAAAATATGCCGACGCGGCCCGTGATTTCAGAAGTGTGACAGTCGATTCCTCGGCGCCGCGGACACTGGTCCCGGACTCGAAATTGAGACTTGCCGACTGCCTTTATTACACAGGCAACCTGAAGGATGCCGCCGAGACATACGACAAAGCGAGGGAGACAGACAGCGAAGCCGCCGACTATGCCACACTACGGATGGCTCTGATGGCCGGACTTCAGGGAGACCGCAAACGCGAGACCGCTCTGCTCCGCGATTTCCTGCGCGACTATCCCCAATCCGGATCAAGACCCGAGGCTATGTTCCGGCTCGGCACCTCGCTTGAAGCACAGAAAGACATCCAGGGTGCTCAGTCAGCCTTCTCTACGCTGACAGACCAATATCCCACATCACCTTTTGCACGGGAGGGGGCACTCCGGAGCGCCAACCTTCTGATGAAGTCAGGATCCGTCGCGGGCGCTGTCACGAAATACCGCGATATTATATCGCGCTGGCCGGCGTCACCAGAGGCCAAAGAGGCCGACACAGTGCTCCGTGATCATTATGCCGCAGAAGGCAATCTCGAAGAATACGCTTCCTTCCTTGCCTCGATCAATGATGCGCCGAAGATACGCCCCGATCAGATGGAGGAGATCACATTCCGCTCGGCCGAAAGAGCATACGTCGCAGATCTGGAAGATACCGGTCTGCTGAAGACATATCTGGAGAAATATCCCGACGGTCGATATCTCGCCCAGGCTCTTCTCTGGACAGCTCAGGCCGACGCCGATGCCGGCCGGGGACGCGAGGCCCTTGAAGGGGTTGACAGACTGATACAGCTGAGGGGAGATTCTCCTGAAGCCGAAGACGCAAGGCTTCTCCGCGAGGAACTGAAGGATTACGTCGAGCTATTCTCGGCCATTGACAAGGCCGACTCTCCGCGCGAAGCCAAGAAAGGCCTGGCGATGCTGACCGAACTCGCATCCAATCCGGACAACCCCGTCGGAGCGCAGGCAAATGTGGAGCTCGGCGAACGTCTTCTGAAAGCCGGCAGACATTCCGACGCCCTCGCCGTTCTCGACAGATTCACCGAATCGGGGACGCCACACCGCTATTGGCTTGCCCGCGGATTCCTCGTCCTTGCCGATGTCCACCACGCGATGGGAAAGGATTGGCTCGCAAAAGAATATGTCATTACCCTCCGCGACAGCTATCCCGGTTCGGAAAAAGATATTTCCGAGGGCATCACACGCCGTCTGAAACAATATGACAGCAAGTCCTCCTCCGCAGAGAACGCAACATCATCCAAACGAAAAAGCCGCAAAAGAAAATGAGCAACCCCAAGATTTTCCCATACTTCCCGGCCATTGCCGCAATACTTGCTCTCGCACCTTGCCGGACAATGGCTCAGGACCGGCTGAATGAAAATGTTGCGGTCGACGGGCGCTATCTGCCGGAAGTGACACGGACCGAGCGTGTGAAAAGCACACTGCGGCCTCTTGATGTCAGGATTGGAACGACACCGACAGAGGCCGCGATGATGGGTGAGCCTGTGAATTTCCTGCCGTCGCTGATGCCGATGCCGGCGACCGTTTGGCGCGGAAATTCCGACAAGTCGCCGAGGGGATATGTCGATGTCGCCCTCGGATCGTGGCTCGACGGGCGCCTGCTTGCAGGATATGACATTATCCGGAGTGGCGACACATCGCTCGACATCCGCTTCGACGGTCTCTCGACGGCCCTGTATAAACCGGAGAATGCCCTCTCCCGGAGAAGACGTCTCGACGGAACTCTCGGGCTCGATTTTTCGCGGAAGGCTGAAAATGGAGCACTCATATATGCCTCCGGTCAATATCATCTCGGCTGGTTCAACTACGAACTGCTGAAGCAGGGAAATGTCAACAACCTCAACCCGGTTCCACCTGAGGAACCCGCTTCTCCCACACAGACTCTCAACGACGCCTCCGCAAGAGTCGGATGGAAATCTGACCGCAACTCAGCTCTGAGATGGAACGCCGGAGCATCTTTCAGATATTTCGCCTACAGATCCTCGACAATCACCGACCTCGATCCGACACGCGAGACCTCGATCCGGCTTGACGGCGGTATAGACGGTGACGTCGGACTCGGATCGACAGCCAGCGACTGGGGTGTCGGCATCGACGCAAACCTCAACACATATTCAGGTTCTCTCCATCCCGGGACAAACGGACTTGTCTCGCTGACACCGGCATGGAACATTTCGCGCCCGCTCGGCGACCACAATGACGGCGGCTTCCGCTGGCAGGCCCGGATAGGGGCCAGAATGGACCTCTCCTTCAACCATACCGCCCCCTATTTCATCAATCCCGGAAACACGGTCCCCGGGACAGGAAATCCCGGGAAAGCCACAGAACGCTTCGGACTCGTCCACATTGCTCCCGACTGCTCCGTGGCCGCCGGATTTTCATGGGGAGGAATCCGGTTCACAGCAACGGGAGGGACTGAAGAACAGACGCTCGGCCGGCTGAACGATGCCGACAATTACGCCTCACCGCTTCTGACCGGCTCACTGCCCGCCTTTACTCCGGCAGACCTGCGTCTCGCCCTGATTCTCACTCCCTGCCGCGGAGTGTCGGCCACTGTCGAAGGACGCTGGAAGGAAACCCGCCACATCTATGCCGGCGCGTTGTGGACAATGATTCTTCAACATATCCCCCAAGCCACAACAAAGGAGGATATGCTCTCCTACCGATCGACCTACTACAATCTTCACGGCTTTTCCCTTCGCGTCGCGGCAGACTGGAAGGCCTCCCGGTGGTTCGAACTCGGAGCCGAGGCCACATGGCAACCCCAGCATAAATCGAAAGGATGGTTCAACGGATATGACCGTCCGGTCTGGACAACCGACATAAATGTCTCGTCCCATCCCTGGCGCGGACTCGGAATCGGTCTTGAATGGAATCTCCGGGCACTCAGATCGGCCACACTCTCCGACGCCCTCGACTGGTCGGCCTCCATTCCGCTCGACAATCTGAGCGACCTCTCGGCGCGTGTTTCCTACTCCTTCTCCGGGAATTTTGAAATCGGAGTCACCCTCTCCAACCTCCTGAACCGCAAGACAATGCTCGCTCCCGGCTTCATTTCCGAAGGATTCACCGCAACCGGAGCCCTCCAATTTCTGTTTTAATAACAGCAAAAGATATCAAGCTATGGCAAAACAACATAAGACCAAAACCAAGAAAGAGGCCCCCGAAATTGCGGAAGGCCCCGGAATGTCAGAAGAAGAAAAAAAACTCAAATATCAGAATGAGGACGACCGGGCATACGGTCTGGCCGGAATGGCCATAGCCCTCGGTGCGATGGATGCGCTCGGCATGGTTGCCGAAGTGGATCTCGACGCCCGCGGCCCGATGGTCGAGTTCTCCCACGCATTCTATTTCTCCGCATCTCCCTCTGTCTCGCCCAAAGCAGTCTGGAGACGCACTGTCGAGAATTTCAAGATAACCTCGATGATGGTGATGGCCAACGTGATGTCCCGCTATTATGTCCGCATGTCTCAGCCGCTTCCGCCGGAAATCCTCGCCTATGTCCGCGATATTATGACCGAAGAGGGGGCCGAGACCTGCTCGCTCGAAGCCGATGAAGTCACCGGCCTCTTCAATATGGCGATGCGGGACTGCCACAGAATCTTCAGCAACCCGAGGCTTTCGCCACGCGTGACGGAATTCGCCGGCACTCTCGGACGGCTGCGCCACATGAGCGCGCTCGAAGTCGCCGATGAACTCCACCGTCTCCAGCTCTATTGATCCCGACCTCTTCCTCGCCTCAGCAGGAGACTGAGCGCCCATTTCATAAAATGGGCGCTGAAGCCTTCAACCGAAAACAAACTGACATCATAATGAACGAAAACAAATCTTTCACCGCCGACTTCCGGCGCCGTCTTGCGGAAGTGCGGAAGACCCGATGGATCCGGTTCACCATCGTCTCCATCCTCTTCTTCCTATGGGTTATCTGGATGGGTAATCCCTGGCTGTCGCTGATCTGGCTTCTGCTGATCGACATTTACCTGACCGCCTATATCCCCTGGACATGGTGGAAGAAGACAAAGGGACCTACGCGCACGCTACTCTCATGGGTCGACGCGATAATTTACGCCCTCGTCCTTGTCTATATCATCTTCGCCTTCATAGGCCAGAACTACAAGATCCCCTCCTCGTCGCTCGAGAAGTCGCTTCTCGTCGGTGACTTCCTGTGGGTCAACAAGACCCTGTATGGCCCGAGAGTCCCCCAGACTCCCCTCCACTTCCCTCTGGCCCAGCATACCCTCCCCGTCCTCAACACAAAGAGCTATATCGACAAACCTCAGCTCGAATACCACAGGCTTCCGGGCCTCCGGCAGATCGAGCGCGGTGACATCGTCGTGTTCAACTTCCCCCAGGGAGACACCGTTCCGTCCAAGATTTCAAATCCGGACTATTACACCATCTCCCATGAACTGCGGAAGAAAGGAATCGAAGACCCCAAGGCATATATCGAGGCAAATCCGGATATCTTCGGCAAGCTTCTTGTCCGGCCCGTCGACCGGCGCGAGAACTATGTGAAACGTGCAATCGGCCTCCCCGGCGAACGCCTTTCGATCAAAGACGACATCATATATATCGACGGGAAACCCATCGCAGAACCGACCAACGTCCAGTTCAACTACATAATTCCCGTCTCGAAGACCATATCCGATGACAAATGGGAAAGCATCAGCGTCCGCCGGGAGGATCACGGAACCGGACCGATCGCCGCCGACGGAATAGACTATCTGTTCTATAACGTTCCGCTGACCGCCGACGCCCTCGAAGCAGTCAGGAAATGGCCGGAAGTGTCAGGTGAGATAATCCGTGAAAGTAAAAGCGGATTTTACGATCTTTCCGGAGTCTGGCCGCTGGGCGCCCCGACCGGATGGACACGCCCCGACATGGGTGAATTCTGGATTCCGAAAAGAGGGTCCACAATTCACCTCACTCTCAACAACCTTCCCCTTTACGAGCGTGTGATCCGCACATACGAAGGCAACGATCTTCAGGTCCGCGACGGCAAAATCTTCATCAACGGCCAACCGACGGAATATTACACCTTCAAGATGGATTACTACTGGATGATGGGCGACAACCGCGACCGCTCCCTCGATTCGCGCTACTGGGGCCTCGTTCCCGAGGACCATATCGTCGGATCGCCGATGTTCGTCCTCATATCATTTGACGAAGACAAGCCCGCAATCCGCAACATCCGGACCGAACGCATCCTGAAGAATGCCAATCCCGACAAGAAACTGTGGAATTAGACAATAAACTGTGGAATTAAGAGCCCCTGTTCTCCCATATCTCCCCTCGCTTGATGCCGTCCGCGGCATCATCCGCGGGGAGAACCAGTTGAAACAGCCCCTGAACCGGACCGAACTCGGACCGGGACTGAGGCTGACGGTCCCGGTCCGAGGGGGGAGCGGATCCCTGAAACACCTCCCGCCTGAAGAGCTCGAGATCTCTCAGCACGGACGTTGGCAGCATGTCCACGCCGGAGCCCTGGAGGCACGTCTCGGACGCACTCCCTTCTGGCGATATCTCGAGCCATCGGTGATTCCACTTATCCTCGACGCCTCCGGGAGCCTCGCCGACCTGAACCGAGCCCTCTGGAACGCAATTGTGGAGTTCCTTGACCTCCGGTCGAATCTTCAAGGGCTGCGAGAGATGGAAACGTCCAATCCGGGGCGTCTCCTGGCGATCCGGGAACGCATAGGGCAGGGCACAGATCCGCAGCTGTCGGTCCTCAACATAATCGCGATGCACGGACGCGATGCAATTTTTATTTTATAACCGACGTTTATACTCAACAAGCCCGACAGCACATACAGACAGCTGATCAACATTATCAAACGGGCACGACAGCAATCATCGACGGCCCGACAACAGTACTATTCCCCCATAAGGCTCTTGAAAATTCTCATCTCCATAATCATGATTGCCGCGGCGATGTTCTCAGCCGCAGCCCAGACACCCGAGGAACCGCAGCTCCGGGTGAAGGCCTACACGGGGTTCTACCGCTTCGTCGATGAATATGGAGACACATGCCGGATGACCATCATCCGCGACGTCACTGTCTACCCCCCGATGAAATTCAAGAACAAGAAACAGGAGGAATTCTATTGGCGGACAGTCCGCGACGTGCGGAAAACCCTTCCTCTCGCAAAACTGGCCTTCACGACGCTCTGCGAGACATACGAGTATATCCAGACCATTCCCGACAAGAAAGAGCGCGAGAAGCACCTGAAACAACTTGAAAAGGACATCTTCGAGCAATATAAACCCGTCGTGAAGAGCATGACGAAGAGCCAGGGAAAAATGTTGCTGAAACTGATCAACCGCGAGACAGACCAGACATCATTCTCGATTGTGAAAGCCTTCCTCGGTTCCTTCCGCGCCGGCTTCTGGCAGACATTCGGAAAATTCTTCGGAATGAACATGAAATCAGGGTTTCACCCCGACAAAAATGAAGAAGACGCGATCATTGACCGCGTCGCCACCCTGATCGAACAGGGAACCCTTTAGAGCCCATTTCATAAAATTTAAAAATTTTATGAAATGGGCTCTTAGTGTTGTCTGTGACCGGAGCCTGATTACGCAAGCAACGCCACAGTTTACCCGTCATGACAAACCTTTACTTCTTTTTGCGGTCTGGAGACCAGAATCGCATGATCAGAGGCTGTGCGCCATCCTTGAAGAGCTCGGGAAGCGCTTTCTCAGCTACTTTGCGCTCCTCTTGCGACAATGGTTTGAGCGACATCGTGGAGCCGATCTCATGCGCCACATAGAATCTGGTGACTATCTCGCGGACATCATCCTCGGCCCCATTCTCGAGTCTGTATCTCAGAACCGTCTCCAGAACGAACGGAGTGTTCTCTTCAGTATAGTTCCTCACCTCATCGCGTGCAAGGCCGTCAGAGAGCGTCGCAAAGCGGAAATCCGATGGCTTTCCTTCGGTCCAATCACGCATCTGGTCCGTGAACCAGAAGAGATCGCCATAGTCCTTCGTCCCGTAAGGAACAAGATCCAGCCGTGTCTCGAGCCGTTTCCCCTCCTTCGGGGGAATCACGAGCTTCTCCTCGCCGGCGACAGCCGAGATCTTCTCCTTCACTCCATTGCGCAGGATATAGGAATCGGAAAGGTCCAGAATGATCGGCTGATCCAGACGGTTGCCGACCGCCATCATCATCAACGGATGGGGAGCACGGTTCAGCGGAGCCGAAAAATCGGTATATATGGTGTGAGCGAGCGTCAGGTCAGGACGCACAGTCTGCGAATGCTTTTTCTCCTTGAGGATATACCACACTGCAGAAGCCGGTTTGGCCGCCCCGAGGGGGAGGACAGACATAAAGGCGAGACAGAGCAAGATCAGTTTTTTCATATTTTTAGATCGAATGAAGTATTAGATCGAATGAAGTAAATGAGAAATGTATTGACTGATAGTTGGGAACGGAGCCTAATAAAAACCGGACATGAGGATGTGTGTTCGCCACATATCTTCATGTCCGTAATCTATGGTACTTTCTTTCAGATTAAGACCCCATCTCATTAAGACCCCACCTCAACGGGAACGGCCATAAGCGGGTCAGATAGCCCAGACGAGATAGAGGGCACCCCATGTGAAGCCGGCACCGAAGGCCGTCATCATTATCTTGTCCCCCTTTTTCAGCTTGCCCTTGAATTCATCGAGACAGAGAGGAATGGAGGCCGCCGATGTGTTGCCGTAGTGCTGGATGTTGATCAGGACCTTCTCCTGCGGGATCTGGGTGCGTCCGGAGACAGCCTCGATGATCCTGAGATTTGCCTGATGCGGAACGAGCCAATCGACTTCGTTGAATGTCAGATTATTGCGTTTCATGACAGACAATGTCGAAGAGAGCATGTCGGAAACGGCATTTTTGTAGACTGCGCGTCCTTCCTGATAGATGTAGTGCTCGCGTGCATCGACTGTTTCGTGAGAAGCAGGTTTCACGGAACCGCCTGCCTTCATCAGCAGGTTCGGAAGTCCGCTGCCGTCGATATGGAATTCGGCGTCAATGACTCCGAGCGAGGGATCGTCTGACGGTTCGACAAGAACGGCCGCGGCCGCGTCGCCGAAGAGCGGACATGTCGCACGGTCCTCATAGTCTGTCATTGACGACATCTTTTCCGCACAAACTACGATCACCTTCTTGTAGAGTCCGGCGGAGATATACGCACGCGCGGCCTGCAGGGTCACGATGAAACCGGCACACGCCGCCTGGATGTCATAGGCGTATGCGTTCTTCAGGTTTGTCTCATGTGCGATAACGGAAGCGGTCGAGGGGAAGCGATAGTCCGGATTGGAAGTTGCGCAGATCAGGAGATCTATCTCGTCCGGTTTCACGCCTGTCGATTCGAGAAGACGCTCGACAGCCTTGATTCCGAGGAAAGAGGAGCCTTTGCCCTCATCGCGGAGGATATGACGTTCCTTGATTCCGACACGCGTGGTGATCCACTCGTCGGTGGTGTCAACCATCTTCGAGAGCATCTCGTTGTCGAGGATGTCATCCGGTGCGTATGAGGCGATACCTGTAATAATGGCGTTCTTCATCACAATATTGTCTGTAAAGAGACAGTGAACGGGGATAAGATTGAAAACCGCCCGGGCAGACGGGGCATACACCGGGATTTTCCAGGCGGAGCCACGGCCGGGCGGAAGATGTGTTTGCCGCTCCTCTGACGGGGATGGGCTTTCGGAAAGCTCCGGGACTATTATGCCCGGAAGCCTTTCCCGAGGATACTGAAACTACTTGTTTATGCTTCAGCCTTCTCGATCACGAGTTTGCCGCGGTAGTATCCGCACTCTCCACATACTGTGTGCCAGATGTGCCATGCGCCGCAATTCGGACAGATTGCGAGTGTCGGGATGAGGGCTTTGTCGTGTGTGCGGCGTTTGGCCGTACGGGTGTGTGATTGTCTGCGTTTAGGATGTGCCATTGTTTAAACAATTTATTTTGAACGCCTCCGTCCCCCGGGTTTCGACGCCGGGGCTCCCTGGGCGATTCCTGTTCCGGAGAGGCCGGGAGAAAGGTGTTCCAGCTGTTATGATTATTTTCTTCTTTGAATGTTTTCTAACCGCGTTCCGGACCGGGAAGGACGTTCACTCGTCTCCGCTGTAGTCTGCTCCTGCTTCGGAATCCACCTCATCGAGAGCATCCTCGACCTCGCTGTCTCCGGAGCGCCCGGAGTGCTTGCTGAGGACAGAAGCCATAGCCCTGTTGCACTTTCCTAATGGATGAACGTGCCTCATCGGGATGGTCAGCAGAATGGTGTCATACAGGAGATAGGCGACATTCAGATAAGGATCCGATTCGGGAATGACGAGGATGTCATCCGAGTCGTCGTTATAGGTCTCCCCATATTTCACCGTGATGTGATAGGTCGTGTCCACTTCGTGGTCAAGAGGATCGAGACATCTGTCGCAGGGAACATGAAGCAGTCCCTTGCATGTGAACGTACAGTCATAGGCCCCGTTTTTCTTCTCGAGGTCCAGATGTACCTTCACGTCAGAATCTATGATATCCGGATTCTCCATATTCTTGAAGAACTGGGTATCTATCTCGAAATCCTGCTCATAATGGCCGTCGGAAAGGCTGGCCAGAGGCACCTTGAAGAGTGTGAACTTTCCCAATTTTAAAACGTGTTTAAAAAAGCGCCACAAAGATAGTGAGTTATTTGCTAACAGGCAAATATTTAGCCGAATTTTCACTAAAATTGTGACTTCCGGCCTTTCCACAGACCCTTTTAGAGCCCGACGACTAAAAATTTATATGGGCTCTTAGAGCCCATTTCATAAAATTTTTAACATTTTCGGGTGGCTATGGTCGGATGATTTTGGCGAGTTGAGGAAGGAGCGATGCGGGCATCGTGA
>CAYMTQ010000063.1:0-12047 GCA_964393395.1 uncultured Sangeribacter sp.
AAGTGGTGGTATATGCGAAACTGCCTCGCTCATTCCAAATCCCCACACCGGTAGGGAACTATGCCCCCGACTGGGCTATAGCGATGCAGAAAGGCGCAGTCAAACACATTTTCTTCATTGCCGAAACCAAAGGCTCTATGGGTTCAATGGATTTTAGAAAAATAGAAAATGCCAAGATTGACTGCTGTACAAAGCTATTCAACGAAAACCCAATAGACAACGTCAGGTATCATCCTGTCACTTGCTATCAAGACCTTATCGACGCTATAACCTCAGCAAAGTAACATTATTTGAAGGTGTCGGGGAGGTCGTTTTCGTAGAGGACGGTGTCGCCGGGACGGAGGAGGGTGGAGAGGAAGGTCTGGGCTTCGTTGAACGTGGCGGCGGTGTGGAGGTGGGCAGTGTCGAATTCGGTCGATTCCACGCCTTCAACTAATGCCTGCCGGTTATATTGGCCGACAATGATGATCTCGTCGACCTTCTCTCCCATGTGCCGTCCGAATTCTTTATTAAGTTCGAACTGACGTTCGCCGAGTTCTATCATTCCGGGTGTGACCACGATTCTGCGGCCACTGTTGAAATGCGAAAGGACATCAATTGCCATTTTTGAACCTGAAGGATTGGAGTTGAAGGCGTCATCTATAATCGTCACTCCGCCCGGAGTGCGCTTCACGCTCAGTCTGTGCTCGACTTGGTCAATATCCATCACGGCCCGTCTGATCTTTTCTTCGGAGATTCCAAGCCACAGAGCGACAACTACGGCTCCAACCAAGTTCGATATATTACATTCGCCGACCAGACGGGTTCTCAATGTCAACCGCAATCCTTTGTCGGAGCAGACCGTGAAATCTGTTCCATCGGCCGAATATCGGATCGCCTCGGCCCAATAGGCACAGCCGTCCGGTGATGAGACTGCGTACCGGAATGTCTCGACATTGCGGACTTCCCGGTTGGCAATGAATTCGAAGTCATTGTTCAGCACGGCGAGGCCGTCAGCAGGAAGCGAATCAATCAGCTCAAACTTTGTCTTTTGTACATTCTCAATTGTCTTGAAGCTCTCGAGATGCATCGGACCGACAGCAGTCAGAATGCCGATCTGAGGATGAACGAGGTCACAAATTTCCTTAACGTCATTGGGACGTTTGGCTCCCATTTCGCAAATAAAGATCTGATTATAGGGTTTCATCATCTCCCTTATGGTCCGGATTACACCCATAGTCGTGTTGAAAGAACCGGGAGTCATGAGCACGTCGAATTCTTCGGAAAGGATACGGTGAAGATAATGTTTGGTCGATGTCTTGCCATAGCTGCCTGTGATTCCGATCACTTTCAGGTCGGGCATCGATTTCAGGATTCTGGAGGCATCGTTATAGAACCTCTTGTTGATCGCTTTTTCAACAGGAGTCAGGATGATGACGGCGGCACATACAGGAACCCATGAGAGAAGACCCCAAAGCAGGAGTGTTCCGAGTTCGATCTGGACGCCTGAATAGAGTCCGACGGCATCCGTCCGTGCTCCGAGGAAAAAGATCTCGAGACAGACTGGGATGATTGCGAGCAGCGAGGCAGTCCAATAAATACGTTTGACACGTTTGGTGAAGACAAGCGGTTTCTTATAAGTCCTGTGATTGATGTTCCATATTTTCCAGAGGCAGACGCAGGCAATGATGAAGCTGTTGACCAGCGGTGTCAGGAGTGTGGAGAAGAGGAGGAAGATCAGGGCAAGGTCTATGAGACGCCAGCCGGAGGCGATGTCGGTCTTCAGCCATTTCCAGTAGCGCGACAGATAGTAGCTGTTCTGCTGGAGCATCTGAATGTCATGGCGCAGATTTAATGTCACATAGACCGTGACGATCATGTAGATGATATAGTAATATAAAGAGTTCATTTCTTGAAATCGTTTTTGAAGAATTCCTGAATTACGGCTCTGAAGCCTGCGGGATTATCGAGGAAAGAATAGTGTCCGCAACCGGGAAAAGAGACAAGGCCTGCGTCCGGTATTAGTTTCTCCATTTTTATTGCGTCAGAAAGGGGAGTGGCGGTGTCGTTTTCTCCCCAGACAAGAAGGACGGGAGCCTTGATTTCGGGCATGGCAAAACAGAGATCCTCGTTTACACACCGGCTCATCACGGCACGCATCACCGATGATGATCGTCTGTAGTCATCGGAGCCGGCACGGCCTCTCAATCGTTCGATCATTTCCGCGCCCTTCTTTCTGCCGAGCAGAAGGGGGAGAAGTCGCTTCATTGTCTTGAACCAATATACCTTGACATAATATTTTGCCGATCGCCTGGGTTTCACGCCGGCAGAGTCAACAAGGACGACTTTTGAAATTTCCGGTAATGTTTTCGTCTGTTCTGTTCCGTCAGGATTTCTTCCGACAGAGGACGCAAGCAGGATAGAGACGCGTCCACCGAAGGAATGGCCGAGAAGGGCAGGACGGTCAAGTCCAAGTTTCTCAATCAGGGCGGCGACCATATCGCGGAAATCCTGCACACCCCAGACGAAAGGTGGTTCAGAGCTTTTTCCATGGCCTGGAAGATCGATATTGATTACCCTCATCCGTCCCTTGAATATCGAAGCGACTGAAGCAAGTGTAGATGTCTCACAACCCCATCCGTGCATCAGGATTATGGGACGGAGATCCGTTTCGCCCGAGTCGGTGAAATGAACCCGGACACCGTTTATTTCTATTTCCTTATCGTTCATTTGATTTCAAGTACTTTTTTCCAGGAAGTACCAAGAGGTCAGGATCCGGCATTCAGCATCGGGGTCACAGGCTCATCGGCACAGAGGACCATCAGCAGATTGCCGACAATCGCCGCGCGCTTGTCATTATCGAGCGTGACGATCTTGTCGCTGTCGAGACGCTCGAGCGCCATCCGGACCATGCTGACGGCACCTTCGACAATCTTTTCACGGGCTGAAATGATCGCAGCCGCCTGCTGACGGCGAAGCATCACCGCCGCGATCTCCGGCGCATAGGCAAGATAATTAAGTCGGGCTTCGACAACTTCCATTCCGGCCATTGCCAGACGTTCGTTGATCTTGTGCTCGAGCAATTCGTTAATCTTCTCTCCGCCGTCGCGAAGTGTCAGCTCATTCGGATCGGAATCGGTCTGATCATAAGCGAAATGTCCCGTCACCTCACGAAGCGCGGCGTCGCTCTGTATGCGGACGAATTTATCCAGCGCCGCATTGTTGATTCCACCCTGTGCTCCGAGAGACTGGGAATCGAGATCGAACACGACTTTATAAGTATCTTTAATCTTCCAGACAAGAACCATGCCGATCAGAACCGGATTGCCGACCTTGTCATTCACTTTGATCGGTTCGATGTCCATGTTGCGTATTCTGAGGGATAGCTTCACGCGGCTGAGGAAGGGATTGACCCAGAAGAAGCCGACATTCCTGCATGTCCCGCGATACTTTCCGAAAAATATCATTACTCGCGCCATGTTGGGCTCCTGCTGGAAATATCCGACACATCCGAGAATGAAGATAAAGAAGAGGACAACCTCGAGACCGATGGTGAGTCCGATGACGGATTCTCCGATTCCGAAGCCAACGAGAAGCATCAGCACCGGAATCAGTATGAAGGTGAAGAATATCATGGCGAAACCATTGATCCTCATACCTTTAAAATCATATTCTTTGTTTTCTGTCATTTTTCTGAAATTGTTATGTTACCGAAAATAAGCAATCTGCTGTTGTGATGAAGGAATTGTTACCGCATCGATCAATCGGCATAGACCGGCCGGATTCCTGTGTCAGTATATGAAAACGCCTCCATCGCCTTTGAGGGCTCTCCATTGGTCAGGAAAGCACCCTTGTTGTAGCCGTTGAAATTCCTGTAGCACTGCGGTTCCCAATAGAGCAATCCCTTGAAGCGTCCGTTTTCGATCTGTTTCGAGAGGTCAAAGCAGAGATTCAGGAATTCATAGCATTGATTCTGGAACTGATAGGGCATACCGACTTCGCAAAGCATCACATCCTTGTCGAACTTCCTGATCACGCTTTCCATGTTCCCTCGGGCCTTAGCTACGAATTCCTCATAGTCGGTCCGCTCAGGATAGAGTGAAAAACCGGCGATGTCATAGCTCACATGATACCGGTCGAGTATTCCCAAAAGCCATTGGGCAAGAGAAGCGTTTTCTCCGCTCTGGAGGTGAACGATGGTCTTAGCGCCGGGGAACACACTGCGCACTGCATCCACACCCGACTCGGTCAGCCGTGCATATCCCTGCGGATTCTTGTCGGCCTGGCCGACAGGCCAGAGCATGCCGTTACCCGTTTCGTTGCCGATCTGGACATACTTCACGTCGATATCCTCATCCTTCAGTCTAAGAAGGCTTCCGGAAGTAAATTCCGAAACAGCCTGACACATCCGTTCGAGGTCATAGTCCTTCCAGGCCGCCGGAATTGTCTGGGCACCCGGATCGGCCCATGTGTCGGAATAATGGATGTCTATCATCAGGTCCATTCCGAGAGCATGAGCACGACGGGCCTTCACAAGAACATCGTCCATCGCACAATAACCGTTCTCCGGATCAACCCATACCCTCAGGCGGATAGTATTGACACCCATTGATTTAAGGATTTCGAGACAGTCCCCTTCAGCACCATCACGGAAATAGAACTTATATCCTAACGCCTCCATCTCCGTGAGCCATGAAACATCAGCCCCTTTGACCAGCATGTCATTTTCTATCCTTCCATTTCCGGAATTGCCGGAAGGGTTATCATCAGACTTGCCGATCTCGCGAACATCCCGATTCTCCCTTTCAAAATCACCGGGAGAATCTGAAGAGCATCCGGTTCCGAAGAGCATAAAAACTCCGGCTACAGACAGGATACGGCTTAAAGTTTTCCTCTTTCCCATTTTTAAAGCAACAATTATCTTCTGTACTGATTATCTGAAGTATTGATTATCTGAGGAAACGTTTGGTGAGATCACCGTAAGCGTCAATTCTTCTGTCACGTAGGAACGGCCACCACTGACGGACATTTTCGCTTCTGTCGAGATCGATCTCAACGATATGTTCCACTGCGCTGTCAGTCGGAGCCCTGAAGAGAAACTCTCCCTGAGGACCGGCGACAAAGCTTGAACCCCAGAAATCTATACCGGAAGTAACTCCGGAGGGATCTTCCTCAAATCCGACCCTGTTCACGCTGACAACAGGGAGGCCGTTCGCCACGGCATGTCCTCTCTGGACTGTAATCCAGGCTTCGAGCTGTCTCGCTTTTTCATCTTCGGGATCATCGGGATTCCAGCCGATAGCAGTCGGATATATCAGAATTTCCGCTCCATCCATTGCCATCAGTCGCGCAGCCTCCGGATACCACTGATCCCAACATACCAGCACACCTAAACGGCCTACTGAAGTATCGATGGGCTTGAAACCCAAATCACCCGGGGCAAAATAGAATTTCTCATAAAAACCGGGGTCATCGGGAATGTGCATCTTTCGGTATTTGCCCGCGATCGAGCCGTCGGTGTCAAAAACCAGTGCCGTGTTGTGGTATAAACCGGGAGCTCTTCTTTCGAAAGCACTCGCAACAACGACAACTCGGTTGTCGGCAGCCGCTTTACCGTATATCTCCACAAAATCTCCCGGCAGACTTTCCGAGAGAGAGAAATTCCCGACGTCTTCGGTCTGACAGAAATAGAGAGAGTCGTGAAGTTCGGAAAGCACCACGATGCGAGCGCCGTCCGAAGCAAGATTCGCAATCGCTTCAACATTTCTCCGGCGGTTTCCTTCGGTGTTTCCGGTGAAGAAATGCTGGACAATTCCGACTTTTATTTTATTGTCTTCGTGATTCACTTTAATTTATATTTCAGCGGTGTTTCATAATTAACGCGATACTCAATTGAAGGATCTTCGAATTCAGACAGTCTCGAATAGAGTCTGGTTGAATATCCCTTCCGGAATCTGCATGGTAGCACAGTGGAGGGAGCCATGCTGACGCAGAAGTGTCCTGCAATCGACCCCGACGACTTCATGATCCGGGAAGGCTATGCGCACGGTCTGGCACGCAAGATGATCGTTTGCCGGTTGACCGTAAGTCGGCATGAAGATATGATGATTGAATACCAGATAATTCGCATAAGTCGCAGGCAGACGGTTGCCATCTTCATCATAAACCGGATCAGGCAAAGGTAGTTCGACGAGGTTATAGGGGTCACCGGACGGAGTACGGAACAGAGTCAGCTGAGCCCTCATCTTGAGCAGCTCCTCAAAATGGCTGTCGTCCACATTTCTGCAACCTGTGAAAAGAATCGTATCGTGGGGAGCCATGCGGGCGAGCGTGTCAACGTGAGAATCGGTATCGTCGCCCTCCAGCGCTCCGTAATCGAGCCAGAGCACATGTTCCGCGCCGAGTCTGTCATGAAGTATACCGTTCAGTTCCTCCTTTGACTTTCCGCCATTGCGGTTAGGCGACGTCAGACACTTCGTCGTTGTCAGGACGGTTCCCGTTCCGTCGGTATCTACAGATCCACCCTCGAGTTCAAAGTCCCGTTCGTTGCGGTATGTTTCCGGCATGATGACGAATCTCTCCTTCAGATGAAGGTTGACGAGGTTGTCCTTGTCGGATGCGAATTTCAGTCCCCAGCCGTTGAAACCGAAATCGAGAGCCCTTAGTCTCTGAAGTCTGTCGACGGATAATGGACCGTAGTCACGAGTCCATGTGTCATTATAGGGGATATCCAGAAGAGTCAGCCGGTCTTCCCTGATACCTCTGAGGGCTGGAGCCGCTTCTTCCTTATCACGGCACAGTGCCACTACATGATAGTCCGCTTCGGTGAAAGCGCGAAGCAGACGGTTATATTGATCCAATGCTTCTTCGAGGCAATATGCCCAGTCGGTGTGTGAGCCGGGGATAGCAAGAAGAATGCAGTCGGCCGGCGCCCATTCGGGAAGAAACTTTATTTTTTTCATGATCTTTAGAATCGCCTCAATGTGATCCGGAGAGGCAACTTCATTGCAAATTTAACAATAATAGGCGGGGATAAAAAGCGTTAGAGGGATTTTTTGTAAATTCGCGGATAAAACAGAAAAAATGAGCAACAGAGATACAGTGAGAGACACACCGCGCCAGTTTGCGGAAGTCAAGAAAATATGCCGGAAAGTATTCAGCGACAAGCTCCAGGATTACGGAACGTCATGGCGGGTCATGAGACCAATGTCGCTGACAGATCAGATCATGATCAAGGCACGCCGGATCCGGTCAATCGAAGAAAAGGGTGAACATGCGGTCAACGAGGGAATTGAGCCTGAGTTCATCGGTATCGTGAACTATTGTGTGATTGCGCTGATACAGATGCGTCTCGGCTATGGGGACCCCATTCCCGCGGAAGAGGCGCTGAAACTTTATGATGAAGAGCTGGACAAAGCGACGTCACTGATGACGGATAAGAATCACGATTATGACGAGGCTTGGCGCGACATGCGTGTCAGCTCCTTCACCGACATAATTCTTCAGAAACTGCTGAGGACAAAGCAGATTGAGGGACATGACGGAAAGACAAAGGTCAGCGAGGGGATTGACGCCAACTATATGGATATGATCAATTATTCGCTTTTCGGGTTGATCAAACTTCTGAAACCGTGACGGAAGAAAATCGCGCGACACAATCCATAAACGAGCATTCCGGGACATCGCCTATAACCGGGAAGCCGGAGGCAACCCCGAAAAAATTATGGGTTGTAATCGTGACATGGGCCATCAGGCTTCTGGTCGGAGCTACCTTTATCTTTTCCGGATATGTAAAAGGAATAGATCCGTGGGGAACGGTCTACAAGGTGAACGACTATCTCGCGGTGATGGGTATTTCGGTCTGGCCGACGCTTGTCAGCGCCGGGGTGATCGCGATGTGCATATTCGAATTCCTGATCGGAGTGTTCATCCTGCTCGGCTGTTTCCGCAGGTCAGCCCCACTTCTCGGACTGCTGTTCATGTGCGTGATGCTACCGCTGACGGCATGGATATGGGCGACACATCCTGTCAGCGACTGCGGATGTTTCGGAGATGCTTTCATAATTTCCGACGCAGCTACTTTCTGGAAGAATGTTGCCCTGACGGCAGGGTTTATATGGCTTTTAAGACGGAACCGGGATTGCCGGTGTCTGGTGACGCCATATCTGCAATGGGTTGCGGCCGTGGTTTCAGGATTATTTCTCTTTGTCATCTCTGAAATAGGATGGCTGTCTCAGCCTCTTGTCGATTACAGGCCGTTCCCGGTCGGAACACCGATTGCTGGAGCCGGTAATGAATATGGCGAAGATGAGTCTGAGCCCGAATATGAGTTTGTCTACCGAAGGGGTGATGAAGAAAGGGTAGTGGGCGAAAATGATTCCTTGCCATCTGAAGAAGAGGGATGGAGCTTTGTCGAGACTCGGGAAATCACTTCGGGATCGGGAAACGGTACCTCATCCGAAGGTCTGAGGATCTGGGACGGAGACAAAGATGTGAGTGACGAATATCTATCGGGTGAGGGACCTAAGCTGTGGCTGATGATGCCTCGGCTCGGAGAGGTTTCAATCTCAGAGACATGGCAGATCAATGCCATTCACCAATGGTGTGAGGAGCACGGGGTTGATATGTACGCCGTCGTCAACGGCAGTCCATCCGAAATAGAAGACTGGAAGGACCTTTCGCTTTCGGAGTATCCTATCTTCACGGCTGAAGACACAGCGATCAAGGAAATAGTCCGGGGAAAGGTTGCGCTTGTCTACACAGTAGACGGCGAAATAGTCTGGAAGAATACACTTCGGGCAGCATGGCGTCCCGCTTTCGATCCTGACGATGAATCGGAAGATGTCGAGCCGATTGAGGATCTCAGAGAATTGAAAGAGAACGACGGTGTACTTCTCAGGAATCTTTGGATGATATACCTCGCTGTCATGGCTGTCCTCATCGCCATGTCTGCAAGTTCAGGACTCGTATCCGGATTCAGGGCCCGGCTCAAAAGAAATTGAGGCCTGCAACTCAATATCCGATAATTGCAGAGCTGCAGGTATGTTATTCGTGATGATAGGGTTCGTTGCGCATTATGGTCATTGCCCGGAAAATCTGCTCTGTGAAAAATAGACGGACCATTTCGTGGCTGAAGGTCATGCGTGACAAGGAAATCTTTCCGTCGGCACGATCGTAAACCTGACCAGAGAACCCGTAAGGACCGCCGACTACAAACACGAGACGCTTGCGTCCGCTGAGCATCGCCCGGTTCAGGTATGCGCTGAATTCCATGGAAGTATATTCCTTCCCGTGTTCATCGAGAAGTATCATGAGGTCGCCCTGACTGACATAAGACAGAATCTGTTTCCCCTCGGCTTCTTTCTGCTGAGATTCCGTGAGTTTCCGGGTGTTCTTGATGTCTGGAAGGGCACGGATAGAGAACGGAATATAACGTTTCAGACGGTTGCAGTAATCATCGATGCCTGTCTGAAGATAGGCCGATGTGGTCTTTCCGATTGTAAGCAGTTCAATTTCCATTTTTTTTGATTAACTTCGCAAAGTTAAAACTAATTGGTCATTTATGAAAACGAGAGATCAGCTGATAGATGATCTTCTGGATCTTGCATTTGCAGAAGATATAGGAGACGGGGATCACACGACACTTTCGACAATACCGGCCGATGCAACCGGCCGCTCCAAGCTTCTGGTCAAGGAAGAGGGAATCCTTGCCGGTGTGGAGATAGCCAAGAAGGTCCTGCATAAAGTCGATCCATCAATCAAGGTCGACGTGATGATCGAGGATGGCGCACACGTAAAACCCGGAGATGTCGCCTTTATTGCAGAGGGTCCGGTCCGCTCGCTGCTGACTGCTGAACGCACGATGCTGAACATAATGCAGCGCATGAGCGGTGTCGCAACCATGACACGTCGTTATCAGGATGAGCTGAAAGGTCTGAAGACAAAGGTTCTCGACACCCGCAAGACCACGCCCGGAATGAGAATGCTTGAAAAAGAAGCGGTCAGAATCGGAGGAGGAAAGAATCACCGGATCGGACTTTTCGATATGATTCTGATCAAGGACAATCATGAAGACTTTGCGGGAGGTCTGGAAAAGGCTGTCGAGAGAGCGAAGGAATATTGCAAGGAGAACGGAAAAGACCTGAAGATCGAGGTCGAATGCCGTTCGCTCGAAGATATTCAGAAGGCCCTTGATTGCGGCGGTGTCGACAGAATCATGTTCGATAATTTCACACCGGAGTTGACAAAAGAGGCAGTCAAGCTTGTCGACGGACGTGTTGAGACAGAATCTTCAGGCGGCATCACGCTCGAAAATCTTCGGAAATATGGCGAGACGGGAGTGGATTATATCTCCGTCGGTGCCATTACCCACAGTGTGAAAGGTCTTGATCTGTCGTTCAAGGCTTTCTGATTATGTCAAGAAGGACATACAGGCCTTTCAGATTCAAACGTTTTGAGGTCAGCCATTCACTCAGCGCCCACAAGGTGGGTGTTGACGGTGTGCTCTTAGGGCTTCTGTGTCCGCTTCCTCAGGGGGGCGGACACATTCTTGATGTGGGTTGTGGCAGCGGAGTGATTTCGCTTGTTCTGGCTCAGAAGACTGAGAAGTCAGGAGCCTATATTCACGCAATAGATATTGATCAGCCTTCTGTCGAAGAATGCGGATTAAATTTTGAAAAATCTCCGTGGAAAGAGCGGTTGAATGTCCGGAATGGAAGTTATGATGAGATATTGAAGCAATCCATACTGAGCTGGGAGAGCGAAACACACCGATATGATCTCATTGTATCCAATCCTCCCTATTTTGATTCCGGAATAGACAGCCCGGAGACAAGAAGGGAAGTGGCGCGCCACGGCGCATCACTCTCACCCGAAGTTCTTGTGAAGACTGCAGGAGCGCTTTTGAAACAGGGGGGCTATCTCACTTTGATCGTTCCATCCGATAGAATTGAAATCCTGAAGGATCTTGCAACAGAAGCCGGGTTGGAGCTTATCGAAATAATAATGGTCAGAGGACATGAGAATGCACCGGTAAAAAGGGCTGTGCTGACTTTCACCAATGATGCTCATGAAGCGGAGGTGTCTGAACATACTCTGACCCTCGAAATTCAACCCGGAATCCCGACTGAAGAATACCGCAGGCTCGGCAAGGATTTCTATCTCTATTTCTGACATTCTTCCTTTCTGATACCCAAATTTTGACATATTTCATTTCTGTACATGTCATAAAAAGGTGAGAGAATTATACAAGCTCCTAAAATTATTGAAGAGAGTTTCTTAATTCGAACAAAAAAATCGGCGATGTGTCATTGCGGACACATCGCCTGATTTTTTGTATGAGAATCTGTTGAATTCTCTTGTTGAAGCCGAGGGTTAGTCTTCGGTGTGGGACTCGGCGTATTCTTTCAGGAGTTTTTCCTGAACATCTCCCGGAACGAGTTCGTAGCTTGAGAACTGCATGGAGAATGAAGAGCGTCCGCCTGTGATCGAGCTGAGAGATGTGGCGTAGCTTGCCATTTCTTTCAGAGGAACTTTGGCTGTGATCTTTTCGATTCCGTTTTCAGAAGACATACCCATGATGATTCCACGGCGTCCCTGAAGATCGCTCATCACGTCTCCCATGACGTCGGAAGGAACGAGCACCTCGACATCATAGATAGGTTCGAGGATCTTCGGTTTAGCCTCGCGGAAGGCCTGCGAGAAGGCATTACGGCCTGCCAGACGGAATGAAATTTCGTTGGAGTCAACCGGATGCATCTTTCCGTCATAGATCATCACACGGACGTCTCGGGCGTATGATCCTGTCAGAGGACCTTGTTCCATGCGGTCCATCAGACCCTTGACGATAGCGGGGATGAAACGGTCATCGATAGAACCTCCGACGGTGCAGTTGTAGACCATCAGTTTTCCGCCCCATTCGAGAGGAAGCTCCTGTTTGTCGCGAACCTTGAGCTTGAATTCCTGATTGCCGAACTTGTAGCCGTCCGGTTCAGGCATGCCCTCTGTATAAGGCTCGATGATCAGATGAACCTCACCGAACTGACCTGAGCCGCCTGACTGCTTCTTGT
>CAYMTQ010000064.1:0-11909 GCA_964393395.1 uncultured Sangeribacter sp.
ATTAAATCTGAACACAAACTCGTCAACATACCGTTGCATGTGCTTCTTGCTGACCTTATAGTAAGTTCCGAATATCATACGCTTGAAATGTGACCAAACATTCTCAATACCGTTCGTATTTACATAGATTATCTCTCCTTCACCACTTACGATAGTCTCCCCATAGAAACTTCTGCTATGGTCAACAGAAAACTGCCTGTAGTCCTTATCGAGTCCCTTGTACTCCCAACCGTCAGTAAATACATTAGAGTTCTTTCCTATATATCTGTGGATTAACGGTTCCAAAGTCGATGCCTTAGTGTCCGGTACCACCATAGCTACAACATGGCCGTTGCGCTGAAGCATTCCGAATACAGGAACCTTATCCTTATAGCTACGGCCCTGACACTTCTCCACTTTCTTATCTTTATGCCTGTTCTTATTCTTCCCACCCACAAAAGCCTCATCAATTTCTGTATCACCAGAGATAGGCTGATGATTGAGAGACTTCATGAAAGAGCGGATCTTATGCAACATATTCCATGCTGTCTTCTGAGTGACACCCAAATCCCGAGCAAGCTGACAAGAAGAAACACCTCGTTTATGCGCTATGAACAAGAAAATGGCAAATACCCAAGTACGCAAAGGTAACTTAGTGCTTGCGAATACAGTACCCGTCTTCACATCAAAATACTTGCCGGTATTCCGACACTTATACTTTCCGTTTTTGCACTTATATACTTTGGAAGTCTCATCGAATGGAGAGACCACCTTGCCACCCCACCTTAAATTCTCAAAATAACGTACACAACTTCCCTCATCAGGGAACGCCGTCATAAAGTTAAGTATGCCACCCATTCTCTCCATATTGCACAAACTATGTGTTTCTATGAAGAGAACAACTTTTTTGCTATTTTCGTTGACGGTGTATTATACTTGGTGTACCTTTGTATATAAGTGCCTTAAAATAATAATGAAGCCGGATTCGTTTGAGTCCGGCTTCATTATTCATTGGTCGTTTTAGTACAGTTCCTATCAGATTACCAGATGATGACGCGTTCAGTCTCGGGACGCCACAGGGGATCTGAAGATGTGATTCCGAAGGCTTCGAAGAACGGTTCGAGGTTTCTGAGAGATACATTCACGCGGTTCACTCCGAGAGAGTGGGGGTCATCGGTTGTCAGAGTGCGCATTTCGGCGTCACGGATATTCTGAGCCCAGAGATTGGCGTAGTTCATATAATAAACCTGCGCGGGAGTGAAGCCGTCGATTTTTGCTTCTTCTGAATTTACGTCGACTCCTTTCTTTTTCTGAGAATCAAGGAACGCAGTCATCGCCACACGGAGACCACCCTGATCGGCAATATTCTCACCGAGTGTGAAGGCTCCGTTTGCATTCAGGCCGGGAAGAACCTCTACCTCGTTGAACTGCTCGACGAGACCGTTGGTGAGGTTGCTGAAAGCGATTGCGTCTTCTTCAGCCCACCAGTTGATCATGTTTCCGTCAGCATCGAAGTTACAGCCCTGGTCGTCGAATCCGTGAGTCAGCTCGTGACCGATCACGACACCGATACCACCATAGTTCTCTGCATCCGACGCATTGGGATCAAAGAAGGGAGCCTGGAGGATTCCGGCAGGGAATACGATCTCGTTGAAGACCGGATTGTAATAGGCGTTGATCTGCTGAGGATACATGCCCCATTCAGTACGGTCAACAGGCTTGCCCCATTTGTTGAGCTGCTGCTGGTTGTGCCATACATGTGCGTTGTGGACGTTGTCCCAGTATGAGAGTTCGGGGTTTATCTCAAGATCAGAATAGTCTTTCCAGTTGTCGGGATAACCGATCTTCACAGTGATGTGGTTCAGTTTCTTGATCGCCTGGACCTTGGTGTCGTCAGACATCCAGGGAAGATGCATGATGTGTTTCGCAAGAGCGTTCTTCAGGTTGTCAACAAGGCCGATCATGTAGGTCTTGGAGGACTCGGGGAAATATTCGCCAACATAAAGTTCGCCTACTGCTTCGCCGAGAAGGTCTTCGGTCGTTCCGAGCGAACGTTTCCAACGGGGGTGCATCTCCTTGACTCCATTCTTGACTTTGGAGTATTCAAAGTTTGCATTCGAGAAGTCGTCGCTCAGATAAGAAGAGGCGCTGTTGACGATCTGCCAGAGATAAAGGTCTTTTTTCTCACGGTCGGTCAGCGAGGCATATAGCTTGTTTGCCTGTGCCGCAGAACGGAGTTCGGTGACGATCACCATCTCGGGAGCCGGGATGTTCATTGTCTCGATGAAGAATCTGTCCCAGGGGAAATTGGGATAAGAAGTCTTCAGATCGTCGAGAGTGCGCGGATTGTAAAGAGCGGGGATGTTGCGGCTCTCCTCTTTAGACAGAGCAGAGTCTGCCATCAGAGTCTCGATCTTCATCACATTCTGCATGATACGCTTGGCATCCTTCTTCGAATAGCCGGCGTTCTGCATCTGAGTCTGGATCAGACGGGCGTATGCATCGCGAACCTCTTTGTTGCGCTTGTCCTTTCCGAGATAATAGTCTTTGTCACCGAGTGTCATCTGACCGTTGCCGACGTACATGGCATAGACGTTGCTGTTCGCAAGATCTTCCTGGGGGCCGACGCCGATCAGCGGTGCGCTGTATTCCTTGTGCATGAGGATGAAGAGATCCTCCATGCCGTCGGGAGTCGTTGACTCGATCTTGTCGAGAATCGCCTTGATGGGTTTCGCACCCTCGGCATTGCGGCGGACTGAATCCATTCCCTGCTCATAGATTGTGGCAACCTTGAAAGCGTTGGTTCCGCGTGAAGGATTCGAAGAAGCGAGGTTTGTGACGATTCTGCGGACGCGGTTGTTGCTCGAGTCGTTAAGAACGTTGAACTGTCCGTAGCGTGAATAGGCAGGTGTCAGGGGGTGATCCTTCATCCAGCCGTGGTTTACATGATGATAAAAGTCAGCTCCGGGAGAAACAGTGTTGTCTATTCCTCCGGCATTCAGGCTGTAGAGATGCTCTTCCGCCTGTGCGGAAACCGCCGTCAGGGCGATACCGGCGAGAATTAGGGAAGCAATTGTTTTCATATATGCAGATTAGTAGAATGTCAGTTATTCTTCTTATGTTTGTTTAAGTCCGTTGAAAGACGGACTCAATGTTAACGGAAAATTTATCCATCGTCGTCGGGCTCTTCAGATGTGCCTTCAGGATCGGGAACGTATTCGAGAATATCCGCAGGTGTGCAGTTGAGAGCCCGGCAGATATTGTTGAGGGTCGAGAACCTGATTGCGCGAGCTTTCCCGGTTTTCAAAATCGAGAGATTCGGGGCCGATGTGCCAATGGTCTCGGCGAGCTGTCCGAGACTGACTTTGCGTTTGGCCATCATGACGTCCAGGTTGACAACGATAGACATTTATTTGGTTTTTTTCTATTATCGGTTTTTGAGGGTTCCTCTCATTTATTTTGAGGTATGCCCTTACTAAAGATGGATGAGGAGATGAGTGGTTGGAGTGAGGTTCAGATTGTCAGGTCATGATCTTCCCTGAGGGAGATGCCTCGTGACCATACGCGGGCCATAAGCAGGGCTACGAGTCCGATCAGGAGTGTGCTCCAAGGAAAGTCCCAGACCGCATGAAGCGATCTGCCGGCGTAAACTGCTTTCAGACTCCCGACAAGTGAGGATTCCGCAACTCCGGCGATAACCATTATTGCGGCGCAGGCAATCAATGCCCATCCGAACAGAAGAAGCCGTCGGATATTGTCACGCACAAATATCCGGCTCCGGTTTATATTCACGATGAAGCGAATGAACTCATAAAATCCGAAGAGCATGACAAGCGCGGAAGCAAGATAAGACAGCCCCGAGGCTATTCTGACCCAATCCGGAATATTCTTGTCCGGAACGAAAAGACTTATCTCCCTCGTAATCACGGGATAGCTCTTGCCCGACTCAAAGGTGATCGTGTCGGTCGGAGTAAATGAAACCTTCGGATTTGCTGAAAATCCGGAGATAAACGGCGTGTGGGTGTCGGTCAGTTCGTGATTGTGATTGCCGATGAAGGATGATGTGCTGATCGACATCAACGGTACCATAACCTTTACGGCCAGCAACCCGAGAATCAGGACACAGAGCAGATTAATATATGTCTTGTTCATTTTTGACATACCTTCACTCATTTTGAAGTCGTGCTATCCGTTATTCGTTCCGGTCGCACAACACTTCGGAATGTTGTCGCGAAATTAGCACAAAAACTTGAATTAAACATGGTATTACCTAAAATTTTTAATGTTTAACATTAAAAATATATCTCAAAATGCTATATAACATTATTCTATAACATCAGTATCTTTTGCGTCGTCTTTTCCATCTTCCGATTTTGATTGGTGGCGCTGATTCGCCCGGAACGCGTATGCTCTGCGGTGAGAAAACCTTCAGGAGGGTTACAGCTTTCAGTTCTGTCTCCTCCCATTCCCTGACGGGATCGGAAAGTGCTGTCACTCCTCCGCCGACATAAAGGCATGTTCCTTTTGAAGTCAGAAGTGCCGAGCGCAGATTGACGAAAAAGCACCAGCAGTCCGGACTTTTCACCCGGCCGATACATCCCCCGTAAAGATGCCTTTTGAATGTTTCATTGGAACTGATCATCCTTATCGCCTCTTCACGTGGAAGTCCCGAGAGCGCCGGGGTGGGTGAGAGCTCTATTATCAGACTGGCCGCATCATCGAGTGAGAAATCATCAGGGACAGAACATGTTATTTCAGTTGCCAGATGCTCGACAGGTCCCGCAATTCTTGTTCCTGTCGGGCCTTGTTGAGGCTTCAGGCCGTGTTTGACGAGAGTATCGCAGATAAATTCAGTGACCATAGCCTGTTCCCGGATGTTCTTGATGTCCCATTCGCAATCGGAACCTGCAGGACGTGTGCCGGCCAACGAAATGGTGTGTAAACTGTCTCCATCCCGGCGGAGAAGCAGTTCGGGACTTGCTCCGATCCATGTTCCTGTTTCCGGTGTGGAAAGATAGAAAACGAAAGCGTGGGGATAGAGCCTCCTGAGGTGCGAGAATATTTCAGATCTTCGGGCTTCGGGAGATGAAATGAGAACCCGTGCTCCGACAATCTTTCCTTCGGTCCCTTCAGTTTCCAGTTTCTTCAGAAAGTCAATGTAGGCAGAGACGGCATGGTCATAGTCAGCTCTCAAAGTGGCTGCCGGAGCCGGATCGGGTGGAAAGAAAAGGGGAAGTTCGGCAGGCATTTCAGCAGGACGCCCGGAGTAAACCTTGAATTTGTTTTCTCCGAATCCAAGACAAGCGACACAGTCGTCTGTCAATTTGTCTGAAAGCCTCCGTAGATTGAGAATTTCCACCTCTTTTTCCCATGGCATCCTGAGCAGGAATGTGGAAGCATCCGGACTTGATGCAATTCTCATCGGTCTCTTCAGTCTCATCAGTCGGCCCTCTCTCCGTATAGATCAAATTCGTCATGGTCCTTCAGAAGCACATTGACGAATTCTCCCGGTTCAACCGGTTCATCAGATGAAAATATAACCTGACAGTCTACATCAGGACTGTCCCATTGAGTGCGTCCGGCATATCTTCCGTCCTCCGTCATCTCCTCTGTCAGTACCTTGACAACAGTACCGATCATGGAGCGGTTGTGATCATCAGATATCTCCTGCTGGACCTCCATCAGCTTGTCGAGACGCATCTGCTTGACTTCCTGAGGAATATTATCCTCAAGATTATTCGCTCCCCATGTTCCTTCTTCTTCTGAATAGGCGAAAGCCCCCATCCTCTCGAACTTCGCTTCCTTGACGAAGTCAAGCAATTCCTGAAATTCCTGTTCCCCTTCTCCGGGAAATCCGACCATGAGCGTCGTCCGGATCTTTAACCCGGGCACCTTTTCACGCATGGTTCTCAGCAGTTCCAAAGTCTCTTCGCGTGTGATATGCCGCCGCATATTCGAGAGCACTTTGTCCGAAATATGCTGAAGAGCTATGTCCATATATTTGCAGACATTATCTCTTCTTGCCATCACATCCAGTATATCGGTCGGAAAATCGGAAGGATAGGCATAATGCAGACGGATCCATTCGACACCTTTGATATCGGCCATTTCGTCTATGAGCTCGGCGAGCGCATGACGCCCATACAGGTCTGTTCCGTAAGATGAGAGATCCTGCGCAATTATATTGAACTCCTTGACTCCCTCGGCGACAAGGCTCCGGACTTCTTCAAGAATCTCCTCTTTGGGACGCGATTTGTGACGCCCGGTGATCAATGGAATTGCGCAGAAGGCGCAGAATCTGTTGCACCCTTCCGATATTTTCAGAAATGAGCTCCATTCCGGTGTCGTCAGTGTGCGTTCCCAATCCTTCACATTATATTCCGGTTCACCGGTTCTGTCGGGGAGAGTGGTGACGAAATTGTCCCAGTCGAACTTGCCATACCAGAGGTCTACCTCAGGGAGACTCTCTTTCATCTCGTTCATGAAACGTTCCGAAAGACATCCCATGACGACTATGCGTCCGACTTCTCCGCTCTCCTTGCGTGCTGATATATTGAGAATGGTATCGATCGACTCCTGCTGTGCGTCGAGAATGAATCCGCAGGTGTTTATCACGACATATTCCCCGGAGGGCTCGGATGATTCGAAGTCTATATCATAACCTTTGGATTCGAGGCGCTTCATCAGACGTTCTGAATCAATCAGATTCTTCGAACATCCGAGGGAATAAACATTTATGAGGCCGGGAACATATCCGCTCCCTGCGTTTCTCTTGCTCATGGAGGGTTTTTGTTATTTGGCTGCGCCGCCGAAAAGGGATCGGACAAATTCTTCGGGGCGGAAGATCTGAAGATCTGACATTCCCTCTCCGATTCCGATGTATTTCACGGGAATCTGGAACTGATCGCTTATTCCGATCACGACACCCCCTTTGGCTGTTCCGTCAAGTTTTGTGACAGCCAGACAGTTGACATCAGTTGCGGCTGTGAACTGACGGGCTTGTTCGTATGCATTCTGGCCCGTTGATCCGTCAAGGACAAGAAGAACTTCGTTAGGCGCATCGGGACAGACACGTTTCATTACTTTCTTGATTTTCGTCAGTTCGTCCATCAGCCCTTTCTTGTTGTGGAGTCGTCCGGCAGTATCGATGATCACGACGTCGGCTCCGTTAGCCTTGGCCGATGAAAGCGTGTCAAAGGCTACGGCGGCGGGATCAGAACCCATTTTCTGTTTGATGACAGGAACTCCGACGCGCTCTCCCCAGATATCGAGCTGTTCGATAGCGGCGGCCCTGAAGGTATCGGCGGCTCCGAGAACGACTTTGTTGCCGGCCTCTTTATATTGGTGGGCGAGCTTGCCGATCGTGGTTGTCTTGCCGACACCGTTGACTCCCACGACAAGAATCACGTATGGATCGGCGGATTTCCTGATCTGGAAGTCATCAAGTTCTTCTTCGTCACTTCCCGCTGCGGTAGGTTTCACAAGAAGGTCTGAGATTTCCTCACAGAGAATATCGTTCAGCTCGTCCATTCCGACATATTTGTCGCGGGCAACCCTTTCTTCAAGTCTTTCGATGATTTTCAAAGTTGTGTCGACACCGACATCGCTCGTGATGAAAGCCTCCTCAAGGTTATCCAGAACTTCATCATCAACCTTGCTTTTGCCGGCGACAGCGCGTGATATCTTGCTCCAGACACCCTCTTTGGTTTTCTGGAGACCTGTGTCGAGTTTCTCTTTCTTCTCCTTGGAGAAAAGTTTCTTGAAAAATCCCATATAAATGAATCAACTTTGATATTTGCAAAGATACAAAAAAATCAACGACTGATCAAATTGATGATTTGTCAGCCGCTGATAATGATTTGTGATGTGGACGCTTGGAGTTGAGAACCTCCGCTTTATCTATTTTGAGTTATCATATAATGGTGTTGATGTCTCCTCCCCAGCCGAGAATTGCGACACAGACAGATGTGAAGACAAAGGCAATCGTCCAGATGATGGCGAGGATGATCTCGCAGGTGCGCGACATTTTTGCAGTGGGTTTTATGGCCTTGATCAGATACCAGATGCAGAGGAAGGATGGAATGAGGATTGTAACGCATACTCCGAGTCCGGTCCACAGTCCGAGAATCGTTTCCCTGTCGGGAATCGCGTCGGCCATTCCGAGATAATTCCCCGTGGCAAACATTATGAGAACAAAAATGATTCCGAGTATTCCGACAACGAGGCCGATTGAGAGGGGAATGGCTATCACGCCGAGGAAAAGCATGATTCCTCTGCCGATATTGTGGAGCACTTTCGAGAATCTCTGCATGAAGTTGGATTCATCTCCATAGTTCTCGTTTTCTTTGCGTCCGTTTTCATTAGTGACTGAACGTCCGATGTTTCCGAGAGTTGGAGCCTCACCGAGCATCTGCATCCGCTGAGCCGGGGTCTCAGCCGGCTGAATGATGATCCAGAGGAGGATATAGATGAAGGCCATAGTTGTGAAAGAGGCGATATCCAAGGTTCCGAGGGCAAGCAGAACGAAGATGAGCCTGATCCAGACCGGGTCGATGTTGAAATAGTGGCCGATTCCGGCACATACGCCTCCGAAGATGGCATTGCGAGGGTCGCGGAACAACCGTCGGCGCATCTTCACCGAAGCCGGCTGGGAGTAGGGAGGGGGTGTGGGACGGCTCGCCGCCTCGTCAGGCTCGGGAACTGAGCTCGGTTTTTCTTCCGTTTCCGGTTCAGCTTCGATGAAATCGTTCGGCTGTCCTATTCTGGAGATTACGTTCTCGACCATCGGAAGCGTGACTATCGTTCCGTTGTTTTCCTCCAGTCCAAGCATCAGCAGTTCGGCCATCCGGCTCTCGATGTCCGAAATGAGCTCGGTTCTGTCTTCCGGATCCTGAAGCAGGTGCTCGATAGCGTCGAGATAGTTGTTGGCAAGTGTGTAGGCATCGTCGTCGATTACGAACTGAATGCCTGAGAGATTTATATTGAATGTCTTCTTGATCATGATAGGTGAATTGTTTTGGGTTATTCAGATATTGGTTTTCGGGCCAGTTATGTTCAGGATTCCTCAGTCCCGTTCAGCGGAAGTTTTCCGATTCTGAGTGATGTGACGGCGAAGGATAGCTCATCCCATACAGCCGACATTTCGTTGAGTGCCTTATGGCCGGTTTCTGTCAGTTTGTAATATTTCCGCGGAGGCCCCTTAGGGGATTCCTGCCATTCATATTCGAGTTTTCCTTCGCGTTTGAGTCTGTTCAGTAGCGTATAGATTGTTCCTTCGACTACGATCATCCGGACTTCTGCGAGCCGTGATATGAGGTCGTTGGGATAGCATGCGCCATTTTCATTGAGCGTCAGAAGTACACAGTATTCCAACATCCCTTTCCTCATTTGTGAGGATATGTTGCTGTTTTCTTTTTCCATCATATTCCCATTCCTCCCTGCTGATTATTGTTGTTTGAAGCTTTGATGTCATCCGTGCTCAGATCGGCCGCGGTCTCTTTGACATTGGTGTGAAGTGAGCCGAAGCTCCATGTAACCGATACACCGATCCGCCATTGATTGCTTGTCCAGATATTGGTTGTGTTCAGTCCTTCTGTCTTCTGGATATTCTTATATGATTTCACAGGCTTGATGAAGCTCATGGCATTCAGCGTGACATTCAGGTTTTTCCCTTTAAGAAAGTCGCGACCGACTGACACTCCGTAATAGTTCCATGAGCTGGCCGTTCCCTGAAGAAGTATCGAGCGACCGCCCCATCCTCCAAAAGCTCCGAAATTGGCAACATTGTCGAGACGCCAGTTCCAGTTTGCGTTCAGGTTTCCGGACCATCCGCTGTTCTTATAACCGAGTCCAGGAGCCCGCATGTCTTTATATTCCGCATCTCCGCCCAAGGAGAGTGACATATTGTTCATGATCGACCAGTTGAAGAAACCATTGATGCGGAAAGCTCTGTTTGTGCCGGAGTTCATGTATGTTTCAGTCCGGTTGATTCCGTCGACACCCATAATGGTCTCGATCGAATTGGAGGTGTTCGAGTATTCCACTCCGATATTGCCTCCGACGACACGGCCGAAAGAGGTATATGTGAGTGAGACGGTATTCAGGCGTTCGCTCGAAAGGTCGGGATTGCCGAATTGAATCTTGTTTCCTAACTCTTTGCGGAAAGGATTCACCTGTTCAATCGTCGGGCGTGAAATTCTCATCGAGTATGCCAGCCGGATATTGGAGGCCGGTCCGAAACTGTATGTTACCGAAGCATTCGGGACGACATCATTCAGACGGGAAGTGAAGTCGATGCTGTTGGAATCATGGCTTTTGATTCCCATACGGGTGTTCTCGTATCTGACACCGGCGCGAGCGCTCCATTTTTCTGAAGTGAAGGAATAGGATGCGTATGCTGCGAGTATATCCTGAAACTGGGAGACCGAAGTCTCGAAAGATGGATTATTGATGAACGGGTCACCCTCGTTGAGTGCGGTCGATTGCCGGCCATATCCGCTGTTTCTTCGGAAAATGCCCTTGATTCCGGCCTCGAGTTTGTGCCGGTCAGATTTGAAGGGATTCGTGTAATCGATCTGAGCCGTGTGCTGACGGGTGATGTCGGCCGAAGATGATCTCGTTGCCCAGGGATTGGAAACTCCGTCCTGCATACTGTAGAACCAGTTGAAGTCCATTCCGTTGTCTGAGTAGTTGAAAGCGTAAGAGCCCACAATCAGATGGCCGGCATCATCGAAATTGTGCTGATAGCTGAGATCTGCATTGATTGATGATCGGTTGATCACTGCCCCGACTGTCTGTTCGCTCTCCCAGATCGTGGATCCGTCGGAAGCTGTCATGAGATTGTGCTGCCGGTTGTCCTTTATCTTGGCCCGCATCAGTGTGACGTCGAGCGATGTCGTGAAGAGATTGCGGCTGTCGGGTTCCCATGATACCTTATATCCGCCCTGTCCGAGATTATAGTTAGGTTTCTGGTGATGTATCTCTCTGAGCTTTTCCCCGCCTGCATACTCATATATTCCTTCCTGCAGGCTTCTACGTTCAAGTCCGTTGTTGCCTGCATAAACGATGTTGGCTGAAGCGGTGACCTTGTTTATTTTCCCGGTTACGAAAGCCGCTGTGTTATAGTCAGCGACTGACCCTGAGGCAGATACATTACCGGAATATCCATCCTTTGACTGCTTTCTCTCCGTGACAAGATTGAGGATTCCTGCTGTTCCCTCGGCGTCAAATTTCGCACCCGGGTCAGTCATGACCTCGATTTTTGAAATGGCCGATGCAGGCATCGACTTTAGAATCTGCGACGCGTTCTGTGAAAGCATCGGCTCTTCACGTCCATTGACATATATCTTATAGTCGGATTTTCCCTGAACGAGAATGTTGTCTTGTCCGTCGACTGTGACTCCGGGTACCCGGCGGAGAACCTCAAGAACAGTCTGACCCTTTGAGGACGGGTCTTCGTCGACCGAGAATGTGGTTGTCGCTCCGTCCGATTTGATCACCGGGCGCACAGCCTCTACGACCAAGTCGTCGAGCATGTCATAGGTTGCAAGCGAGTCAGTCACCGCTTCTTCTCTCACGTTTTGTTCGATTTTCTCAATCTCAGGAGAGACATCCTGTGAAGAAGCATTGCTTTCCGTGGCGACGGCCGATGCGATGCAGGGTATTCCTGCGAGCAGTACCGAAAGAAGTGAAGATTGCGTTTTCATTGGTTTTGTTTGTTGAAAGGTCGGTTTCCCGACCCGGGCGTTGAATGTTTGAATGTTGAATGTTTGTTTTGGCGACGTGAGATAACGTGATGTCTCTCATCGACGGTGCAAAGTTAGACAAAAATTTAGTACCATGCAATACATAGTACTAAAAATTTTTAGGTACCATGTAAAAATTTTTTTCTCCGACGTCTGTTGGGGGAATTTAAAGCGTTGATTATTAAT
>CAYMTQ010000065.1:0-11787 GCA_964393395.1 uncultured Sangeribacter sp.
GCTCTGCAAGGACTGTATCGACAACGGTTTCTCTTCTGTCATGATCGACGGTTCACATCTCCCCTTCGAAGAGAATGTCGAGCTGGCAAAGAAAGTGGTTGACTACGCCCACAAATATGATGTCACTGTTGAAGGTGAGCTCGGCGTTCTTGCCGGCGTGGAGGATGAGGTTTCTTCCGACCACCACACATATACCGATCCTGAAGAGGTAATCGAATTCGTAGAGCGCACAGGATGTGATTCTCTCGCGATCTCAATCGGCACATCCCATGGTGCTTATAAGTTCACTCCGGCCCAGTGCACACGCGACCCCAAGACCGGCCGTCTCGTTCCCCCACCCCTCGCATTCGAGGTCCTCGAGGCAGTTGAGGCCAAGCTTCCCGACTTCCCCATCGTTCTCCACGGTTCTTCTTCAGTTCCCCAGGAGTATGTCGACATCATCAACGAAAACGGCGGCAAGCTCCCCGACGCAATCGGAATTCCCGAGGAAGAGCTCCGCAAGGCAGCCAAGATGGATGTCTGCAAGATCAACATCGACTCTGACAGCCGTCTGGCAATGACTGCAGCTGTCCGCAAGATCTTCAACGAGAAGCCCGAGGAGTTTGACCCCCGCAAATATCTCGGTCCGGCCCGCGACGAGATGGAGAAACTCTACAAGCACAAAATCATCAACGTACTCGGATCTGAAGGCAAAGCCGAATAATCCGCACCACATAGAAGGCCCGGCCGGCAGTCAGGAAGCTGCGGACCGGGCTTTTTTTTCGCCTCATATCCTTGTTTCGTTTTATTGTGAGAAATCGGTTATTGTGAGAAATCGACGGCAGACTCTCCCAACGCTTACTGAAAAGAAAAATTTGAGAAAATGACTGAAAAGATCGAAGCGATAGTCCTCGGAGTCATCCGCCACAGCGACAGACATAATGTCGTCACGGTCTTCTCCCGCGAACGGGGACGCATGGCCCTTCTTTCTCCTGCCGGAAACGGAAAAGGCGCAAGGCTCAGAAACGCGCGTCTACTGCCCCTCGCCGTCATTGAGGCTGACGTCCGGATCGTGCCGACCAAAGAACTTGTGACGCTCGGCCGGTTCTCGACACCCTTCGCCTGGAGGAACATCTATTTCAATCCGGTCAAACAGGCGCTGACGCTCTTCATTCAGGAATTTCTCGAAAAAATGATGCGGTCCGCCGCTCCGGACTCTTCCCTTTATGACTACGTCAAATCATGTGTGGCTGCCATTGACCGATGCCCGGCTTCCGGATGCGCCAACATGCACATTGCATTCCTCATCGGCCTTCTTGCCCACATGGGTGTATTCCCCAATCTCGAAGGCTGGCAGAAAGGCGACTGGTTCGACATGCGCGGCGGAGAATTTACTGCTGAAAGGCCCCTCCACCGGGACTGTCTGACCCCTGCTGAGGCTTCGGCTGTCCCTGCGCTCTCACGCATGACAATGCGAAACGCCGCCCGGTTCCGTTTTTCAGCGGACGAGCGGCGCCATATCCTGTCGATGCTTTTGCGATACTATTCCATTCACTATCCCGGACTCGGAAATCTGAAATGTCCCGAAATCCTTGCCGAAGTCTTCCGCAACTAATGAGCCATGCTCTCGTGCGCGTCAGCCCAGCAATATAACTATAACCTACTGCGTGAGTGGTTGTCAGATTGGTTACTGAAGATACATTGTCCTGTATTGTGCGGCCATTCTGTCGATGTCGAAGCGCTCAAGATCCGTTTCCGGCAGTTCCGGGTTTTCAAGCGTCCTGTCTATCAATGCCGCTAACTGACGATGGTTTCCGGCTTCAAACAGAAATCTTCTGTCACCTATCACATCCCTGAGGCCCTCGACGTCGGAACCCAACACCGGTTTGCCGACAGCCATGAATTCGGCCGCGGTCAGTCCGAAGCCCTCCCATTTCGATGCCTGAACACCCATGACAGAGCCTGCCATAAGCTGAGGGACATCATCGCGGTTACCGAGGAATACACACCTGTTCTCCACCCCTTTTCTGCGCGCGAGCGCATGGCATTTCTCCAATGTCTCGCCGTCCCCTGCGAAGAAGAACAGAATGTCTTTGTCCTTGATAAGTGGAATAGCCCTTATCAGCGTCTCCTGGTCTTTGGAAGGGACGAAGCGTGATACCATCAGTACATACCGCTGGTTCGGGAACTGCGGGGAAGGCTCTGCGCCACGCAACATTCCGAGATTCAGGCCATTCTCAATGGTGACCACCCGTTCCCGGTGTTTTTCCCCGAGCCAACCGACAAGCGAATCGCGCGTTGCATCACTGATTGCGACAATCCTCCGGTATCTGCCGTAGACGTTCTTCTCGATCGTCTTCATCAGTTTGATGTTGCGTCTGCGGTTAGTCGTGGAGTGTTCGGTATAGTAGAGCTTCTGGTTCGTACCCATCGCGGCGATGGCCGCCTGATAAAGGACCGGGAAAAGATGGACATGAACCCGGTCATATCCCTTGATTGCTTTTCTCAGTGTGGGAATTATGTCCAATGACCGGATACGGTCCGCATCGAGGGAGCGTATTCTGATTCCCGCATCTTCGATTCTTTTTTCGAGGTAGTTATGGTTCCGCTTGTAGACAAGCAGTTCGACCTCATCTCCCTGACGTTTCAGCGCGGGCAGAAGTTCCGAAAGAAGCTTCTGTGCTCCTCCGATTTCGAGAGATGAGATAACGTGCAATATTCGCATTGGGAAATAGGTCTGGAGAGAAATTGAAGCAACGGCTTCCGTGAGGTCTAAGACCCCATCTCATAAAATTTCAGAGCCACTGGGGTCTAATACTTCACGGGAAGATAATCGGTCAGGAGCAACTTGAGGGCAAGCTTGGAGACCGAGCCGTCACGTGCGAATCCGTTTCTGAAAGCCGACAGGGCGCGTCCGAACCTCGACATATCCTCGAGCTTGAAAAATTCTTCGAATATCCTTCTCTTGTCTGCTGTCATCTCTGATCCGAAGGTATCGAAGAACTCCCTCACCGCCTTCAGCGTCCGGCGCCCCATCACAGGTTTCATGCCGGTGAGCTTGGAGAGAATCCAGGCGGCTCTCCCCTTCGCTTCGTCGCTGTTGCCGGTTACATTCGAATCGTGCTGACGGTAATTCATCAGCACATCCGGCATCGTGATCACACGGCCGAACGTATATGTCACAAGTGCGAGCAAGTGGTCATGCATCACCACGAAACCGTCATACGCAAGCATCATCTCCCTTGCCTTCGGATTGAACATCGAAGCCGACCCCTGGACGGCGGCCTTCTGGGTCAGGAACTGCTGGAGATTCTTCGGAAATTTTTTCCATGTCTGTCCTAAGGTTCCTTTCTCGGGATTCCAATAGTTCGCCCGGCTGTAGACAACCCCGGGCACATCCTCAGGCAGTGCGGAGGCCGCCTTGATCATCTTCTCGATCTTATCCGGGAACCAGACATCGTCCTGATCGCAGAACATGACTCTCGGGGCATCTGAATATTTCAGGAGGTGAAGGAAGTTCTTCTGTGCGCTTCCGGAGCGGATTCCGTCGTCCACGATCCTGATTCTTGAATCCCGGTCGGCCAACTCTCTCAGTATAGAGACTGTTGCGTCCTGCGAACCGTCATCATGAACAAGGATCCGGAAATTTCCATAGGTCTGCCCGAGCAATGACCCGATCTGCTCCCTGACAAACCGTTCACCGTTTCTTGTCGCAAGAAGTATGTCTACCTTCGGACCGTTCACTTTTTACCGCTGACTTCGTTTATCCAATCCTCGTTCTCAAGATACCAGCGCACTGTTTTCTCTATCCCTTCCTCAAACTGCAGGGAGGGTTCCCATCCGAGTTCCCGCTGAATCTTGCGGCTGTCGATCGCATATCGCAGATCATGTCCTTTCCGGTCTGTCACATAAGTGATCAGTTCGTCCGAATACCCTTCGGGATTTCCCAGAATTCTGTCGACAGTCCGGATCATGACCCTGATCAGGTCTATGTTCTTCCACTCGTTGAATCCGCCAATATTATAAGTCTCTGCTATTTCCCCTTTGTGGAAAACCAGATCGATTGCCCGCGCATGATCCTCGACAAAAAGCCAGTCGCGGACGTTCTCCCCTCTGCCATAGACAGGAAGCGGTTTTCTCTGACGTATATTGTTGATGAACAGAGGAATCAGCTTCTCCGGGAACTGATAGGGTCCGTAGTTGTTCGAGCAATTGGTGATCACGGTCGGCATTCCGTATGTGTCATGATAGGCCCGGACAAAATGATCGCTCGAAGCCTTTGACGCACTATAGGGGGAATGAGGCCTGTAGGGAGTTTCTTCAGTGAAGAATTCTTCTCCGTATGCTTTTCCGCTTTCACGCGATGCCTTGGTGCTGAACGGTGCCTCCACACCCTCGGGAGCCGTCAGTTCGAGCGCACCGTAGACCTCATCGGTCGATATATGATAAAACCTCTTCCCTTCATAACCCTCGGGAAGGCTCTCCCAACGTTCCCGTGCCGCCTGAAGCAGCGCGAGTGTCCCCATGACGTTCGTTCTGGCAAAGACGAACGGATCCTCGATCGAACGGTCAACGTGACTTTCTGCCGCAAGGTGGATTATTCCGTCGATCTCATACTTGGCGATCAGCCGGCGCATCGCATCGAGATCGCAGATGTCGGCTTTCTCAAAGACGTAGTTCGGTTTGCCTTCAAGATCACGGATGGTCGCGGGATGGCCTGCATAGGTCAGTTTGTCTACATTGATTATTCTGTAGCCGGGATATTTGTTGACGAAAAGGCGCACGACATGATTTCCGATGAAACCTGCGCCCCCGGTGATCATTATGTTCTTCATGGATCTTGATCTGGTTAGTGGGATAGTGCCTTGCAGAAACCCGGTGACTATATGGTCTGTTTTCCCTCAGGTTTCCAATCGGGGAACAGTTCCTTCATCCCGGGATGTGCTGAGTCCTTCGCCGACACCACAACTTCTTCGGGCCGGAGCATCCAGTCGATGGCGAGATCCGGATCATCCCATGCGATCGCACCCTCGGACTGCGGAGCATAGTAATTGTCACACTTATATTGAAAAACGGCCATGTCGGAAAGCACGGAAAATCCATGGGCGAATCCACGGGGAATGAAGAAACGCCTTTTGTTTTCTCCCGACAGGAGAACGGAATAATGTCTGCCGAAAGTCTCCGATCCGGGACGGAGATCGACCACGACATCAAGCACCTCGCCCTCGACAACGGAGACAAGCTTTGCCTGGGCATCCTCTCCTTTCTGGAAGTGGAGCCCGCGGACCACTCCCCTTGTGGAACAGCTCTGGTTGTCCTGGACGAAATCTATATCGAGACCTGTCAGACGGGTGAATTCCCGCTTGCTGTAACTCTCGAAAAAATACCCTCTCGAATCGCCGAAGACCTTAGGCTCGAGGATATAAAGACCTTCGATGCCGGTTTCGATCAGCTCCATTTGTCTTTATTTTTCAGAAAGTCCTGATATGACAGACGGATACCCTCCTCGAGTTCGGTCTTGTGGTGCCACCCCATATCGTGAGACCGTGAAACGTCGAGCAACTTGCGCGGTGTTCCATTGGGTTTCGAGGTGTCCCACTCTATCTTTCCTTCATATCCGACAACTTTTGCGACGAGTTCTGTCAGTTCACGGATTGTCAGTTCCTCGCCCGTTCCGGCATTGACGGTTGTGTTTCCGCTGTAGTTTTCCATGAGGAAGAGGCAGAGGTCGGCGAGATCATCAACATAGAGGAACTCCCTCAAGGGCGATCCGTCACCCCAGCAGGTGACACTCGGGAGTCCGGCCTCTTTCGCTTCGTGAAAGCGTCTGATCAGGGCCGGGAGGACATGAGAACGCGTGGGATGATAATTGTCATTGGGGCCATACAGGTTTGTCGGCATCACAGAGATATAATCCGTTCCGTACTGCCGGTTGAGATATTCGCAATATTTGAGACCCGAAATCTTCGCGAGGGCGTATGCCTCGTTCGTCTGTTCGAGAGAAGATGTCAAGAGGCAGTCTTCGGTCATCGGCTGCGGAGCGAGACGCGGATAAATGCAGGAAGAGCCGAGAAACTGGAGTTTCTTGACTCCATGGCGCCAGGCGGCGTTGATTACGTTCATCTCGAGCATCATGTTCTGATACATGAAGTCTGCCGGGGCCTCGGAATTGGCCATGATTCCGCCGACCTTGGCCGCCGCGAGGAACACATAATCCGGTTTCTCCGTCTCAAAGAATTTTTCAACTTCGGCCTGCGACAGGAGATCGAGTTCCTTGTGGGTCCGCCCGATCAGATTTTTATATCCCGCACGCTCGAGCGCACGCCAGATGGCTGAGCCAACCATTCCGCGATGTCCGGCGACATAAATCTTTGCCTCTTTTTCCATTGGTTCTATATTCGTGATTCTCTATTCGTTAATTATTTCTGACGGGTAGTTTTTCAGTTCGTCTATTACCTTCAGCAAATACTGCCCGTATTGATTTTTCTTCATCGGTTCCGCATTTCGCCTCATTGTCTCTTCATCAATCCAGCCGAGACGGTAGGCGATACCTTCGAGACAGGCGATCTTCAGTCCCTGCCGTTTTTCGATCACCTCGACATAGATGGATGCTTCGGCAAGGGAATCGTGCGTACCGGTGTCGAGCCAGGAGAAGCCCCTGCCCAGATTCTGAACTCTCAGCCGATGGTCGGACAGATAGGTCTGGTTGACTGTGGTGATCTCAAGTTCGCCACGGGCGGAGGGCTTGATTTCAGAAGCAATCCGGACGACATCGTTGGGATAGAAATAAAGGCCGACAACCGCATAATGAGATTTGGGATGAGCCGGCTTTTCCTCAATTGACACACACACTCCGTTCGCGTCAAATTCCGCCACACCGTATCTCTCGGGATCATCGACCCAGTAACCGAAGACTGTAGCCTGATTATCTTTTTCGGCTGTCCTCACCGCATCATGAAGTTTGCGGGAGAATCCGGCCCCATGAAATATATTGTCGCCCAGGACGAGACAGACCGCATCATCCCCGATGAATTCGCGGCCGATTATGAAAGCCTGGGCGAGACCATCGGGCGACGGCTGTTCCGCATATTCGAAACGCACACCGATATTCGATCCGTCTCCGAGAAGACGGCGGAAACCCGGAAGATCCTCGGGGGTCGAAATAATCAGTATTTCCCTGATTCCGGCCAGCATGAGGACCGAAATAGGATAATACACCATCGGCTTGTCATATATCGGAAGAAGCTGTTTGCTGACACCCTTGGTTATCGGATACAGCCGGGTTCCGCTTCCGCCGGCCAATACAATTCCTTTCATAGATTTTCAGGCTCCAAATAATTCCATGACTTTCGGCCAGAAACAGTTTGTCATGAAGATCGGTTTTCCCACTCCACGCATGAAGAAGACTCCATGGATAATGACGAACAGGACGAAATAAGTCGCACCATACAGGCCTATTATCAGTGTCTGCGGCAAAAGTCTCCAGTTGGTGTATTTCGCCATGTGACAGGAGATGAAGGCGAAATTGACGATTGCCATATACTTATAAAGCCTCATGACCGTCATCGACTGTAAAGCGACCGGGAGCAACACGATGAGCGCAACGTTCATGAGAGTGACCACATTTCCTTTCGACATCGCGAAAGTCTTCTGCTTCGCGCTCAATTCAAGCGTGACTTCGTTCCGCTGCCAGAGATGTATGAACACCGCATTGCCGACCAGCATGAGAGTCACCATCCATTTCGTGAGATTGGAAACCGACCTGTTATATAGTCCCGCCAGAGTCTCTGCCCTTTCCATATAGTAATCCGCACCGACTATGAACGCGATTATAATAAGAAGCAACGGACCGATGATCTTCTTGAAATTCTGCATTGTGTACCAATACTTGTTCATGAAGACAAAACCGATATAGAAACACATCGTCAGATGAATGGTCGTCGCTATCACCACCCCTATGACATAGAGGATGATCTTGTTCCTGTCCGGGTTGAACAGACACGGGAGAAACGACAGGACAATCGCAAAAGCGAGGAAACTCCGGAACTGGACCAGATCGAAAAGCGAGATGGTCAGCATGTAGAGCGCGGCCACCAGCGAGTTCTTATAGGCATATTTCAGTGTAAACCTGCAATATAGCCACAGAGCCACGGCTCCTAATGTCATGAAGAATTCAAAAAACGTCAGTCCCAGCCAGCGGCCGATCATGCACAGCAGCGCATAACCGCCGTCGCGGAATTCAGACAGAAAGTAGATTTCTTCGTATGCTCTGTAGTCTGCGGTATATTTTGTCCACATCAGGGTCCATGTGAAGAAGAAAATCACAACGGTCAGAAATTTCGACCGCTGGACCACAAACCCTGTGAGTCCGAGACCCACTGTGACATACAGGAGAATAAGATTCATCTCTTCTTTCTATTTAGAATCTCTTCACGATCCCTTCAGGATCTCTTCACGTCCCCTATTCCCGTCTCTCTTCGCGCCCCCGTTCCCGCCTACTCCTTCGACATGAAGCTCCCCCTTTTTCTCCCACTCTTATTATTTCACGATACCTTTTTCGAGAAACTCCTCCAGATTCGTGCGCACATTCTCACCGGCACGCTCGACGGCTACCTTCGCCATGTCATTCTTGACCATTTTGCTGACGAGTTCCTCGAATGAAGTCTTCTGGGGATTCCAGCCGAGTTTTTTTCTTGCTCTCGCGGGATCGCCGAGGAGGTTGACGACATCTGTCGGACGATAAAAATCGGGAGACACCTCGACAAGAACCTTGCCTGTCTTGACATCAATTCCTTTTTCGTTCTCGCCTTCACCTTCCCAACGGAGCTCGATGCCGGCATTTTTGAATGCGAGGGTCGCGAATTCACGGACAGAATGCTGCTCACCGGTCGCAATCACATAATCCTCCGGTTTCTCCTGCTGAAGAATCAGCCACATGCACTCGACATAGTCCGGCGCATAACCCCAGTCTCTCATTGAAGAGAGATTCCCGAGATAAAGCTTTTCCTGCTTTCCCTGGGCGATTCTTGCGGCCGCAAGCGTGATCTTGCGAGTCACGAATGTCTCGCCGCGACGTTCCGATTCGTGGTTGAAGAGGATTCCGGAGCAGCAAAACATTCCATAAGCCTCGCGATATTCCTTGACGATCCAGTAGCCATAGAGCTTGGCCACAGCATACGGGCTGTAGGGATGGAAGGGAGTATCCTCATTCTGGGGGACCTCCTCGACTTTACCATAAAGCTCTGAAGTAGAAGCCTGATATACCTTTGTCGTTTTATCAAGACCGGCCTCGCGGACTGCTTCAAGGATCCGGAGAATTCCGAGCGCGTCGGCATTGGCGGTGTATTCCGGCACATCGAAAGAGACCTGGACATGACTTTGGGCGGCGAGATTATAAATCTCGTCCGGCTTGACCTCCCTGATGACCTTGTTGATGCTCATCGAGTCGGTCATGTCCGTATAATGGAGATGGAAATTAGGTTCTCCTTCAATGTGTGATATTCTTTCACGGAAGTCCGATGAATTACGGCGGATCGTTCCGTGCACATCATATCCCTTCTTCAGAAGGAACTCGGCAAGATAACTGCCATCCTGTCCGGTAACACCGGTAATCAAGGCTTTTTTCACAGCTTTTAATGTTAGAATTATATACTATAGTGTGATTCTCTCTGGCTGACGCCGTCAGTTTCCTCATTATCATATTGTTCAAACACGGAGTGCTTGCTCTTGAATTCCGGGACGGCCTTCTTCATCAGCCTGACCATTGACGGAATATCCACCTTTCTGGCGTAAACGTACAGGGCATCGGACACTTCGCATGCTGTCTTATATGATGATTCGCGCACCTTTGCTTTAAAGATACGGTCATGAGTTGTCGGTTCGGTATTCTCCTCCGTTGTCAGGACCTCCTCATAAAGTTTCTCGCCGGGACGCAGACCCGTGTATTCGATCTCGATATCCGTCCCGACTTCAAAGCCGGCCAGATGGATCATTCGGGCTGCCAGATCGGAGATCTTCACCGGAGTTCCCATATCGAACGCAAAGATATTCGTTCCGCTCGCCAGAGTGACGGCCTCCATCACGAGACGGCACGCCTCGGGAATGGTCATGAAGAAACGGCGGATTTCCGGATGCGTCACGGTCAGGGGTCCTCCGGCAGCTATCTGCTCCTTGAACCGGGGAATCACAGAACCGTTTGATCCGAGGACGTTTCCGAAACGCGTAGTCACGAACTGAGTCGTTCCCTCCACCGTTCCGTTCTGTAGCGCCAGACCGAGTGACTGCACATAAATCTCAGCGAGACGTTTCGTGCAGCCCATGATGTTGGTCGGATTGACGGCCTTGTCTGTCGAGACCATCACCATCTTTTCAACTCCGTATTCCACACATTTGTCGGCCACATTACGCGACCCGATAACATTGACCATCACAGCCTCACAAGGATTCTCCTCCATCAGGGGGACATGCTTGTAGGCGGCCGCATGGAATACAACCTGCGGACGAAATGTCCGGAAAACATGATCCAGTCTCTCCGGAAGCCGGACGTCGCCGATCACGGGGGTGAAATCCACCCATTTGTATTTATCTTCGAATTCGAGTCTTATGTTATGGAGAGGCGTCTCGGCATTGTCATACATCACGAGCTTTGCGATTCCGAGTTTCGCGAGCTGGCGGCAGAGCTCCGAGCCTATCGAGCCGGCCGCGCCGGTCACGAGAACCGTTTTCCCCGCAAACACATTGCTCACCTCGTCGAGCTCGATGTCGATCTCATTGCGGCCGAGAAGATCCTCGATCTTGATGTTGCGGACACCGCCGTTGAGAAGCTTGCCCTCCTGAAGTTCGTCAATCGTCGGAGCGATATAAAGCTTCAGATTGTTATCACTCGCCTCTTCAATCATCCGGTCTTTCTCAGCCCGGGCATCTTTCGGATTTGAAAACAGAATTCCGTTAAGCGATAGTTTTTTCTTCAGGAAACTGAGATCTCCTCCGTTGAGAGAACTGTAGATCGGGAGTCCGTTCAGGGTCCTCTCCCCGACCTTATAGGGAACGATGAAGCCGACAACCTCATAATGAGGGGAGTTGCGCAGACGTATGACAAGAGATATCGACTTTTCCTTATCTCCATATACGAGCACTCTCTGCCTCCGGTCTTCTTCCTTATTCTCCTCGTTGCTCTTCAATGTGTTCACCAGCAGGTCATACACGATCAGCATCGCCACCCGGACGAGCACAAGAGCACCCAATGTGATGAAGAAGTCGACAGCCAGGATGGCTACATATACACCCAGCCGCATCAGTCCGAATGCCGGACTGCACGCAACTATCGCCGCGAGCAGCAGTTCCTTGCCGAGGACGGCATCGACCATCCTGATGAACTCGCGGATTGTCGAATGCCGGATTACGATCCTGTAACTCTTCGTCACGAAGAACGAACACAGTGAAGCGACAAACGAACCGAGAACCCAACTTAAGACAAACCTCATCTCGTGGACTGCGGCGAGCCCGAGAAACTTGAGGAAAAGAAGAACACATATAGTGGCAAAAAACGAGACCAGAACGTCGATCGACAGGACTACTGTTGACCGGAGGTAGTTGTCAAATCTCAGAACTTTACCTAAAATATTTTTCATGTCAGGCTTATTTTAGATCACAGGTCTTGGATGCGCATTTCAGCTTGGCCTCTCTCAGACCTTTCTCCGCGCATTAGGGGACGCAATAGCTGTCAAGCCATTGCGCCCCCTATATATCATTCAGTTAATGTTCAGACCCCATCTCATAAAATTTCAGAGTCACTGGGGCGGTTTTGGG
>CAYMTQ010000066.1:0-11677 GCA_964393395.1 uncultured Sangeribacter sp.
TTAGTTGTAAACTTTGAAATTCACCACAAACATACTATCTACAATTCGACGATTCAATCATTTTGACACACCCTCTCTACATTTTCGCGATATATAACGCCCCCGGATAACCCGGCAATAATGCACGGGATTTATCCGGGGGCGCTGAATTCAAATATTGCGGTAATAATTTCTTATTTCTTGCCTTTGAGGATGTTCAGGAGGCCGTTGACCGCTTCGGAGGCGGCCGATCCGCTCTCTTCTGTCTTCACTTTGTCGTAGCGGAAGCCGACGCACAGGCCATCGTAGGAGTCAATGATATTGCCGACGGAGCTGACAAGCTTGCTTCCGGAGATCGACGTCACGATTCCGATCACTTTCTTCAGTGCCGTCGCATCGAACATCACGTTCAGGGCTGTGGGTGTCTTCTCGACATAAGCCTTGATCTTGCCGACGGGAATCTTTCCGAACGCCTGGAAATTGAAATTGAACATTCCCTTGTCCTTGCTCTTCTCGATTGTGCCGTTGAGCGAAATCTTGCCCACTTTCATCGTGAAAGTGCCATCCTCCTTGATGTTGAGTGTGGAGCCGGTCAGTCCGTATTTTTCATAATAGGGGTTGAGCTTGGCCTCGATCGCACCGGCTGCTGCCGAGCCACCGGCCTTCTTCAGGAAGTTCTCGTCCTGGAAAGCAACAGCGCTTCCCGATGCTGTCCATTCACCTTTCATGTCCTTCACCTCGATGTCCGAGCGCGTGAAGATACCCTCGACAATGTTGCTGACGGCTCCACCGCCTGCTCCGAGAATATCCTTGATGTCTAATGCTGATGCAGAGAGCGGGCTCAGGACCGCCACGGCCGCGAGCACGGCCCCTAAGATGCTTTTTCTTTTCATTATATCAGTTTATTGAGTTTTGTGATCGGATTTTTCGTCATCTGCGACCCCGGCCTTGTCGTTTCATTTGGGACAGGGTCTGATATTTATGACACAAAACTACCCCCAATGGATTAACCAAAACCCGCAAAATATACTTCCCGAGCTATGCCAGTCAGGGTCGACCCGGGGTGATTTATGGTAAAATTCAGACATTTTTGCTCTTCGAGGGTCTGATATTGTGGGTTTTTACAATAAATTTGTAACTTTGCAATACTCTCCTGACGATTGAGTTAAAAACCATAATACTATAACTAATGAAACCAATCAGACTGGGCATCATGTGTGTCGCGACGGCGGCCGCGGCCTTCGGTTTGGCATCGTGTGCCGACGAAACCCCCTGGTCGGGTTCTCAAGGCACAGGCGGAATCAAGCTCTCGATCGCCACGTCTCCGGACGTGATCGACGGTGTCCCCGCCACACGTGCTCCGGAGACTCTGTTCTCCGTTCCCGATGCGGCGGATTTCTCGCTGCGTCTCGAGAAACTCGACGGTTCCTATTCCAGACAATGGTCATCGCTTGCCGATTTCGAGGCTGAACCGGGCTTCCCGGCAGGAGCCTATAACCTCACCGCCTTCTATGGCTCGGAAGAAGAAGAGGGTTTCGAGAAACCTTATTTCATAGGCTCGGAACAGCTCACGGTGCTTGAAGACCGTGAGAACACGGTCGAGATCGAGGCCGTGCTTGCAAACACTCTCCTTTCTGTAAATTATACGGATGCTTTCAAGAGCTATTTCGCCGACTGGAGCGCTGAAGTCCATTCGGCCGGCCACGGTTACAATGCCGTCCCCAAGGATGAGGCGCGTCCCGTCTTCACAGCTCCCGGCACAGTCGATGTCGCCATTGACTTCACTGACCGGAACGGCCGCAGCGCAAAGCTTCAGGCGGCTCAGTTCGAGGCTCTCGCAAGACATCATTATCATGTGACGGTCGATGTCAACAACGGCAATATCGGCACCGCGCAGCTCGTGATTACTTTTGACGAGACAGTCGATGCCGAAGATGTGTATATCGACCTCACCGACGAACTCTTCACTTCGCCCGCGCCGAAGCTGACAGCCGAGGGCTTCGCGGACGGTCAGACTATCGAATTCATCGCGGGCTCACCCTCTGCGACCGCGCTGAAATTCAACGCCATGGCCCGAGCCGGAATCTCTTCGGCAACGCTGACCGTTGCTTCCGAGACATTCACTCCGTCGTTCGGAAAGGAAATTGACCTCTGCAAGGCGACACAGGCTCAGCAGGATCAGCTCCGCAATCTCGGAATCGACGTCACCGGCCTGTTCAAGAACCCGGGTGTCTTCGGTATTGTCGACATCACTGCCATCACCTCGGCTCTCCCCGTCGGCTCACATACGGTTTCGCTGATTGTCAAGGACCGCTTCAACCGCGTCTCAGATCCCGTGTCGGTTACGTTCTCTTCGGAGGCTGTCGAAATTTCGGCAGAGCCCCAGCCCTCGATCTTCGGATCGAATGAGGCTGTCGTAAACGTCGCCTTCAATGGCGGTGACCCTGCCGATCAACTGACTTTCAAGGCAATGGACAGCCACGGTGCCTTTGTTGACGCCCCAATTCTGAAGACTGTCAAGAACCTCGGGACACGCGCGTTAGCCGTCGAGACATGGGATGTTACGATCCGTCTCCCTGAGACTGACCGCAACCCGATTCCCGTTAAGGTCTTCTACAAGAATGAGGAATATGTATCGATGGAGGTGAAGGTGGTTTCTCCCGAATATAGCTGCGAGGTCGATCCGCTCGCGACAAAGGTGATGGTCAAGGTCACCGCGGACAATGCCGATCAGCAGCAGGCGATAATCAACGCCGTGAAGCCCGTCCTCACAGGTGGTTCAGGCTCGGCTCTGACTTTCTCACGCGACACTTCGGCCGGCGTTCTCACAGTCGGAGGCCTTCAGCCCTCGACGACCTATCAGCTCGCCCTCCAGATCGGTGCGGCTAAGAAGGATGCGGGTTCGTTCACCACAGAAACCCCCGGCTCGATTCCGAACGGTGATTTCGCCTCGACTTCAAAGATCGAATATTCGGATCTTGTTCTCGGCGGAAGCTACAAGGTGAGCCCGGTGACTTATACCCACCACACCTCCATAAGCCGTGATGTCCCCACATCGTGGGCCACTTTGAATGACCTGACATGCTGGGGTGAGTCCTCGAACAAGAACACGTGGTTCATGGTTCCGTCGACATACGTCGAGAATGGTCAGGCCGTCATCCGCTCCGTCGGTTACAGCCATGCCGGAACGACACCCTCGACTTCGGGCGGTGCGTTCAATACCAAATATTATTGCGAGAATGCTCCTTCTTCTCTCGACCGTTCGGCCGGCGAACTCTTCCTCGGTGAATATTCCTTCGCCGGCGGACGCACTGACGGAATCGCATTCTCCACGCGCCCCTCTTCGCTCAGCTTTGATTACACCTACGCACCATACGGCTCGGAGACTGCATCGGTTACTGTCGCTGTTGTCGACGCATCGGGAAATGTGATCGCATCCAAGTCCGAGACTCTGGGTTCGGCCTCATCTCAGACTTCGCGTGAGGTTGTCCTCCCGGCCTATCCCTTCGGGAAGAAAGCCGCTAAGCTTCAGGTGCTTTTCCGCTCGACTTCGGGCAGCGAGATCGGCCTGACGATTCCCTCCGGCTCAGCTTTGAACGAGAGTCTCGGCCTGGGCAACAAGACCGTCGGAGCCAACAATTACAAGGCTTACGCCGCCGGCTCAGTGCTCAAGGTCGATAATGTCAAACTTAACTATTGAAGACTCAGATGAATAAGAAAATATACGGACTTCTCGGAGGGGTGGCGCTTATGGTTCTCGCCGGCTGTTCGAAAGATCTGCCTTTCGAGGGTCCCGGTGTCGGGACGGGCGGCGTTTCACGCTCTGCGCTCGGCGTGACGGTCAGCACAGCCGAATACCTTGTGCGCTCTGCGTCGGTTGATGTCAACGACGTCAACGTCTCCTTCATCAAGGAGGGAGAGACTGAGCCATACGTGACATACCGTTATGGCGACATGGAAGAAATCGTGACTCTCCCGGTCGGTGTGTGGAGCGTAGAGGCTACATACGGCGAAAACGACGCGGCCGCGTGGAACGCACCCTATTACAAGGGTGAATCGGATATGTTCAATGTAGTCGCCGACAAGGTGACGACCGACATCGAACCTGTTGTCTGCACGCTCGCGAATGTCAAGGTATCCATCATTTTCGACCCTGCTCTCGCGGCCGTGATGGGTGACGGCTCGAAGGTGAGCGTCAAGGTAGGGGAGAGCGGAACGCTCGACTTCACACCTTCGACCGAGGACAAGGAGGGTTATTTCCGCTTCGAGGCGAATGTGGCTCCTGAGGCACGCAACACTCTCGCCGCCACGTTCGAGGGAACCGTCCAGGGTTCCGCCGTCACGGAGACAAAGACATACGACAATGTTGCCCCGGGCAACTATTATAAGATCACATTCCGTCTGCATGACCACGATCAGAGCCTCGGCACCGCCCAGGGCAGCGTGACGGTAGACGCGACTGTCGAAACCGTCGATAAGGATGGAAACATCACTCCCGAGGATGAACTGCTTGCCGACGATTCGCGTCCGAACGAGGGCGATGAGCCCGGTCCGATCGATCCTCCGGGTCCCGGAACCGGCGGTCCGCAGCTGAGCGTGACAGACGGTCTATCGATGACTGCTGTCAATCCCATCACTGAAGGAATGGATTGCGTGATCTATGTCACTTCCGAAACCGGACTGACTGAGTTCAAGGTTGACATCATCTCCCCGACCCTCACGCCCGAGGAACTCGAGAATGTGGGCCTGACGGACAAGCTCGACCTCGTCAATCCCGGTGATTTCCAGGAGGGTCTCGAAGGTCTCGGCTTCCCGGTCAATGTCGCCGGAATGAAGAACTGCGAGTTCGTGCTGACCGATTTCCTCGGTCTGCTCGGTGCCCTCGGTCCCGGTGTCCATACGTTCAGGATGACCGTCTCCGATGCTTCCGGCACAAATGTTCTCGATTTCAAACTGCAAACATTCTAAACTCCCCAAAGCATTATGAATAAGTATCTGAAGACATTAGGCCCGGCTGCCTCTTTCGCCGCCATTGCCGTCTCGCTCGCTTCATGTGCGGCCGACAATCCGTTCGGGTCCGACGGGGAGGGTGTGCTCAAGATGCGGATGGTGATCAACTCCGACGTCACCCGCGCTGACAGCGATATCGACGATCTGCGCTCAAACTGTATCGTCTATATCTCGAATGAGAAGGGCCTGATCCGTAAGTACACGGGTCTGGAGAATGTGCCCGAAGAAATAGTGCTCAAGTCAGGCAATTATGTTGCCGAGGCCTGGACGGGCGATTCGGTGTCTGCTTCGTGGGACAAGAAATTCTTCCGCGGATATCAGCCGTTCGAGATCACGGGCGGTCTCAATCAGGTTGTCCTGAACTGCAGGATCGCTAACGTGCTCGCTTCGGTCAATCCGGCGACCATCGATCCGGACCTTATGAAGGACTGGACGATAACCGTCGGCCACTCCCGCGGCTCACTCGTTTTCGACGCTGAAAACATGGATTATGCCAAGGCATACTTCATGATGCCGACCGACAAGGATGCTTCGGCCGAGGCCGGAAAATCCGTGAAGGAATCGGCTCTCGATTACACGATAGCCGGAACGAATGCCGAAGGCAAGGACTTCAAGGTCGAAGGTAAGATCGAGAATGTCCAGCCTGCCCATGAGTATATCTTCAATATCAGCTATAATCCTTCATATCAGGAGATCGGCGGTGCCTATCTGACCGTGACGATCGATGACCGCGTGACCCTGATCGAGGATGAGGTGGAGATCTTCGCCGCTCCTGCTCTGGCGGGCGCCGATTTCGACATCTCGCGCCAGATCGTCGGCAATGCCGGTGCTTTCTCTGACAAGATCGTGAAGGTCAGTGGCTTCGGTGGCCTGAGAAGCATAGTTCTCTCGACCGAAGATTATCAGGCGTTCCATCTCCCGGCCGCTGAGATCGACCTTCTGAATGTTACCGAAGGTGCCCTCCCGGCTGTGAAGGCTTCGGGTCTGGAGTGGGATAATGTCTATAATGCTGAGAAGGATCTCGGAATCTGTTACATCACTTTTCCGGCCGCGATGCTCAATGCCGTTCCGGAGCGTGAGACGGAATATGTGCTTCATCTCCGCGCAACCGACGCGAAGGGCAAGACTTCGGAGGCTGACGTGCGTCTCGCCGTCGGCGAGGGTGCCGTGGTGATCGAGGATCCCGTCAGGATTGCCGAGACCTCCGAGGTGAACTACATGAACACAGGCTCCTACTTCCTGACTGTTCCCGTCGAGATCGTCAGCGATGAGGCTGTCAATCCGGGTATCCGTTACCGTGAGGCCGGAACAGGAATCTGGGCTGAACTCCCGCTCTCCGCCGCCGACAATGTCCGCGGCCGTCGGGTGAAGGGGCGCGTCGTCACCATGAAGCTTACCGGACTGAAACCTGCGACACGCTATGAGATCCGCACGACTGCCGACGGATTCGAAAGCGAAAGCGTCTATATGACCACTGATGGTGTGTTCGCGATCCCCAACTCTTCGATGGAGAGCTGGAGTAACTTCACGGTCGCTGACGACCAGATGGGATCGAAGGTGAGCGCGAACGGCAAGGTGCTCGTGCCCAATGCCGGCGGTGCCCGTTCTTTCTGGGACAGCGGTAACCACGGCGCTGCGACGATGAGCGCGGTGCTGACACAGGGTTCCTCGGCTATGCTTCATTCGGGAAGCAATGCTGCCGAGCTGAAGTCGAAGTTCGTCGGAATCGGAACGCTCGGCAAGTTTGCCGCCGGTAACCTGTTCGCCGGATATTATTATGACACCGAAGGAACGGACGGTGTGATCCGCTTCGGCCGTCAGTATGACGGTTCACACCCCTCGGCGCTGCGCGTCTGGGTCAACTACCGTCCTCAGCCCGGCGTCAATAAGAAAGGTGCGAACAACAGCTATATCGCAGCCGGTGCCGATGACATAGGCCAGATCTACATTGCCCTCTCCACCGAACCGGTTGAGGTCAGAACTAAAAACGCGGCCAAGCTGTTTAATAAGAACGATGACTGCATTCTCGCCTATGGCGTGAAGGATCTCGTCGGAAACTACGGTCCGGACGGTCAGCTGGCCGAACTGACGATTCCGTTCGAATATTACGAAAAGGCGAAGACAACACGTCCGCTATATCTGATAATCGTCTGCACCGCCTCTAAGTATGGTGATTATTTCTCGGGAGGCGAGGGCTCGACGATGTATCTCGACGACTTTGAACTAATCTATGAATAAGCCCCTTAAGGCTCTGATACTATTGGCTGTTTTCCTGACTTCGTTTCCGCTTTCCGGACGTAGTCAGGAAAACTCCGTATCTGCCGGGGACACAATCCCCGAGTTTGACCGCCGCATCGAGTCGGTTGTCTTTGTCCCGAAAGGACAGTGGATTACCGGCCTGAGCGTCTCCTATTCCCAGAGTAACCAGAGCAAATATTCCTTTCTCGTGATCGAGAACCTGAACGGTGACACCTATTCGTTCAATATCTCCCCGATGCTCCTTTATGCCGTCAAGGATGATCTCGCGTTCGGCGGGAAGTTCGGCTATTCGCGTTCGCTGACTAAACTGAAGAACGTGGACCTGAATTTCGATCCCGAAACGACGTTCGGCACCGATCACCTCTACAGGCTCTCGCATTCCTATTGGGGAATGGCGGTCATGAGAAACTATTTCTCTATCGGACGCTCGAAACGTTTCGGCTTCTTCAATGAGCTTCAGCTGAAGTTCGGAGGGGGTCAGGCGAAGTTCACGACCGGCGTCGGCTCGGATCTCAGCGGTACCTACAGCACCAATTTCTTCTGTGGCGTCGGACTCGCCCCGGGGCTCGTGTTGTTCCTCAACAACTATTCGGCTGTCGAGGTCAATATAGGCGTTCTTGGTTTCAATTATAACAAAACCACTTCGAAGCGCGATCAGATTTATCAGGAATCGTATGGCTATCAGACAGCGAATTTCCGGATCAATCTGTTCTCGATCACGTTCGGGGTGGGCCTTTATTTCTGACGCGCCATGAAAAAAAGAATATTGCTCTTTATGATGGCGCTCGTCGCCTTTCCTCTGTTGATCTTGGCTTCGGGTTCACCTGTGAGTCAGGACCGTGGCAGACGTGACGGCCGGCCGGAACCGGCTTTCGACTCGCTGATGATGATGAAGGAACGTGTCAGGATCGCCAATGAATTGCTGAGGGCTGCCTCCGGTGTGCTCGGCGAACAGCCGGCAGAATCTGTATTGCCGGCTGAAGATGCTGCTCCGGCCCCGGGCCGCTCCACTGATCCCACTTCGAAAGGCGAGTATATCTGGATTCCGGACTCTCTGCTGGCGGACTGGAACACTTTCCTCGATGAACACAAGGGTTTTGATCTTCCTGCGCTTTCCCAAAGGGGTCTGACGCTCGGTCGGGATTCTCTCGTGAAAGTTCCGCAGGTAATCGCTCCGGTGCGCTCTCCTTACGAATCTTATTATGTGACTTTCCGTGGTGACACTATCCCGCGTGTTCTGAAAGACCGCAAGCTGGGACGTTTTGACCGCGGGCTGTTCAATTATCTCTATATTCCGAAAGGTATCTGGAGTTTCGGTCTGACCGCCTCATACGGTGAGCTGAACACGAAGGATATCGAGATGCTGGGGCTCGTGACGGGGATGACTCTACGGGGAAATATCTTTTCGATCAGTCCCTCGATGCAATATTTCATCCGGAATAACCTGGCCGTCGGACTCCGTTTCTCCTATACGCGCGGTTCTGCCGGCGTGACTTCGCTCAATCTGGAGATTGATGAGGACATGGCGTTCAACATCAATGATATACATTATGAGTTGGAGAACTACAAGGCTGCCGTGACGCTCCGTCAGTATCTTGGAGTCGAACCGTCTGCACGTTTCGGAGTCTTCAATGAAGTCGAGCTCGCCTTTGCATCGGGTTCAAGCAATTTCAAACGGCCTTATGACGGTGAGATCAGACGACTCCATTCAACTTCGATGGAGGCTCAGCTTAATTTCTCGCCGGGCGTGAGCATCTTCATCATGAAGAATGTCGGTTTCAATGTCTCGTTCGGTGTCTTCGGTTTCTCTCTGAAAAATGAGAAGCAGTTCCTGAACAATGAGTATCAGGGAAGCCGCTTCACCTCGGGTGCCAATTTCCGCTTCAACATCTTTAACATTAACTTCGGTCTTGCGGTGACGTTATGAAGAATCTGACCCTGTCATTGCTTTTCGTTCTCCTGGCCCTGATGGCCGGTTGTATCAAGAACGACCTCCCGTATCCTAAAATTCCCCAATATATCCTCTCGATCGCCGCGGATGGCGAGGATCGCCCTGCGGTGATTGATTCTGTCGGTTTCAAGGCAACGGTCTATCTTGATGAGACCGCCGACATATGGAATGTGAGGTTCACGGAATATACCTACACTGAAGGAGCCTCTTCCGATCCTGATCTGCTTGACGGGACCTATGACCTGTCGAAGCCTGTGGTCGTGACTCTGGAACGCTATCAGACGTATCAATGGATCGTCGAGGCTGTCCAGACAATCACGCGCTCTTTCGAGGTCAAGGGCCAGATCGGTGAGACGGTGTTTGATGAAGTCGGAAGACGCGTGATCGTCCGTGTCCCGGAAACCGAAGATCTCGCAACCCTGACACTGACTGAGGTGAAGCTCGGTCCGTCTGGGATTACGACTATGGTGCCGGCTCTCGGCCCCGGTCCGATCGACCTCTCGAGGCCGCTCGTTGTCTCCGTTTCCTGGCACGGCCACACCGAGGACTGGACAATTTATGCAGAAAAAACCGAACTCCTTGTCTCGACATCTCAGGTTGACGGTTGGAGCAAGGTCATCTGGGCCTATGGACAGGGTTCGGCCGACGTGAAGGGTGGTTTCCGCTATCGCGTCGCCGGCGAAGAGGAATGGACCGAAGTGCCGGAGGATCAGATAACCCAGACTTCAGGCGCGTTCTCAGCCTGCATCGCCCATCTCCGGCCGTTGACGACCTACGAAGTTCAGGCGTATGCCGGTGAGGATAACGGCAATATCATGACAGTGACCACACAGACGACCGAAGTGCTTCCTGACGGAGATTTCGATCAGTGGTGGCTCAAGGATAAGAAAATCTGGTGCCCATGGGATGAGAACGGACCGCGGTTCTGGGATACAGGCAACACCGGCGCCGCAACGCTTGGACAGAGCAATGTCCAGCCCTCGGATTATCTTCCCGCCGGTGTGACAACAGGTCAGTCCGCGAAACTGGAGACCCGCTTCGTCGGCATCGCCGGAATCGGCAAGCTTGCCGCCGGCTCAATCTATACCGGTGAGTTCGTGAAGGTAGACGGAACGAACGGCATCCTCGCATTCGGAAGACCTTGGACAGTGCGCCCGACCGCCCTCAAGGGCTATTTCGACTACACGACGGCTCCGATTAACTATGCTTCGGCTGAGTGGGACTACCTCAAGGGACGTCCCGATTCATGTCACATTTATGTCGCGCTGACCGACTGGACAGCACCGTTCGAGATCCGGACCAATCCCAAGAACCGGCAGCTGTTCGATTCATCGTCACCCTCCGTGATCGGATACGGTGAGATGATAGTAGGGGAGACCACAAACGGCTACAGAGAATTCCGGATCGACATAGATTACCGGTCCACATCCAGGGTTCCCAAATACATCCAGATCACCTGTGCCGCCTCGAAATATGGCGACTACTTCACCGGCGGCACCGGCGCCACACTCTACGTCGATCAGCTCTCCCTCGACTACGACCTCCCCTGACCCTCCGGTCCTTAAAGACAAGTCCTTAAGGACCCTAAAGACCCTAAAGACCCTAAGGAAAGACCCCAGAAAAAAAGACCCTAAAGACCCTAAGCCCTTAAAGACCCTAAGGACCCTAAGGACCTTAAAGACCTTAAGGACCCTATAGACCCTAAACTCCCTAAACTCCCTAAACTCCCTGAGGCCCTAAAACCCCCAAACCCTTCCCATGAAAAAGCTGATACTTTTCCTTGCGATCATGATGCCGCTCCTTTCGATGGCCCAGACTCTTGATTTCGGAACGACCGTGACCCCCACATGGAACAGTCCCGTGAAACTCTCCAAAGGGCAGAAAGCAGTCAAGACATCGACTGACGTGATTCTCGTCGCCATGCCGGTCGCTACCTTGGCCGGCGTACTCATTATCGGTGACTGGGAAGGTCTGAAGCAAGGGGCTTTCACGGCAGTTGCGACAGCCGGTTCGACCTATCTTCTGAAGGCAATCGTGCATGAACAGAGGCCCGACCACACGACATGGGACTCTTTCCCAAGCGGACACACATCAGCGACATTTGCCACAGCCGGCTTCCTGCAGAGACGTTACGGTTGGAAATTCGGTGTACCGGCCTATGTCCTTTCGACATACGTCGGCTGGGGCCGCTGCTTTGCCAAACGTCATCATGTTTGGGATGTCGTTGCCGGTGCCGCGATCGGTTCCGCCGCCGCCTACATCTTCACCACCCCCTGGGCAAAGAAACATGACTTCTCAATGGCCCCCGTCGCCACCGACACACACCTCGGCCTGACGGCCTCACTCTCCTTCTAACTCTTAATTAACAATTCGCAACAAATTTTAACAAATTTTGAAACGACTTGCTGACAGTGACTTAACCAGGTCCGCGCGTCTTTTCCCCGGCAAATACCTGAACATCTCTTGACAAGGGGGCCA
>CAYMTQ010000067.1:0-6497 GCA_964393395.1 uncultured Sangeribacter sp.
TCGAAAGCCATCACATGGGAAGAATATGCCAAGTTGCGCGGCATCCCCGAGAAACAGGCCAGCGACTATTTCGCCCGTGTAGCCCGGGAATACCGGAACCTATACCCGCGTCCCGCTGTCAAATAAGACCCCAACCGGGCCGGATCAGGCGTCGATGTTGGCGTATGTGGCGTGTTCCTCGATGAACTCGCGGCGCGGAGCGACATCCTCGCCCATCAGGACGGAGAATGTGCGGTCAGCTTCGGCGGCGTCGGTCAGAGTCACCTGTTTCAGCATACGGTTCTCCGGGTCCATGGTGGTTTCCCATAGCTGTTCGGGGTTCATCTCACCGAGACCTTTGTATCGCTGGAGCACGAATTTCGTGCGGTCGCCGTCACAATATCTGTCTGCGAACCTCTGTACCTGCATCTCGTTCCATGCATATTCCGTTATCTTGGTCTTGCCCTTGGTCGAGCACTTGTAGAGCGGCGGAGTCGCGATATACAGATAGCCGTTGTCTATGATCGGGCGGATCTGGCGGAAGAAGAAGGTCATCAGCAGTGTGGCGATGTGTGCACCGTCGACATCGGCATCGGTCATGATGATGATCTTGTTGTAGCGCAATTTGGTGAGGTTCGGCTTCTTGGAATCCTCTTCGGTGCCGATCGTGACGCCGAGAGCCTTGAAGATATTGACGATCTCTTCAGACTCGTAGATCTTGTGCTCCATGGCCTTCTCTACGTTGAGGATCTTACCGCGGAGCGGGAGGATTGCCTGATAGTTCGGGTTACGGCCCTGTTTTGCCGAGCCGCCGGCCGAGTCACCCTCGACGAGGAAGAGCTCGCACATCGCCGCGTCACGGCTCTTGCAGTCCGCGAGTTTTCCGGGCAGTCCGGCGCCTGCGAGAGGCGATTTGCGCTGAACCTTCATCCGGGCATTGTAGGCCGCATGGCGTGCCTGGGCTGCGAGAGCGACCTTATCGACGATCACCTTGGCCTGCTTGGGATGTTCCTCGAGATAGTCACGGAGGGCTTCGCTTATGGCAGTCTGGACCACGCCTGAAACTTCGCTGTTACCGAGTTTTGTCTTTGTCTGGCCTTCGAACTGAGGTTCGGCGACCTTGACCGAAACGACGGCAGTCAGACCGTCGCGGAAGTCCTCTTTAGAAAGCTCGATCTTCAGTTTGTCGAGCAGGTGGTTGTCATCCGCATATTTCTTGAGGGTCGTTGTCAGTCCACGGCGGAAACCGGTCAGGTGCGTGCCCCCCTCGACTGTGTTGATATTGTTGACGTATGAGTAGACATTCTCGTTGAAGTCCGTGTTATATGTCATCGCGACCTCGACGGGAACGCCGTTCTTCTCGGTGTTCAGATGGATGATGTCTTCGATCAGCGGAGTCTTTCCTGCGTCGATATACTTGACGAACTCTTTCAGACCCTCCTTTGAGAAATAGTGCTCTGTCCGGGGGTTGCCCTTATCGTCACGTTCGCGGAGGTCTGTCAGCGTGAGGGATATGCCGGCGTTCAGATAAGCCAGATCGCGGAGTCTCTGCGCGAGAGTCTCGAAATTATAGATTGTCTCGGTGAAGATAGAGGCGTCCGGGTGGAAGATGATGGTCGTTCCGGTGTGGTCTGTCTCTCCGACGACCGTCAGGTCGCATGTCGGTTTGCCGAACGCGTATTCCTGGGAATATATCTTACCGTCGCGGTGGATCTCGGCGCGAAGATAGTCAGACAAGGCATTCACGCAGCTGACGCCGACACCGTGAAGACCGCCCGACACCTTATAGGAACCCTTGTCGAACTTGCCGCCGGCATGAAGCACCGTGAGCACGACTTCGAGTGCGGGCTTGTGCAGTTTCTCGTGCATGTCGACGGGGATGCCTCGGCCGTCATCGACCACCATGATCGAATTGTCTTCGAGGATCGTGACTTCGATGTTCTTGGCATAACCGGCCAGAGCCTCGTCGATGGAGTTGTCCACGACCTCATAGACGAGGTGGTGGAGGCCTCGGCCTGAAATATCGCCGATATACATGGCGGGACGTTTCCGGACGGCTTCAAGGCCTTCGAGGACCTGAATGTTATCGGCTACGTATGCCTTCTCGGCTTCCTGTGTCTTTATATCTTCGTTTTCCATTTTTTTATCAATTTGTGCGGATTGCAGACGTTGCCGGCAGATTGCCGGTCTGCATCTGGAAATCAATGCAAAGATAACAAAAAAATCCGATACCGTGAAGCATCATAGGTCAGAGGCCAGAGGTCAGAGGTTATAGGTCATAGGTAATGGTTTATAGTTCATATACGATTTTGCGGATCGCGGCGGCTATGGCGGTCGGGCTCTGTCCGGCTTCGATCTTTTCCTGCATCCATCCGGCCGTGATAGGCTTGCCGAATATTATCCGGAATCGGGCGCCATGCGAGGCGCAGAGTTCCGCCGGGAGGAGGATCTGCTCGATGTTGACGCGCAGGCCGATTTTCTTGCGCCAGCGGGCAATGTTATAGAACCTCGCGCGGTTCAGGGCCTCGAACCGTACCGGAACGATCTTGCGGTCATATTCGATTGCTTTCGTGACGAAAGCCTTCTGCCATGTCAGATCCTGGATCTTCCCGGAGTCGAGACGCCTCGAGACGAGACCGGCCGGGAAAATGACGATCTCCTTGTCTGACGCATAAGCCTCATTGATTGCGACAGCGGCCGCCCTTCCCTGAGCACCATATTTATTGATGGGGAGGAAGACCTTTTTCAGCGGCGTCACATTGAGGAGCATGTCGTTTACAAGAAACCGGACATTCTCATCTCCGAATTTGCGTCCGAGCACCTCGACGAGCGTTATCCCGTCCAGACCGCCGAGAGGGTGGTTCGAGGCAAAGACGTAACGTCCCCCGCGGTCCAGACCCGAAAGCCCTTCGACCTCAACGTGTATCCCGAGATATTCGAGGATCTTGGCCGAGAATTCGGATCCTTCGTGGGGATAGCTGTATCTCAGCATCGCGTTCAGTTCATCCTGATGAATAAGTTTCTCGAGGGCCGAAAGGGCGAAATCGGGAATCATCTTTCTTTTTGAGGCCGGAACGCGGTCAGAGAGTATTTTTTTGATATCCAGCTGAAGCAGATCTGACATAATCAAAACTCATTCAATCGTTTACGGAAGTCTCCTCGTCCCAGAATTCATCTTCCCATTCCTCGTCGGTCTGCGGAGCCCATTCCTCTTCATCCTCATCTTCCTGAGCAAAGATGAAAGCATCTTCCTCCTCAACCCTGTGGCTGCGGTCGAGAGGACGGTGGGTGATGGTCTGGGGCAGCTTGTTCTCGTCCGAATTGATCTCGCGCCAGAGAAGATCCTTCAGTTCCGTGATTCCGTGTCCCGTCACGGCAGAGATGAAGACAGTCGGAATGCCCTCCGGGAGCTCGGCCTGGATTGCTTCGCGAAGTTCATCGTCGAGCATGTCGGATTTCGAGATAGCGAGAACGCGGCTCTTGTCTGCAAGTTCCGGATTGAACTCCCGGACCTCCTTCAGCAGGATCTCATAATCACGCTTGATGTCGTCCGAGTCGGCCGGTACCATGAACAGCAGGACCGCGTTGCGCTCTATATGGCGGAGGAAGCGGAGACCCAGGCCCTTGCCCTGCGATGCACCTTCGATGATCCCCGGTATGTCGGCCATGACGAAAGATTTATCTCCCCTGTAGCTGACGATTCCGAGCGAGGGCTCCATGGTGGTGAAGGGATAGTCGGCAACTTTAGGTTTTGCCGCCGAGACAGCTGAGAGCAAGGTCGATTTTCCGGCGTTCGGGAAGCCGACGAGACCGACGTCTCCCAGGAGCTTGAGCTCAAGGACGACAGCCTTTTCGATAGCAGGCTGTCCCGGCTGTGCATATCGTGGCGCACGGTTTGTGGATGTCGCGAAATGCCAGTTGCCGAGGCCACCCTTGCCTCCGCGCAGAAGCTTGATCTCCTGGTCGTCTTCCGTTATTTCGGCGAGAAACTCGCCGGTCTCCGCATCGAAGACAGTTGTTCCGATGGGCACTTCGATAATACGGTCCTCGCCATCCTTGCCCGATGAGCGTCCTTCGCTTCCGGACTGTCCGTCGGTCGCGAATATATGGCGCTGATAGCGCAGATGCAGAAGTGTCCACATGTGGCGGTTTCCGCGAAGGATAATATGACCGCCGCGACCTCCGTCGCCACCGTCGGGTCCACCCTTGGGGACATACTTGGCGCGGTGAAAATGCCGGCTTCCGGCCCCGCCCTTGCCTGAACGGCAAAGTATCTTGACGTAATCAATAAAATTAGAATCTGCCATATCTGTCACATTTTTTTTATGTACTCCGGCCCGAACGAGGGCTCAACCGTCCGAGTGGGAATCCGGTCGACGGAGAAATGTCTGATTATCTTCAGCGTCTGAGTTTCATCAGGTCATTGGCATAGCGGAAATCGTCGGGCGAACCGATGTCTATCCATGTGCCTTCGATCTGGAACCAGGAGACTTTTCCTCCGTTTGATATAACGCGGTCAATCAGATCGGGAGCATCAAGGTATTCCCCTCGGGCCACGCTCCCGGCGACTTCCCGGCGCATCAGATAAACGCCTGCGTTGGCGAGATTGTTGAATGTCGGTTTCTCCACCAGTGAGGTCACGCGGTCACCCTCTGTCGTGATTATCGCGAACGGAACGGCGACGGGATATGATACGACCGCCATAGTCAGATCCGCTCCGGACCTCTTGTGATGAAGGAAAAACTTTTCGAAATCCAGGTCTGTCAGGAGATCGGAGTTCATCACGAGAATGTCATTCTTCATGAACGGACCGCAATAGGCGAGCGACCCCATGGTCCCGAGACGCTGCGGCTCTTCAATACATATGACTTTGTCCCCGAACCGCGGATCCGCGAAATGTTCGATTATCTGTTCCTTCAGATAGTTGACCGAGATGCATATACGTTCAATGCCGAAACGCCTGAGGGCCTCGATATTGTAGTCGATTATCGGTTTGCCACCCACTTCGAGCAGAGGCTTGGGTGTCGAGAGGGTCAGGGGGCGGAGCCTTTCACCCTTGCCGCCGGCCATCAGGACGGCTTCGACAGGAAGCATCGCCCTGCGCTCCCTGAGGTCTATAAGTCCGGTCAGCTTTCCTTCAGCGTCGACTTTCGGAAGAAGAGAGATTTTTCTCGAAGTTGCCTCTGCGACAGTCTTATATGGATCATCGTCCGGTGTCAGCCTCATGCATTCACGGAACATCGCCTTGTTGACCTGATCCTCAAGCGCGGTTCCGGAAATCAGCGAGCGCCTTATGTCGCCATCTGTCAGTGTCCCGGCAAGATGACCGTTCCTGTCCCTGACGACTAAGGTCATCAGACCCCCCGAGAGAGCGTTCAGCCTCTCCAGAGCCTGAATGACGGGGGCCTCCGAGCTGATTATATGTTTTTCTGATTCCTGATGGTTCATTCCTTGGGATACATGGATTCAATTTCTTCAGCATAGCGCTTCGAAACGACCGAACGCCTCACCTTCATCGTGTTCGTGACCTCCCCGTTCATGATAGAGAAGTGATTCGGCAGAAGCGTGATCTTCTTGATCTTTTCATAATCGGCGAGGTCGCGCTGAACATCGTCGATCTCCTTCATCATGAAAGCGACAGTCCGTGGATTCTTCAGAAGTGTGGCCGTATCGGAAATGTCGAGTCCCCGCTTCTCGGCCCACTTCCTCAGCTGAGAGAGATTCGGGACGACAAGGGCAGTCACATATTTCCGTTCATCGCCGATGACGGCCACCTCGTCGATATACTTGTTCTCCGCGAGACGGCTTTCGAGCATCTGCGGCGCAATATACTTTCCGTTTGCCGTCTTGAAAAGATCCTTCACGCGTTCTGTCAGGACGAGCGAGCCCTCTTCGGTGAAATAGCCGGCATCACCTGTCCGGAACCAACCGTCAGGAGTGAACGCCTTCTCATTGGCTTCGGGATTCTTGTAATAGCCCGGAGTCACGGTCGCGCCGCGGACGAGGATCTCATTGTCATGCTCCTTGTCTATCTTAACCTCGACGCATGGCAGGGGTTTGCCGACAGTGCCGATCTGATATCCTGTCTGAGGGAAACAGCTGACGGTTGCCGTCGTCTCCGACAGTCCGTAGCCGATGATCACCTCGATGCCGACGGAGCGCATGAAATCGCAAATCCGGTCCGAGAGGGGAGCGCCGGCGGTCGGGAAGATGTTCGGGTCAGGGATTCCGATCGCATGTTTCAGCTTGGAGAAAATCTTGCGGTCCCAGAACTGATACTCCCTTTCGAGCCATGCCGGAGGCTTGATTCCTTCCCTGACGAAGTTGATGTTGCGTGCGTGTCCGATAACGATAGCTCTCTTGACGGCAAGCCTCTGAAGCTTGCCCATCGAGCGGATCTTCTCCTTGACAGCCGCATAAACCTTCTCCCAGAAGCGCGGAACGCAACACATGATGTTGGGCTTCACTTCCTGAATCGTGTCCTGAATCACACGCGGGTCATAATTGACCGCAATGCG
>CAYMTQ010000067.1:6597-11489 GCA_964393395.1 uncultured Sangeribacter sp.
GTGATCAGGATCTGGGGCGTGTTCGGTGAGCAAACCGCTATGTTGTCTTTCTCTAACAGTCCGAGGCGTTCGAGAGCCCTGGCGGCAACATCTATCTGTGCCGCGAATTCGGTCCATGATGTCGGGAGCCATTCTCCATCTTTGCGCCAGCAGAACCGGTAGGCTTCTCGCTCACCATATCGGGCCGCCTGCGCAGGAATCATTTCGACCAGTTTATTTGCCATAATATGAGGTGTTTGGCAGCTACGGTGCCTTTTCTTGAGCAGAAGACAGGCATAGCTGTGACTTATTGACTTGTTTCTCCCCTATAATATATAACGCCCAACTCTGAGGATTTATCGAATCGGAATGAAATTCGTGATTTTGGAAACGGATCTAAAGAAACGGACCTAAAGAATGGATATACGTCATTAACAATTGTTAAAATTGAATGTTGAGTTGTGAGTTAGATGGAAATCGTCTAATTTTGCGCCATCGTTCAGAGATCGCATAAAAAGAGTGAGGGTAAAAACTCTATACATTGCGATTTCAAAGAGTCAGGAAGCGACCGTCATTGGTCGGACCGCAGGAGAGCCTGTCGTCAGGGAACGGGGTTAAATTCCCCGGCAGTCCCGCTGCCGTGATTCACCGTCTGAGATGTCCCTATAGATCCACTGTATGGTGTCAAGCCATATGGGAAGGAGGGGAACCGTCAAGGTGATAAGCCGGAAGACCTATCCTGAAACTGAATGATCCTAAGTCGAACGTCATGCGTACCGACTATGCTTACGAGGATTTAAGCAGGATAGAAAATTCATGGTCTAACGGAAAAATTCACCTGTTGGCAACTTCCGCAAATGTGGATGTGCCAATAAGATCTGTATATTTGCCGCACTTTCGTTGTCCATAGGTTAAAGTCATATTATATCCCTTACGTTCGCCCTGCGAGAATCCCGTTTGCATTGTCCGCTCAGTCGGTCAGCAACTTAGGAATCTCCGTGGGGATTTTCTTTTTTTTATTAACCATAATACTAACTTTATGACTAACCTTAAACGATTGATGCTCTCATGTGGCCTTATCGGTGTCGCATCGTTGGCCGGAGCGCAGGATCTTAAAGTCCAGGGTGTAGATTACGGTGCGACTCTTACGGGTAGAACCGCAAATAAGGCCCCGGTTTCCGTTCAGAAACGGGTTACTGCCAATCCCGAAGGGATAACCGATCTCTCTCAGATCAAGTTCTGGGCAGGCGACGGTATTAACCGTGCCGCCCTCGTATTCCAATGGAACGTAGACGGCGAAACCCATGCCCGTGCCTATGGTTACCGTTACAATGGCGAGGCTACCGGCTATGATATGCTCAAGGCCGTTGTTGAAGAGGCTCCCGAGCTCTTCGCTCTCGTGTCCTACACCTACAATCCGGAAGGCTATGTTCTCGGAGGGGCGGGCTTGAGTCCTGAGCGTGGCAAGTCTATAGAAATAACCGATGGCCAGTCAGTCTATCCTATGGAACTCAACCAGTTGTTTATGTCCACCGGCGGTTACAACTATGACAACTATAGCTGTAACACTCCGGGAGCTTATTGGCAATCCGGCTGGTATCAAGGCTATTGGAGCTACTGGACCGGATCCCCCGAATATTTCGGCTATTCCGGGCTTGGAATGTCGTCAGCACCGCTGTATGATGGATGCTGGAACTACTGGAACTACAGCGATGTCGCTGATCCGGAAAATCCCCAGCCGACCAATCTCACCTGGTTGCCGATCGAAGCTGCCGAAGATTATGTGCCGGAAAACTCAGTTTCTGAAGTTGTCTACAACGGCATCCGCTATACTGTGACCAATCCCCGTCTCCGAACTGTATGGGTTGCCCCGGCCACTTCCACTCAATATCAGGGCAGCGTGGTGATTCCCTCGGACTTTGCTGTGGGACAGAATATATATTTCGTTCAGGGAGTCCAGGAAGGTGCCTTCGCAAACAGTCAGGTAACCTCAGTCGTTCTTCCCAATTCCGTAGAAGTGATCGGCGACAATGCATTCGCCAACTGTAAGTCTCTTGTAAACGTAACCTTACCTAAGGAGTTGAAATACTATGGAGACGGCCTGTTCAACGGTTGCGCGGCGATGACTTCTCCGGTATGGCCCGACGGTTACAATACAGTGAAGCCCTATCAGTATGCCGGAACCGGCATTTCTACTCTTGCACTTCCCGAAAATATCACTTCTATCGGAGAAGGAGCGTTCAGTGACTGTGCTTCTCTGGCCACTCTGAACTTTGAAACCAAGATCGATGAACTCGGTGAGAAAGCATTCTTCGGTACACCGATCAAGAACATTCAGATTCTTCAGACTGTGCCACCGACAGCCTATGCAAATACCTTCGATGCCGATACTTATTCTTCCGCAACCCTAACTGTACCGGCAGGTTACGCAGCCACTTATGGTTCGGCTGAAGGTTGGAGCAACTTCAAGACCATTAACGAGATATCTCTCGAAGTGAATGAAGGCGATAAGTTTATTGTCGGTGGCATCCGTTACCAGATCACTTCGCTTGATGCAAATACCGTCAAGGTGACTCACTATGGTGAGAAGACCGCATCTTATGACATCGTCAAGGACAATGAAGTCGGCTATACCGGTGATATAGTTATTCCGTCAGTCGTTACCTATATGGGTAAGACATTCAAGGTTAATGAGTTTGATGACTATGCGATGTATGGCGGATCAATGACCTCTATTACAGTTCCGGCCTCGATCGAGAACTGGAACACATATTCTGTCAGCTATTCTCAGACGCTGACTAAAGCGACGATCGAAGAAGGAGTAACCGAGATCGGTGACCATGCGTTCTATAACAATTCGGCTCTCGAGACCGTTACTCTTCCCGCTTCTGTGAAAACTGTCAAAGAGCGAGGCTTTGATTATTGTCCGAATCTGAAGACTATTGACGGAGATTTCGCAAACATCATTTACTTCTATGACTACGCTTTCGGACACTGCGGATTCGAAAAGATTGAGCTCGGCAGCAATTACCGTCCGATCGGCAAAACATACCTCGGTTACCTGACCTATGGCAGCAATGTGTTCGCATACAATCCCAATCTGAAGGAAATAGTCTTCCCCGATGGCTTTGGCGGACAGTATCCTCCGCAGGGTGGTGATATTCCTTCTTTCTCGAGCTGGTTCTATGAGTGTACTGCGCTGGAATCCATTGATCTGAGCAACACAAAGCTCACCAATATCAGCAGCAGCATGTTCGGAAGATGTACTGCACTCAAGGAAGTTAAGTTGCCCGCCAATCTGACCGCCATATCTTCCGGAGCTTTCGGCAAGACTGCGATAGCTCATTTTGACTTACCCGAGACGCTCACTGAAATCGGTTCGTCAGCATTGGCCAACAATACCGCCCTTGAAGAAATTGTCATTCCTGCCGGTGTGACAGTTATCGCGAGCGATCTGTTCGGCTATGATTCAAATCTGAAGAAAGTCGAGATCAAGGGTAAGATTACACGTATTGAGGATTGGCCTTTCCGCTTTGCGCCTGCACTTGAAGAGATCATATTCACGGAAGCTGAGCCTGTCGAAGGTAAGCTTGCCCTCCCTTACGGCCTTGAATATCTTGGTAAAGATGCGTTCAAGGACCTCCCGTATGATTTCGCAGTTCCGGAAACGGTAAGAACCTATGAGTCGAACTGTCTGAAGAACACGAAGACTTCTTTGATATACATGCGCGCAGCCGATAAAGTTGATAGTGAACCATTCGCAGGTTGTCCTGATGATCTGGTTATTTACTGTGCCGACCTGAATCCGTGTATTCCTCACATGTATGCCTTCCATAAGACAGACCACTACGATTCTGAATCTTATCGGATCCGTATCCCCGATGGTTACGAAGACCAGTTCCATAAGGCCAAATATTCTTATGTATCAGAGAGCTATTGGGAGCGCGCAGGTCTCGATACACCCGGATTCACGGGTATGGAAGCAACGAACGTTGAGATTGTCAACGACCTTCTTTATCTGAATCCCGTTCCCGTCTATGAACATTCGGACTGGCTCAAGAGCTTCCTTGATCGTAACAGCTACTCGATATATGGTCTTGGAGACTGCTCCGTGGTTTGCGTTCCGGTTGAAGATGTTAATACAGCCCGCGTAGCCTCCAATGATGAGGATCCGTATCAAGACGGCATCGTACTCGAAGGCACCGATCATGGTTATGGCAAACCGGTTGTGAGCGATATCAAGTCGCTTAATCCCGGAACCTATAAGGCCCGTGTGAAATATGAAGACTTCGGCGGAATGTACGGTGATAAGTTCGGTCCTGAATTCCTCTTTACTAAAGAAGTCAGCACAGGTGTCGAGTCGGCCGCCGGTGAGCACGAGACCCTCGTTGTGAAAGACCATACACTCACTGCAGAGGCTCTCGAAGGACAGATTCTGCGCATCTTTGACCTGAGCGGTGCCATTATTGACGAAGTTCGGGTTGACAGCAACCTCTATAAGCACTCAGTCGGTCTCTCAGCCGGTGTATACGTGGCAAGGTGTGGAAAGTGCGTAGTTAAATTTGTGGTTGATTGATGTCAGGAGGTGTGTCAGAATGATAGAACCGTCGAATAATACGGCCACACCCCCATAAACTAAAATAAGAGAACTCCCGAAGTTGAATCAGTTAATAATATCCGATTTAATTTTGGGAGTTCACTTTGCAATCGTAAAATACCTGTTCCAGAGATTCATTTGGAAATTAGAAAATTAATTATTAATTTTGCCTGTGCAATTCGGGGCGTAGCGCAGTCCGGTTAGCGCACCTGCTTTGGGAGCAGGGGGTCGAAGGTTCGAATCCTTTCACCCCGACAGATTAAACATGGGTTTTCAGGCATCGTCTGCAAGTTTGCGGCCGGTGCCTGAAATTTTT
>CAYMTQ010000068.1:0-11214 GCA_964393395.1 uncultured Sangeribacter sp.
CTCAAAGGACTTCCGACAGCCAGCTGTCGATACACCTTTTCCGGGAAGAATAGTTCATCCCTATCGCAATCACTTTACGTTTATCAGCTGCCCAGGGCATCGAATAATCCTTTTTTATGATCTGGTCAAGAGCCTCCCGGGCCGACTTGTCATATTTCAGTTCCATGATATAGACGTATTCTTCGAGGCGTACGAGTATGTCTATGCGTCCGTCAGATGTCCTATACTCTACATTAGCGTTCAGCCCGGCAAGACGGAATATTATGAACATGATGTTCTGGACATTGTGTTCCTGTTCCATCTTCATTTCGTATGGGATGTCCGCGAACATGGACTGCAGACGCTTCATGAATCCGGAAACATTTCCGCTCTTCATTTCCCGAACGAGACTCAAGATAAAGATATGAGAATCCTCGTTATGTGTATTTGCGTAGAGAGGAAGCAGATATTCAAAAAATCCCTCTTTCACTTCGTTGTTCGGACTCCCGAGCTTATAGGCCCGGAATTCCTGTTCATATTTCTTTATGGTCAGGTAACCTGTCTGATAGAGTAGGGCGATAGGGTTGATATTGTCAAGATCAAGTCCTTTCAGGGTTGTCTCGCCGGCTTCTGACGACATAAGTTTCTCCAAATCGGCATTGGTCCGTTTCAACTGATCCGCAAGCAACGAAGGTGTACCGGATTCAATCCAGTAATTCCCATATTGTGAGGTATCCATCACATGCAGCAAGGAGAACGGGTTATATATGTCCACACACTTTGGAGAGAAATGGTAGCCGTCATATTGCTTTTTCAAATGGTGAAGTTCCTCTTCTTCAGATCTTCCGTTTGCTTCGGCAAGTTCCGAGATACCTTTGCGGAAATTGGATCTGAGCTCTTCTTCCGTTATTCCGCAAATATCCGAGAACCGGTTGTCGAAAGATATATCCTTGATATTGTTGAGATCTGAAAATACGCTGAGTTTCCCAAAGCGTGAGACTCCTGTGAGAAATACGAGCCTGATGTAGTCGGCCGAACTCTTGAAGTTGGAGTAAAGGGTTGCAAGTTGAGAACGGTATTTTTCAAATCTTTCCCGTTCATGGAGATTGTTGACTAAAGGCTTGTCATATTCATCAACAAGAATCACAACCCCTTTACCCGTTTTTTCGGATGCGGCCTTGATTACTTGCGCGAACCGTATTGAATCGTTCATTATCTCAGGTTCAACACCGTATTCAGCTTCCCACTTCCGGAGATGATCGTCTATCAGATCTTCGAGATTGCCGTCTTCCTTATATTTCTGAGTATTGAAATCAAGATACAGCACCGGATACGGTTCCCACTCCCAGTCAGTAGAATCGATATAGAGATCTTTGAATAAGTCTTGTTTTGCCTCGAAGAAACACTTCAATGTCGATAGAAACAGGCTTTTCCCGAAACGCCTTGGGCGTCCGAGAAAGTAAAACTGCGGGCCATTGATGATTTTTTCTATAAACAGGGTCTTGTCAACGTAAAGGTAATTACCCTTGCGAAGAGTTTCAAAGGACTGTTGTCCGATCGGGTATTTGACGAGTGGTTTCATATTGAATCGGCTGATGTAACTACGGTCCTGTATCTGACGATTATCAGGGATTGTAGAGGTCCTTGTTGTAGTAGTCGAGGATCTCGTTGGCGGCCTTGAGAGCCTGCACTGCGCGGGATTGAGGGTTAAGTCGGATAGCCGCGAGATAATCGTTGATGGCCTCGGAGCGCTTGGACTGGCCCCAATAGCGCATTCCGCGCATGGTCAGAGCCTCGTCACTCTCCGGGTGCGCATCGATATACTCCGAGAGCTTTGCGACAGCCTCGTCCGCTGTCAGTCCGCCGACGAGTTCGCGGAGTGTCTGCTGTTCGTTTTCTTTATTCATTGTTTTGTGAGTTTTCTGTTGATTGTGAGTTTTATAAGTCATATAAGATTTATAAGACTTATAAGATTTATTCTGACGTGTTGTGTCTAAAGCGTGATCTTCCGCGATTTCACTTCCGAACTGAGGAACATCGAGGCAACGGAATCGAATTTTGCCGGTGATTCGGTTGTCAGATATGTTGTTTTTCCGCCTCTTGTCAGTCTGCGGTCCATTTCGGGATGGCGGATCAGATAATCTCCGAGTGATTCAGCTACGAGGTCTCCCTGAGCCACGACCCGGATATGATCCGGCACATATTGGCGAATTTTGGGGTATAGCATTGGATAGTGGGTGCATCCCAAGATCAATGTGTCGATTTCCGGATCCCTGCCGAGAATGATGTCAATGTATTTTCTGACAAAATAGTCGGCTCCGGGCGATGAAGCTTCGCCGTTCTCGACGAGAGGTACCCACATGGGACATGCGAGTTCGGTCACGGTCATTTCAGGGAAGAGCTTATCGGTCTCGAGCGTGTAGGAACGGCTGAGCACGGTCCCCGGTGTGGCGAGCACCCCGATGTGGCCGCTTCGGGTCAGCTTCGGAAGACATTCGATGGTCGGCCTGATGACACCGAGGACACGGCGTGTCGGATCAATCGCAGGCAGATCCATTGTCTGGATCGAACGCAGGGCCTTGGCCGATGCTGTGTTGCATGCCAGAATAACCAACGGGCAACCTGCCTCGAAAAGATACCTGACGGCATCTTTCGTAAACTCATAGACGAGTTCGAACGACCGGCTTCCGTAGGGAGCCCTGGCGTTGTCTCCGAGATATATGTAGTCATAATCCGGGAGTAGACGCCGAAAGTCGCGCAGAATCGTCAGGCCACCATATCCGGAATCGAAGACTCCGATGGGACCGCGTTCGGACAGTTTCTTGGAAGCCACAGCTTTTATATTATTGGTGAAACCTCAGGTTTTTATATAGTCGCTTCGGATAGCGTCGGTCGCAGGAGTCTCTTGTAGTCTAAAGTCTCTTGTAATCTAAAAGAGAGTCTGTCCCTGAACGAAGAACGCGATGTCGCGCGTTCCCGAAATGGGATTTGCGGACATCGCGCCATGAATTTTCCGGGGATCCGATCAGAGACCGAGTTTTGCCTTCACTCCGTTGGTGATGTCGATCACAGGATCGGCAAAATAAAGGATCAGCTGATCTTCCTTCACCTGAACGAAATTGAACCCGTTTTCCTGGGAATATGCAGTGACGGCCTGCTGGATCTTCTGATAGATAGGCATCATCAGCTGCTGTGACTGCTGGGTCAGATCCTGCTGTGCGGTCTGCTCAAACTGCTGCATCTTGGCCTGGAAAGTCTGGAGGTCATTGAGCTTGCGTTCGCGGATAGCGGGGAGCTCGTTTTCGCCACCTTTCTGAACTTCCTCATAAAGACGTTTCATCTCTTCCTGAAGCTTGCCATACTCGTCCTCATATTTCTTGGAGATTTCTGCGAGCTTGGTCTGTGCCTGCTGAGTCTCGGGCATTGCCTGAAGAATCTGCTGAGTGTCTACGAGGCCGACCTTGAGTGTCTGGGCAGATGCGATCATCGGGAAGATGAGGGCGACCGCCAAAAGGATTTTCTTGATCATGATATTTGTGTGTTTTTATTCTCTTTTTCCGACAGGACCGGATGAGAACCTGTCCCGTCTGCATCATGTCTGTCCGGAGCTCGCTTTGCACCGGAACGGACGGGTGCAAAGATACTCAAATTATTTGGAATAGCCAAGTTTGGCCAGCACCTCATTGCTGACGTCGATGCGGGGGGAGGCGAAGACGATGCTCTGTGAAGAAGCACGGTCGAAAATCACCTGATAGCCTTTCTCTTCGGCCACAGCCTTCACGGCGTTGTAGACATCTTCCTGAATCGGCTTCATCAGCGACTGACGTTTCTTGTAGAGTTCACCTTCGGGACCGAAATACTTGTATCGGAGATCGGTGACCTCCTTGTCTTTGGCAACGATTTCCTCCTCGGCTTTCTTCTTCTGGTCATCGGTCAGAAAGACCTGTTCCGCCTGATATTTCTTATACATCTCTTCGGCTTCTTTCGCTTTCTGAGTAACCTCTTTTTCCCAGCGCTGGGAAACCTGATTCAGCTGTTCGTTGGCCATTTCGTAAGATGGGACATTGCGGAGCACATAATCCATATCCACGAGGGCGAATTTCTGGGCCGACGCGCCGAGACATGCCGCGATGGCCACTATGAATGAAAGAATGATTTTTCTCATATATGTTCTGTTTTGATACTGACTTTTTGACATCTTGCCCGCGTCAGGGTTTATAGGCCATTTCACAAGAAATGTTAACGCCATTATCCCGAATCCCGGTCAGTCAGGACCTCTTTCTTGAGAGGTGAGGTCCAAATAAAGTAATTGTCCGGGGATTGATCCGGATTCCGGAGATCAGAATTCCTGACCGAGGACGAAGTGGAGCTGGGATCCACCGCGGCGTCCCCAGACTTTGTCGAAGCCGTAGCCCCAGTCAATTCCGAGGAAGCCGAGCATCGACAGATAGACACGGGCACCGACACCGGCAGAGCGCTTCAGATTGAAAGGTGCAAAATCCTTGACCGAAGTCCAGCAGTTACCTGCTTCAACGAAGGCGAGCGCATAAATTGTGGTCGTCGGCTGCAGCATGAAGGGGAAGTGGAGCTCGAATGTGAATTTGCTGTATGCGTAACCCTCATAGCCCCACGGGGTGAACTGGCCGTTTTCATAACCGCGCATCGAGATGGTCTCTGTGGCGTAGGTATAGCTTCCGCTCATTCCGTCACCGCCGAAATAGAATGTCTCGAACGGTGTCTTGTAATACTTGTTGTATGAGCCGAGAAGGCCGAAATCAGCACGGGTCATCAGCACGAGCGTCCACTGACCGTCGGGATCCGTAAGCGGTGTGAAGGTCTTGCTCTTGAAACGTATTTTCCAGTATTCGATCCATTTGTAAAGTTCCGTCTCGGCCGACTGCTGATGAAGCTGAGTCGCTTCATAGACAAGGGTCTTGTAATCCTTGTGCATCCATTTTGTCCACGGCGGCGTCAGCATGACGTCGAGCGAGAACTGTGAACCGCGACGGGTATAAATCGGGTTATCGATGGACGTGCGGCTGAGAGTGAGGCCGAGGGTAGCGGCGTTTGCCGTTCCGTTGTGCATGAAGTAGAGATAATCCCAGTTCTTCAGATAATACCATCTGTAGCCCAGTGTCGCCTGGAACTGGAAATAATCGTCAGGCCATGTCAGACGTGTTCCGAATCCGATCGAGGCACCGGCCATCTGGAGCACCTTGTTCGGGTCGTATGCGTTCTGATATGAATAGGCGTTGTAGTTGTTGCCGTATGATCCCGAATAGTAGATCGAGTTCATGTAGGCATTATACCAGTTGTCGTTATAGTAGCTCGAGTTGATGCCGGTCGAACGGCTGTAGTCGATTGACACCGAGAGGGAGTTCGGCCTGCGGCCTCCGACCCACGGGTCCATGAACGAGATGTTGTAGCTCTGATAATAGCGGGCGTTAGTCTGTGCGGAGATTGAAAGAGTCTGGCCGTCGCCGCGCGGAATGATACCCTTATATGACTTCGGGTTGAAGAGATTCTTCATCGAGAAGTTATTGAATGACAGGGCGACCTGTCCCGTGATGCCGGTCTGGCCCCAACCGAGCGACAGCTGGACTTTGTCGTTTGCCTTCGATTCGAGATTGAAGATAATGTCTACGGTTCCGTCGTTTTCGTTAGGTTCAGGCCGGATGTCGAGGTTCTCCGGGTTGAAGTGGCCTGTCGCCGCAATTTCGCGGGCCGAGCGCATCAGGTCGCTCTTTGAGAAGAGCTCACCGGGGCGCAGACGCAGTTCGCGGCGGATTACCTTCTCATAAAGCTGATCGTTACCGTTGATGACGACCTTGTTGATCTTGGCCTGGGGACCCTCGAATACCCTCATCTGGAGGGCGACGCTGTCACCCTTGACATTTTCTTCGATCGGGACAAGCTGGAAGAAGAGATAACCGTTGTCGAGATAGAGGCTCGAAACGGCATCCTCATCCTCAGATGTGCGCTTGTTGAGTTTCTTCTGATTATATACGGCGCCGGGATATATTCCGAGAACATTGTTCAGAACATCGGTCGGGTAGACCGTGTTGCCGACCCATGATATATCCGAGATGTAATATTTCTTGCCCTCGTCGACTTTCAGATAGACATCCACATGCTTGTCGTCATATTTGACCACCGAGTCGGAGACGATCTGAGCATCGCGGTATCCGAGCTCATTATACTTGTCGATGATGCGGATCTTGTCGTCGGCATAATCCTGGTCTACAAACTTTTTCTGTTTGAAGAGATTCAGGATGTTTCCGTTTTCGTTTGTCTTCTTCATCGCCTTCTTCACCTTGTTGTCGGAGAGAACTTCGTTTCCGTCGACATAGATCTTGTGAACCTTCACCTTGTTGTGGCGGTCAACCGCCGCGGTCAGTATCGTCTGGTTTTCTTTGGAGAGGTCCGGTTCCTGGCGTATGATCACCGATGCGTTCTTGAAACCCTTGTCAGCATAATACTTCTCGATTACCTGGCGGGCACGGTCAATGATGTTGGGTGTCAGCTGTTGGCCTTCGACCATTCCGAGTTTTTCGTTCAGATCCTTGCGCTCGCTGTTCTTGACGCCCTCGAACCGGAATTCCGACATCCTGGGCTGCTGCCGGAGCGAGATTTCGAGCCAGACCTTGTTCCCGACCATCTTCTCGACATTAATCTCCACTTTGCTGTACAGGCCCTGCTTCCAGAAACGCTTGACGGCCTGGGTTATGGCATCACCCGGAATCTGTATTTTTTCGCCGACCGAGAGTCCGGAGTATCCAAGAATCACATAATCGTCCACCCCCTTGACGCCTGTGACCTTTATGCCTGCGATCTCATAAGTGTCGGGCATAGGGGAATAGATGATTGTCGGAGAATATATGGTGTCTGCCGCCGCCTGTGCTCCTTGAGTCAGAAGGAGAGGAGTCTCAGAGGCCGGCGCCGTTTGGGCGTAGGCTGAGATCATGGCTGCACCTGCGGCGATCAGTGAGAAGAGAAGTCTGAATGTTATGGTCAGTCTGGAAGTCATTTGCGGGAAGATGCTTATTTCATTACCTGTTCGGAAGTTTTTCCGAAGCGGCGTTCTCTGCTCTGATAGTCGATAATTGCTTCGGCATATTCAGCTTTGCCGAAATCGGGCCAGAGTGTCGGAGTGAAGTATAGCTCGCTGTATGCGTTCTGCCACAGCAGATAATTGCTGATCCTCTGCTCGCCACCGGTACGGATCAGAAGATCCGGATCGGGGATTCCGGCGGTAGTGAGTCGGGAAGAGATGAGGTCCTCGGTGATTTCTTCAGGTTTGAGACGCCCGTCGGCCAGATCCTTTGCGATCGACCGGGTCGCCTCGGTGAGCTCCCATCGGCCGGAATAGCTGAGACACATGTTGAGGTTCAGGCCGGTACAGTGTGCGGTCGCGTCTCGAGCGTCCGTCAGCCGTTTGCGGGCCTCGGGGGGAATCCGGTCAATATCGCCGAGAAGATGGATCCTGACATTGTTCTTCAGAAGGTCCGGAAGCTCGCGTTCGATAGCCCAGCCGATCAGGTGCATCAGCAGGTCGACCTCCTCCTGAGGCCGATTCCAGTTTTCTGTCGAGAACGCATAAAGGGTCAGGTATTCAATGCCGAGATCGGAAGAGAACTCAGTGACACGGCGGACACTGCCGACTCCTTCAGCGTGGCCGTCGCTGCGCTGTCTTCCACGGCTTTTGGCCCAGCGGCCGTTGCCGTCCATGATCATGGCGACATGGCGCGGAAGGCGGGTCATGTCAATCTTCTGGAGCAGGTTTTCGAGTTTTTCCATATCCGTGTCAGTCCTTATAGTTGCAGACCGCACACCGCTTGCTGAACTCATAGGTCAGCGTCAGGGTGAAGGTCGAATACCAGTCGGTGTTCTTGAGGAAAGAGCTCTTGATCTGATGAGGATCAGCGAGCGAAGGAGAATCGAGTTTATCGGTGAACGTCTTTTTCATCAGGCACTCGAGCCCGATATTGAGTCGCCGGTTGATCTTGAATTTGAATCCGGCTCCGACAGGAAGTGTCAGTGCGGCTCCGGTGTATCCTTCGGTTGACCATACGGTCAGCCCGACTCCGGCCGTAATATATGGCGACCAGCGTTTCAGCTTCCTGTAGCTCTCGCCCATGCCGAAGTTCATGAAGTTGAATTCAAAGAGCTCCGACAGTTCATAGAAATTGGTGGAGAACTTATAGTTCGCATTACCCGGGAAAACATCGGTCATGTCAGACGAATCGCCGCTCAGTGATCCGGCATAGAGGCCGGTCTTCAGGGCCATCCGCGGGTTGATGATATAACGGAACACAATCTGTGCGTCCCAACCCGGATGTGCGAGGAGGTTGGCTGTGTTTGCGTCCCCGAGATAGCCTGTCATTCCTATGCCTCCGCCCATGTCGAACCTGTAGTCCTCCTGTGCGGCGGCGGGAACCGTCGCTCCGAAGACTGCGCAGACAGCGAGCACGATGATGCGGAGTATTCTTGTCATGATCGGATCAGATTATCGGGGCAAATGTGAGGCGGGAGAGAACACCGCGGCGGACCATCGGATAAAAGTCACCGTTCTGAAGGCGTCCGCCGAAAATATAGATATAGGGGCAGTCCCAAAGGATGGTGTTGCCGTCGATCACATGTGGTATTCTCCGGCGCGGGCCGAGGGGACGCGATGCGACTTTTGTCCATGCGTCTGAGAGTGAGGCCGATTCCGGAACGGACATCACGACCTGGTCGGCATCCGTCAGCGGAATCAGGTAGTCCGGGAGCTGGACCGATATGTCCCCGCGATGCCAGTTTACGCCGTAATCGTATGAAATATACGTATATGGATTGACCTTTCCTGAATCATCACGTCCACCCATGAGAAGCCATGCGGAATATTCGGTCTGTTGCCACAGTGTCGAGGTCTGAAGGAATCCGAAATAGGGGACAATAGTCGCGCCTGTGAGAGCCGGCACACCTGTTTCTGACAGGCAGGCCCATGTCCGGCCGTCGAAAGCCCAGGTCGCGGCGCTCATCTCGCCGCCGGCCTTCCGGCCTCCGAAGAGAGTGCCGATCGGGTGCAGGGCCCATCGGTTGATGAAGAGCGTGAAATTTGAAAAACCGTCAACCGGGAATCCCTCCTCAATCTCAGTCTCGGCAAAGCTTCCCGCCGGCCATGAAGTATGGAGGATAGTTCCGTCCGTGTCGGCACGGAGACCGAGGACAGAGTCGCCGTATCCTCCGATGATTGAAGTCCAGGAAGCACCTGTGTTCTGCCAGTTTGTGGCGTCTGCCGACGAGTAGAGCTCACCTGTCGTCGAGAGAGCATAGAACTCCTTGTCTGAAGCTGTGAAAGTCCGGAGGTCTATGTCGAAACCGGGTGTAAGAACAGATTTTGTCCACTCTCTGCCGAAGAGATCGTCGGAGACCGCGAGAGTCATCGTCCCGTCCGATTCACGTATCACGGAATATGACTTGTTTTCCCGACTGACTGTCTTCTGGTCTACCGGAGAGGGCAGACGCGACGGAAGGTCACAGACTGCGAGGCGATCCCAGACAATGGAGTCGGGTTTTGTCTTGTGCACATTGACTTTCAGACGATAAGTGGCGCTGGTCGTGCTGTTTTCGGCAACAAGCGTCAGCAAAACATCTCCGGAAAAGTCGATGGAATCAGTCGGATGATTCTTGTAATCGGTCGTCCCTTCATACTTGCCCCCGATTGTCTGGATCGAGGCGCTGGTGATTCCGTTAGGATAAACGATCACCGGCACAAGCCGTGTGACGTCTGTCCCGACGGGGAGGGAGTCGGCGTTGAAGATGACCCCGTGGGTGAGGTCTATGGAAAAGAAGACAGAGTCGAGATTGGACATCACCTTCGTGTCCGGACGCAGACGGAACGAGGTGACCGCCACTGAAGAAGACGGACTGTAGCTGTCCTTGTCTTCGGATTTATCATTGCAGGCTCCGGCCACGAGGAGCATCGCGGGGAGTGCGAGAGCCGCAAGACGGCGGACAAGTCTGTGGATTCGTTTCATTTGAAAAGTTGCTTTCTTTGAAGCCTGGCTGACTGCACAGCCAAGAATAGGACCCCCTCTTGGAAGAAGAGATTAAATGACTTCAATTTGCAAATTTAGCATTTATCCGCAAAACTTGCCTCATCTTGCTCTCTCAAAATCCCAAAAAAATCAAAATTAGACTTTTTTAAAGAAATTTAAGATGACTCCATCCGGTAAAATCAAGGCCGTTTGGCATCCAACAGGGTGTTGGGTGCAGGAAAGTCCGGATCGGCGAGGCCGCCTGAAAATCGTGGGGCACGGACACCCTTCCCTATAAGGACCGGGGCGACTTCGACGCGTGTTTCATCTGCGAAACCGGCATCGAGAAAGAGTTTGAGTATTTCAGCTCCGCCTTCGACCATCAGTGATGTCACCCCATGCTCTGAATATAATTTTCTCAGATTATCCTCGAGCGGTAGTGTCGGATCGAGTACCAGGGAGGCATCATCATCAAATCCCGGAGGGACTGCACCGGAATTGCGGTGTGAGAATGTCACTCTCAGCGGATTCTTCCGTGCCGGCCAAAGCCGTGTGTCGAGTCGCGGATGGTCTGTCTCGGCAGTGACCGGGCCGACGAGTATGGCGTCTGCGGCGGCACGTTCGCGGTGCATCAGCACCCGGGTCAGGGGTGTGGACAGTTTCACTGGTGTCCCGTGGCCCTCGCTGTCGAGGCCAGCGATGAATCCGTCTGCGCTCTGCGCCCATTTCAGGATAACATACGGCCGCCCGAGAGTGTGGGCTGTCATGAACCGGCGGTTGAGCTCCCTGCATTCTTCCTCAAGGATGCCGACGGTCACTTCGATTCCGGCTTCGCGGAGCATGGCCACGCCACGTCCCGATACTTCCGGAAAGGGGTCAAGACATCCGATCACCACACGCTTGAATCCGCATTCGATCAGGAGTTTTGCACATGGCGGAGTCTTCCCGTAGTGGGAACAAGGCTCGAGGGTGACATAGATTGTGGCATCCTTCAGGGCTGCGCGGTCGCGGACTGAGGCAACGGCATTCACCTCTGCGTGTCCTTCGCCGAAGCGTCTGTGCCACCCCTCGCCGAGAATCGTTCCGTCTTCCGACGTGATCACCGCCCCGACCATCGGGTTCGGCGATGTGAAACCGTATCCGGCGCGTGCAAGCTGAAGAGCCCTCCCCATATAGAATTCGTCGCTTCTCATGACTGCAAAAATAGCAAATTAAG
>CAYMTQ010000069.1:0-11006 GCA_964393395.1 uncultured Sangeribacter sp.
ACCTCACGGGGGTCAGCCGCTTCGGGAAGCTCAGCGTTTTCTCCGGACTCAATAATATTCAGGACATTTCTTTTACAGAGAAATATGCCGCGATATGCGGAATCACGGAAGAGGAACTGACTGCAAATTTCTCCGTCGGAATACAGAAACTTGCCGACAAGTTCGGCTCATCTTTCGACGGACAGGTGTCTGTGTTGAAGAGGATGTATGACGGTTATCATTTCAGCGCCGAGTCTCCTGACATTTACAATCCTTTCTCTCTTCTGAATGCTTTCTCCAATGAAGCACTTGGCAGCTACTGGATCTCTTCGGGGACTCCGACCCTGCTCGTCGAGCAACTGAAGCGGACAGACTCGGATCTTGAAAAAGTGTTGGATGTCAAGTGCAGTCAGGAGGATCTGGAAGGTCTCGACTTGGACAATATGAGGATTCCTGCTCTTTTTTATCAGACAGGATACTTGACTATAAAAAAGTATTCCAGAGAAAGAGACATATATAGCCTCGGATTGCCCAATGAGGAAGTCAAGAGGGGATTTCTGGAATATATCCTCCCGTTCTACGGCAATCTGCGCGGTGGCTCAACGAGAGCTTTTGTCTTCGATCTCTGTGACGACATGGAGAGCGGAGATGTTGAGTCGTTCATGGAGCGCCTGCAGTCGTTCTTCTCGGGCATAAGCTATGAGATGCGTCTCGAGGAGGAACGCAATGTCCAGAACGCGATGCTGGTCCTCTTCAAGCTCGTCGGCATGCAGGTTGATGTTGAGTACCGCACTTCGAGAGGACGCATCGACATTCTTGTCCGGACTGACAGTTTCGTTTATGTGATCGAACTCAAATTCAACTCTTCGGCCGAGGAGGCACTGCGCCAGATCAAAGAAAAAGATTACGCCCGCCAGTGGAAAACAGATTCCCGCCGCACAATCCTTCTCGGAATCAATTACGACACAGAAACGCGCTCGATCTCCGACTGGCAAGCCGAATAAATATAACTCTTAATTGTGATCCAAACATTATTTCGAGGGTATCAAAATGACGAAATTGTCGAATTGTAGGGACATGGCGTGCCATGTCCGAATTGATACTCAGCATGTTACAGACCGGACATGGCACGCCATGTCCGAATTGATACTCAGCATGTTACAGACCGGACATGGCACGCCATGTCCCTACAATTGTTGCTCTAATAATTATGACATACACCCTTTTGAATCCTGATAACCTATAAAGGTTTATAGAAAGTTCAATTTTATATTATTCCTGATATCTGTTATATAGCGCAAATATAATGATTTCTATTGATATAAAGAAACATTGGTTGTTGTGACGTCAAGAAAAATCGGTTTTCGGGTATATCCACTTATAAAATGGGAGCCACACGTGGTGCGACTCCCATTCATTATAGTATGACGTACTTTTTTATTACATGTGTCGTTCGGTTAGCGGCGGTTGCCTTGCTGGGCGCGCATCTGACGCATGAGCTTCATCGGGTCTTTCATCTTTGTCACCTGCTGCATCATCTTGCGCATCTGCTCGAACTGCTTCAGAAGACGGTTGACTTCGGTCATGTTCGTGCCGGAACCTTTCGCGATCCTCTGACGGCGTGACTGATTGATCTTGTCAGGGTTCTCTCGCTCGTATGGAGTCATCGACTGAATGATCGCCTCAATTCCCTTGAATGCCGAGTCGTCAATGTCAATATCCTTGATCGCCTTGCCGACTCCGGGGATCATTCCTGCGAGTTCCTTGATGTTACCCATCTTCTTGATCTGCTGGATCTGCTTGTAGAAGTCGTTGAAGTCGAACTTGTTGCGACGCATCTTCTCGGCAAGCTTCTCAGCCTCTTTCTCATCAAAAATCTGATGAGCCCGGTTCGCAAGCTCCAGAATATCGCCCATTCCGAGAATTCGGCTCGCCATACCTTCAGGATTGAAGTCCTGAATATCCTCGAGCTTCTCACCGGAACCAATGAGCTTGATCGGTTTGTTGACCACCGAACGAATCGAGATAGCGGCACCGCCACGTGTGTCACCGTCGAGTTTGGTCAGTACGACACCGTCAAAGTCAATCCTGTCGTTGAACTCCTTCGCAGTGTTGACTGCATCCTGACCGGTCATGGCGTCAACCACGAAGAGTGTCTCCTGTGGATGCAGGGCATTCTTCACGGCCTCGATCTCAGCCATCATCGTCTCGTCGACGGCAAGTCGGCCTGCAGTATCGACAATCACCAGATCATAACCGTTCTGCTTTGCGTGGTCGACTGCATTCAGCGCGATCTGAACCGGATTCTTGTTATCTTCCTCTTTGTAGACAGGCACCCCGATCTGCTCGGCGAGCACCGAAAGCTGCTGGATTGCCGCCGGACGATAGACGTCACCGGCAACAAGAAGCGGCTTACGTCCCTGAGCCTTATAACGTTTCGCAAGTTTACCGGAGAAAGTCGTCTTACCCGAGCCCTGAAGTCCGGACATGAGGATCACGGCAGGCTTACCCTGAACGTTCAGCTCGGCCTTGGTGCCTCCCATCAGCTCCTTCAGCTCCTCGTGAACGATGCGGACCATCTCCTCACGAGGCTTCAGCGACGTCAGTACCTTCTGACCGATTGCTTTTGCCTTGACCTTATTGGTGAAGTCTTTTGCTACTTTATAGTTGACGTCGGCATCCATCAGTGCACGACGGACATCCTTCATCGTCTCCGCGATATTGATTTCGCTGATCCGACCTTCGCCTTTAAGAATCTTGAACGATTGCTCGAGGCGTTCTGACAGGCTTGTGAACATATTTCAGGTTGTAATCTGTTTTTTTACGGTGTTACGGGGGGGACAAATGATCCGATCCGTCAGAGAAGACGGTTTGTGGCGGTATCGGGAAAGATAACGCGGGGTTTGTGAGCGCGGGCCTCTTCGGGAGTCATCTGGGCATAGGTCATGATGATAATGATGTCGCCCGGCTGTGCCTTGCGGGCGGCGGCACCGTTCAGACATATCGTGCCGCTTCCGCGCTCGCCTTCGATGACGTACGTGTCAAGACGCTCCCCGTTGTTATTGTTGACTATATAGACCCTCTGGCCGGGAAGGATATCCGCGGCATCAAGAAGATCGGCGTCGATCGTGATACTTCCGACATAATTGAGATTCGCTTCGGTGACTGTCACCCGGTGAATCTTCGATTTCATCATTTCGATGAGCATGGCTTCAGAAAATGAGAGGAAGAGGATTTTGGAGTTTATTCCGGTTTACGGTATGCGATATTGTCTATGAGTCGGACCTTTCCGCACCAGACGGTGATGCATCCTACGATCCACGGAGATTCAGTCCATTCTGAGACAGGTTCCAGAGTACGGCCGTCGACAATCTCAAAATATTCAACCTTCATCTCGGGTTGCGCATCAAGATGTTCGACTACAGTTTTCTTAGTGGCATCAACAGAATGATCGCGAGAATAAGCTACGCTTTCCACAAGAGTTTTGTGAATCTCCGGGGCAATGGTGCGCTGGGCCGGAGTCAACAGGGCATTGCGGCTCGAAAGCGCGAGTCCGTCGTCAGCCCGCCTGATAGGACAGGCGACAATATCGACCTTCAGTTTCTCACTTTCGACCATCGAGCGGATGACAGCGATCTGCTGAAAATCTTTCTCCCCGAAATATGCCCGGACGGGACGCACGAGCTGGAAAAGACGGTAGACAATCTGCGCAACACCCTGAAAATGACCCGGACGGTGCGCACCCTCCATCACCTCGGCTACACGTCCGAGACGGAAGTCGTTGCGCGGAGCGGGAGCGTCAGCCGGATATATTTCCTCGACTGCGGGAGCGAAGACGGCATCCACACCTTCCCGGGCAAGGAGCCGGAAGTCAGCTTCCTCATCGCGCGGATAGGTCCGGAGGTCATCGGGATTATTGAATTGGGTCGGATTGACGAAAAGACTGACGATTACAGCATCGTTTTCGGCGACTGCCCTCGAAACGAGAGAGATATGGCCGTCATGAAGAGCCCCCATTGTCGGCACGAGACCGACCGAACGCCCGTTCTCCTCGAGATGGGCGACATGCTCAAGGAGCTCGCTCACTTTTCTGATTATCTTCATTTTATTGTCATTGTTCTTTCTCGCGGTCTCCTCCGTATCTTCCGAACGGAGAAAACATCGTGCAAAATTAGTCATTTCCACGGTTCACACAAAATATCGGGGGTTAAACGTTCACGTCGGATTGTTAAAAAAGCTGTATCTTCCACTGATTGACCCCGAAACCGGGCCCATGTCAATTTTTTTTGCTAACTTTGCATCGAATTGTACACTAACCGTTGCCGGTCTCTGTGTGGGCCGGAGCGGAAAAGTCAAGCGAAGCGATTATGAACGAAAAGCGACTCCTGTTCGTGACGCAAGAGATTGCGCCCTACATTCCCTCGAGCGAGACTGCCTCTCGCGGCAAAGACATTCTTCAGAAAATGCACTCGAAGAAATACGAAGTGCGTACATTCATGCCTAAACTCGGGGCAATCAACGAACGCCGGAATCAGCTCCATGAGGTGATCCGCCTCAGCGGTCTCAATATCCCGATCAACGACGCGGATCATCCCCTGATCCTGAAAGTCGCCTCTTTGCAGCCGAGCCGCATCCAGGTCTATTTCATCGATAACGATGACTATTTCCAGAAAGAGGAAACCGACGAAGACCCGATCGGCTCCAACCGTAACGACAACGATGAGCGTGCTCTTTTCTTCGCAAGAGGTTCCATAGAGACGATCAAGAAATTGCGTTGGGATCCCAAGATCGTTCATTGTTCAGGATGGATCACAGCCCTGCTGCCCCTCTACCTGAGGAAGCAGACCGCCGACGCTCCCATGCTGAAGAAAGCCAAGGTCGTCTACACTGTACTTCCCGGAGAGATTACCGGAACTTTCGACACCGAATTCCTCCGCAAGCTGGCAGAAGACGGCGTTCAGAAAGCTGAGCTGAAGAAATACAAGGATCTTCCAGCAGATACGAAAATGCTCCACAGGATGGCAATCGAACATTCGAACGCCGTCATCTTCGACACGGATCCCGATCCCGAGCTGCTGAAGATAGTGGAAGAAAAGGGAATTCCTTTCCTGACACCCGATAAATTAGGCGAGACACCCGCAGAGACAATTGCTGACTTTTATGAGTCGTTATAAAATTTTTACCAGAAGCGCTCTCGCTCTTGCGTCGGCGGCTTTGATGGCATTGGGTGCATGCAACGATGAGTCTTCTCCAATCGGTTCAGGACTCGTCGCCGATGACGTCGCGATCACAGTCGACTCACTGGTCATCTCGGTTGATGCCCACACATCTCCTGCTCCGAAATATGACGCCCGGTCTTCAAACAATATAATCGGCCGCATCTCCACACCGGAGTATGGCGATCTTGAATGCTCTTATGTAGCCCGGCTGATGTGCGCTTCGACACTTCCGGTCGCAGACTCAATAACAGCGAACCACATTGATTCGGTCAAGATCCTGATGCGTGTCCCGCGCGGAATGCTCACCGGCGATTCTCTCGCGCCACAGCAGATCCGGATCTACAGAATGGACTCCCGGTTCAACGCCGTGAAAGCCGACACGATCACAAATGAATTCAATCCCGAAGGATTCTATAATCCGGCGGATCTGATCGCATCCAAAAGTTACACACTTTCCAGTGTCGGTCTGAGCGATGTTCAGCTGACTTCAAATTATCTCACGCTTCCTGTCAGTCTCGAGGGCAAGGCATTCCGGGATTTTGGTCCCGATCTGTTCGAGGCTTACCGCAAGGAGCCCGATACTTTCCAATGGCCACAGAAATTCGCGACCATGATGCCCGGAATTTATGTCAAGCCGGTTTTCGGAAGCGGATGTGTTGCCAACATCGCCGCGACTCAGTTCATGATATTCTATCACACGCGCAAAAGCGTGACCGAATATATTGACGGAGAAATCGTGACCCACGAGAAAATATATCGCGATTCCGTCTCATTGCTGTCGACAGCCCCGGAGGTTCTGAGCACAAACAGAATCGATTACAAGCCCTCGGCTCTCCTGTCCTCGATGGCCTCTGCCGGCAAATGTATCGTGACAGCACCCGGCGGGTTTCAGACACACATCACTTTCCCCGCAGAAAAAATTCTTGAGGAATATCTGAAGAACGACGGAGCCGCATCAATGATCTCCAACCTCACGTTCGCGATCCCGGCCTCACCGATTCAGAACGATTACGGAATCGGAGCTCCCCCCTATCTTCTCATGATCAAGACCTCGGATGTCACGAAATTCTTCAACGAAGGGAGTGTCCCGGATGGAAAGAACTCTTTCTGGGCAGCTTACGATCCCAATCAGGGAAGATACGCATTCACTTCGATGCGCGATTATATCATCTCACTGACCAAGAAAGAGGAAATTACGGAAGACGACACGGATTTCATGCTGATTCCTGTCAACCTCAACATGGAGACATCGACAAGTTCTTATACCGGGCAGTCGGTGACCGCAGTGACAGCCTGCACTCCGTTTCTATCAGCTCCGGCAATGTGTGAGCTTTACACAGACAGGACTATCGTCGTCTTCACCTATTCGGCTCAGTTCAGCAATAACTGAACCGATCCGGTCGTATCAATCCGGACTAAGAGATAAGTTTTGACTCACAAAACTAACCTTGAAAATTTAAACCTTGATAAAACAGACCTTGAAATGACCATTATAGACGGAAAAGCGACTGCCGCTGAGATCAAAAAGGAAATCGCGGCTGAAACAGATAATATTGAGAAGAACGGCGGACGGCGCCCTCATCTCGGAATCGTCATTGTCGGCCATGACGGCGGTTCGGAGGCATACGTCGGTAATGCAGTCCGCAACTGCGATGTGTGCGGGTTCAACTCGACCGTATTCCGCCGCGAGGAGGACATCACGGAAGAGGAGTTTCTGGATCTCATCGCTTCTCTCAACAGCAATCCTGAAATTGACGGATATATAGTCCAGATGCCACTCCCGCGACATATTGACTCAGACCGTGTCGCAGCCTCCATTGATCCGGATAAGGATGTTGACGGATGCAACCCCGCGAACATCGGACGAATGATGATCGGCCTTCCCTCTTTCAAGCCGGCGACACCTTCCGCTGTCATGGAACTGCTGAAAAGATATGGTGTCGAGACACGCGGTAAACATGCCGTCGTCCTCGGACGCAGCAATATCGTCGGCAAACCGGTCGCAGTCATGCTGATGCAGAAAGGACAGCCGGGAAACTGCACTGTCACTGTCTGCCATTCCGCAACTCCGGACATCAAGGAAATATGCCGTGAAGCCGACATTATCGTTTCGGCGCTCGGACAACCCGGATTCGTGACCGGCGACATGGTCAAACCGGGAGCTGTCGTTATGGATGTCGGAACCACTCGTGTCCCGGATCCGACTCGCAAAAGCGGTTCCCGTCTCGCCGGAGATGTTAACTTTGACGAAGTTGCACCGCTCGCATCGATGATCACACCCGTTCCCGGGGGCGTCGGACCGATGACAATCTGTTCTCTGATGCTGAACACACTCGAGGCTTACCGCCGCAACACAGCGAAATGAAACGGCTGATCCTCTCCTCGGCAATTCTCTTTGCCCTTTGCGGCTGTGCCCAGACTCAAGGAAATATCCGCAATTCTGACACTGACAGCTCTGCTGTCTCAGCCACAAGCGGACAGAACGCACAATCCGGAAAAGCAACGTTGATCTTTGTGGGCGATGCAATGCAGCATACCGCACAACTCGACCGCGCCCGGGAGCTGGGGGGAGATGGGAAGACCTATGACTACAGCGGATGTTTCGATCTGATCACTCCGATAATATCATCTGCTGATTATTCGGTGGTCAATCTTGAAGTACCGCTCGGAGGCGGACCACGCTATTCCGGCTACCCCTGTTTTTCAGCACCCGACAGCTATGCAGTGGCATTGAAGGATGCAGGCTTTGACCTTTTTCTGACAGCGAACAATCACTGTCTCGACAGTGGTGACAAAGCCGCCCGACGCACCCTGACTGCTCTTGACTCCATCGGAGTCGACCACACAGGAACATTTGCCAACCCTTCCGCCAGAGATTCCCTCGTGCCTCTTATAAAAGACATAAATGGAATCCGGTTCGCATTTCTGAATTATACCTACGGAACCAACGGAATCTCACCTAAAGAAGACACAGAGATAGCTCTGATTGACCGTGATAAAATGGCGTCCGAAATTCGGAAAGCCAGGGAAAAGGGAGCCGAAATGGTCGTCGTGTGCATCCATTGGGGAGTAGAATATGTGCTGACCGAAAACGCAAACCAGAGGGATATCGCCACGTTCCTGAAGAATCAGGGAGTCGACATGATCATCGGTTCTCATCCGCACGTGATCCAGCCTATGAAAATAGAAAGGAATGAAACGGAGGAAAAGGATGTTCTGGTTGTCTACAGTCTCGGAAACTTCATCTCAAATATGAAGACAGGCGACACCCGCGGGGGAGCCTTGATTAAGGTTGATGTAGTACGTGACGCCGATGGAAAGCCCAAATTGAAGAATGCGGCTTATGACACATTCTTTTCAGCCAAACCTGAAGGGAACCGGAATTTCAGAATCTATCCCTCTGAAATGGAAGACAGTATTCCGGCTCTCCAGCGTAATCATTGGCGTATCTTCAATACATCGGCGCGTAAGATTTTCGACACTCACAATGTCAACGTTCCGCACCTTTAGACATTGGCACAAACATATATTAACGTAAAAATAGACATCGGCACAAACATATATGAACGTAAAAACCGGTCCTCCGCATCAGGCAGAGAGGACCGGTTTTGCGGTGTGTCAAAATGATGGAACCGTCGAATTGTGGGGACATTGCGTGCAATGTCAGAAATGTAACATCTTGACTACCAAATCGGACATGGCACGCCATGTCCGTACATTTGTTGCTCACGGCAATTATGAAACATCCCCACCGTTTTTCAATAATCAATAACGGGAGACAGAAGGCTGGAACAGCTCCTCGATAGCCTTGGCTATCTCAGCCTGATCATCAGCAGCATTGCTGATAGCTACAGTCGGAAGGATCCAGTTCTTGTGCAGGAACCCGCGCAGAGCTTCCGTGATCTTGTCGGCACCGTCACCGCCGTGGAGAATCACAGGAACAATCTTCTTGTCCGCAAAATCATATTCATCAAGGAAGCTGTAGACAGCCATAGGCAGGTCATTCCACCAGTTCGGAGCTACGAGAAGAAGATGCGTGACATCTTTCATCCCGCTGTACTTGCTTGTCAGTTCGGGACGTTTGCGGTTTTCTTTTTCAAGTTTCGTCACGATCTCAAAATTTTCACGCTCTTCAGGATATGTCTCCGTGGGTGTGATTGCGAATGTTGAATACTCCTCTCCCTTGGCTTTCAGAGCCTCGCCGAGCTGAGCAACTACTTTCTGCGACTGTGTTTCTTCGGTTTTGCCTTTCTGAAGGAAATAGGCGATAAGAATTGTGTTTTTCATAACTTCTATTTTGGTTTTGCCAATATAACGCACGGATGAGCCAAAGGTTTGGGATGCTCTTTGCCGTCAGCTAAAGATTGATTAACTTTGCAATCAGAAAAAGACCAAGGAAACAGATGATACAGACCCAGAACCTCGGAATCCAGTTCGGCAAGCGGACTTTATTTTCCGATGTAAACCTGACGTTCAACCGCGGAAACTGCTACGGCATCATCGGAGCGAACGGTGCAGGAAAATCGACTTTCATGAAACTGATTTCGGGACAGCTTCAACCGACCCACGGAACCGTTGTCTTCGGACCCGGCGAACGCCTGTCTGTCCTGTCCCAGGATCACTTCGAATTTGACGAATGTACCGTGATCGAGACGGTGCTTCGCGGACACACAGTGCTTTGGGACATAATGCAGGAGAAAGATGCAATATATGCCAAGGAGGATTTCTCCGATGCCGACGGAATCCGTGCGGCTGAGCTCGAAGAGAAATTCGCCGAGCTTGAAGGATGGAATGCCGAAAGCGATGCTGCCGCTCTTCTCTCCGGTCTCGGAATCAAGGAAGACCGCCATTACATGCTGATGAAAGACATGAGCGCCAACGAGAAAGTGCGTGTCCTTCTTGCAAAGGCCCTCTTCGGCAATCCGGACAATCTGCTTCTTGACGAGCCGACGAATGACCTCGATCTCGAGACTGTGGCATGGCTGGAGAACTACCTCTCAAATTTTGAGAACACTGTTCTGGTGGTCAGTCATGACCGACACTTTCTCGACGCAGTCTCCACACATACCCTCGACATAGACTATAACAAGATCTCACTTTTCGCCGGAAACTACAGCTTCTGGTATCAATCATCACAGCTGGCTCTTCGCCAGCAGCAGGCCGCCAACAAGAAGGCTGAGGAAAAGCGCAAGGAACTTCTCGAGTTCATCCAGCGGTTCTCGGCCAATGTAGCGAAATCAAAGCAGACCACCAGCCGCAAGAAGATGCTCGAGAAACTCAATATTGAGGAGATCAAACCCTCCTCACGCCGTTATCCGGGAATCATCTTCACCCCTAACCGGGAAGTCGGCAACAAGATTCTCGAAGTCAAGGGTCTCAAGGCGACTGTAGATGGCGAAGTGCTCTTCGATGACGTGAATTTTCAGATTGAAAAGGGAGACAAGGTCGCATTCCTCAGCCGTGACCCGAGAGCTATGACTGCTCTTTTCGAAATCATTATGGGTAACCGAAAGGCCGACGCAGGTGAATTCGACTGGGGTCAGACAATCACCAACGCATATCTTCCCCTCGACAACAGCAAGTTCTTCGACACAGACCTCAACCTCGTCGACTGGCTCTGCCAGTATTCAAAGGATTCATCGGAAATTTATCTCAAGGGCTTTCTCGGCAAGATGCTCTTCAGCGGTGAAGAGGTGCTCAAGAAAGCATCGGTTCTTTCAGGTGGCGAAAAAATCCGCTGCATGATTGCACGAATGATGCTGACTGATGCAAATACTCTTGTGCTCGACTCTCCGACAAACCATCTTG
>CAYMTQ010000070.1:0-10906 GCA_964393395.1 uncultured Sangeribacter sp.
CAACCGGACATGGCACGCCATGTCCGTACATTTCGACGATTCCGTGATTTTGACCACCCTCTCTCCCGGAACGACAGATCCGACATTAGGTTGTGCCCGTTGTAGGGACACGGCGTGCCATGTCCAACCTGGTAGTCAGCATGTTATCAACCGGACATGGCACGCCATGTCCGTACATTTCGACGATTCCGTGATTTTGCCCCATCCTCCCGACCGGAGAATAAGTCCTTGATTCGGAGGAAGCGCCGGAGCGGATCGGCGGATATAGGCTGAGAGATCAGGGGAGGGTGGCGAGGAGGTGGAGGTAGCGGTCGGCGATGACGGGGGCGGAGAAGCGGGCGCGGACGTCGGCGTTCAGGAGACGGGCGAGGTCGGGTGTCCAGCGGCCGAGGGCTTTGGCTATGGCATCTGAAAGCCGTGGAGCCGTAACGGCCGGGTCGGAGTCAAACGGCACGAGGAAGCCGTTTCGGTCCTCGTCGATGATGTCGCGCTGTCCCCCGCGGTCAAACGATACGGGCAATGCGCCGGCGGCCTGACCCTCGATGAGTGTTGTCGGCAATGTCTCGAATGTAGATGTGGACAGAATGACTTTGGATCGTTCAAGCAACTCCCGGACTTTATCGGCACTCAGCGGACCTGTATGTCGCCACGCCATCGGGAGCCCTTCGAGGGCGTGCGGATCGCGTAACGAGCCGAAGAACACAAGCTCGGAACTGTCGGCAAGCTGCGGATAACGGACTGAAAAATCCGATATGGCCGCCCGAAGCCATGGCAATCCTTTCACCGGATCATCAAGTCTCGCCGCTCCGAAAGCGATGATGTTCTTGCCGGTGCGCTCCCTGTCCGGTTTCCATTCTTCAACCGGAAATGCGTTCGGGATTACCGTCACGGGGATGCCGGCCATCAGCGACGACCGGCGCGCTTCCTCCGCCACCCAGTTGCTCACCCCGACAAAGTGCAGGTTCTCGTTCCTGTAGACCCGATGCTTCCGGAGCCATGCGTCGCGGACGAAATTATCGGAACGTTCACCGGCGGGAAGCAGCGGACAGTTTTCGCAATGGCGGACAAAGCCGGTGCACTCTCCCGTATGATGGCAAAGCGCCGTCATGTTCCATTTATCGTGCATGGTCCAGACGACAGGCTTGCCTGTCTTGAGCAAGTCCGAGAGTCCGTCGGTCGACAGCATTCCCTGATTGACCCAGTTAAGCAGGACGGCATCCGCCTGGCGTATCCAGGGATGTTTGTGGAGCCGAAGACCGTCAGTGGCGGGATCTATCTGAAACAAAGACTTGCGGGACCACCCGTTCGCGAAGGCGACGCGCAGGCGTTCAGCCAGAAAATTACGTTTTATGTCCCAGAACCCCCCGGCGGGAATCACATGAGGATCGGCAGACAGCTTCTCGCAAACCACCATCCGGGCATCAGCGCCCTGCTCGCGCAATGCCTTCATCAGCCTGTAGCTGACAACGGCCGCACCTCCCCGCAGGTCGGATTTGCAGACTATCGCTATCTTCATCCCGAAAAAGTATTGTAAATAGGTTCAGGAAGGGCGCTTAAGTGTAATGAAGCGGTACTCAACACCGTCACGGCTTCTTGCCGGCTCATCCATCTCAACTATTTCCCATTCCGAAGGATCGACAGCCGGAAAGAACGTGTCGGCATCTTCAGCCTCAGCCTCGATCTGCGTCAGATAAAGACGATCGGCTGCCTGAATGGCCTGATCGTAGACCGAACCGCCGCCGATAATGAAGATTTCATCGTCATCAGCCGCCATACGCACGGCCTCGGCAAGCGATGACGCCGTCTCGGCACCCGGTGCCTGGAACTCCGGATTCCGGGTGACGACGATATTGCGGCGATCCGGGAGAGCCCCTTTCGGGAGGGATTCCCATGTCCTGCGACCCATGATCACGGTGTGGCCGACCGTGAGGTGCTTGAAATGTCTGAGGTCCTCGGAGATATGCCAGATGAGGTCACCGTCACGTCCGATTTCGCCCCGGCGTCCGAGGGCTGCGATTATATTGAGCATGGGGATATTTGATTAGGAATTATTTTCTGAGAAGGGCTCTTCCTATGAAAAGCCACTTGTTAATTACGATCTCTTATTGAGAAACGGACTCTCGGTGTGTCAGACTGACACGACACCTTTGATTGCAGGCCACGGGTCATATCCTTCGAGACGGAAGTCCTCGTAACGGAAACCGTTGATGTCTTTCACTTCGGGATTGATGATCATCTGAGGCAGGGGTCGCGGTTCGCGTCCGAGCTGTTCGTGGACCTGGTCGAGATGATTGAGATAGATATGGGCATCGCCGAGCGTGTGGATGAACTCCCCCGGTTTCAGTCCTGTGACCTGGGCCATCATCTGAGTCAGAAGCGCATAAGAGGCGATATTGAACGGAACTCCAAGGAAACAGTCGGCGCTCCGCTGATAGAGCTGGAGCGAGAGCCGGCCATCGGCCACGTTGAACTGGAAAAGGGAGTGGCATGGGGGAAGGTGCATTTCATCAATCTGGCCGACATTCCATGCGCTGACGATGATACGCCGCGAGTCCGGAGTGTTGCGGATCTGGTCGATCGCCTGACTGATCTGGTCGATATGGCCTCCGTTGTAGTCAGGCCAAGACCTCCACTGATAGCCATAGATAGGACCTAATTCCCCGTCAGGACCGGCCCATTCATTCCATATCCGGACACCGTTCTCCTGAAGATAGCGGACATTGGTGTCTCCGGCAAGGAACCAGAGCAATTCATGGATGATACTTTTCAGATGCACCTTCTTTGTCGTCACGAGAGGAAAACCTTCGGACAGGTCGAAGCGCATCTGATAGCCGAAAACGGAGACCGTACCTGTCCCGGTCCGGTCGTGTTTGCTGATTCCGTTTTTCAGTATATGGCGGAGAAGTTCCTGATATTGCTTCACTTTAGTTTGATTATATTCGGTCAGTGATTCTTATTCAACAGAGATTTAAGAGTTTGTCTCTTTATGTTTTGGCACGGCGCATCATCGGTGTGACCCTCCGGTTACGGTTGGTCTGGAGCCGGATCGCATCATTTGGACATACGCTCAGACAGTCAAAACAACGGACACAGCGACCGTTATCGACATGACGGCTCAGCACCTTCACACATTCCGACGAGCACACATCCTCACATTTCATGCAATTGATACACTTGTCCGGATCGATCTCGATGTGGTATAGCTGCAGTCCGTCCGTCGCTCCCAGAACCGTCCCGATAGGGCAGACGGTGTTGCAGAACCTCCGGCCCGAGAAGAAACTCCAGACCATGACGCCCCCGACCGTGACAACGCCCGCGACAATCCCGACAGCCGCTCCTATTCCGAGAGAGCCCCAGGTCGCGGAAGTTATTCCGGGATTGAAGACCGAGGCGAGATTACGCATCATGTTCCACGGTTCGATCACATAGGCGACGACGAGGATGCCGAAGAGGAGCGACAGGATATAGAGGATCAGGATCCAGCTCCGGAGGGTCAGCCTGTCCGGCCGTGAACGCCGGCTTTCGCGATAGGAGAAAGTCAGGGGACGTTTCGATGTCTTGCGTCTGATCCAGGTGCATAAATCGGAAAGCGTCCCGATCGGGCAGACTGTCGAACAATATATCCGGCCGGCGACGAACGACATGACTATCCAGAAAAGGGTCGCGCCCAGAGTCGCACCCAAAGCCGAGGGTACTATCTGGACGCGCCATGCGAGGCCGTCGGCGGGCATGAAGCCTCCCGGAATGAACAGACATCCGACAGCGGCCACAAGGAATATGGCCGCCAGAATCAGCCTGAGTGTCCGGAGTCCGTTCATGGGATCGGTCGTTTACCGTTTGTTGTTTTTCTGCTGTTCGCGGAGCATCTGCTGCTGTTGGCGCTGCATCTCCTCGAGGCGGGCCATGAAGCCTGATTTCTTTTTAGGTTTCTTGGCGTTCGCGGCCATCTGCTTGCGGACCTTGTCTTCGGTGATCACGAGACGGAAAGCATAGGTCTGTGCGATCGTGATCAGAAGAGAGACGAAATAGTAATATGAGAGACCGGCGGCATAGTTGTTGAACCACACGAGGAACATCAGCGGCATGAGATACATCATCACCTTCATTCCCGGCATCTGTCCCGGAGAATTCTGCATCGAGAGCTTCGTGTAGATGATATTGGTCACCGTCATCAGCAGACAGAACAGCGAGATGTGGTTTCCGAAATATTCCGTCACGAGGGGGATGTGTCCGCTCCACGAGATGATGGCATCCGGCGCCGAGAGGTCATGTGCCCAGAGGAACGACTGTCCGCGGAGTTCGATCGCCGAGGGGAAGAAGGTGAACATGGCGAACAGGATCGGCATCTGAAGCAGCATCGGCAGACAGCCTGACATCGGATTCGCTCCCGCTTTTGAGTAGAGGGCCATTGTCTTCTGCTGGCGCGTCATCGCATTCTCGTTTCCGGGATACTTGTCGTTGATCTCCTTGATCTCCGGCGCGAGGGTGCGCATGATCGCCTGCGAACGGTAGCTCTTATATGTCAGCGGGAAGAGGATCAGCTTGATGAAGATGGTCAGCAGCAGGATGATGATTCCGTAATTGGAGATGAAGGTTCCGAGGAAACTGAAGACCGGAATGACGATGATCGTGTTGATCCACCGGAAGAGTGTCCAGCCCAGAGGAATCAGACGTGTCAGCGACAGATCCTCGTCGGTGTCGATCTTATCGTCCAGACCTGTCAGGAGGGGATAGAGGTTGGGACCGATGAAATAGTCGAAAGTCGCGGGATTCTCGGCGCTCCAGTCATAATCGTTGACCTCGGCGTGGGCGCTGACATCCTTGAGATAGTCTGAATTCTTGATGACGTCAGAATAGAAATCGGCCTGGTTGAAGTTCTTGCGGGCGATCACGACCGAGGAGAAGAACTGGTTTTTGAAACCGATCCATTTCACCTTTGCCTGACGCTCTTCGGAGTCGCGCTTCGCTTCCGAAAGATGTTCGACCGAACCGCCGGCGAACTTGTAATAGATGCCCGAGTTGCGCTCCTCGAACATCCGGCCCTTCTCCTGACGGCGGATCTTCTGTTTCCAGTCCAGACCGAGGGTGCGGACATTGGACTGGACGATCGGCTGCATGTTCTTCTGGATCACTTTCATGGTGACCACATAGCTGTCACCCTTCGGGAGGGTGTATTCCACACCCCAGTATGCATCGTCGGCGAAGTCCAGTGTCATCCGGACCGTGGAGTCGTTCACCTGGCGCGGAGTGAAGAAGAGGGATGAGGTCGCGACATTCTGAGGCACAGGAAGAGTGAATTCCATCGAATTCGAGCCCCCTTCGAAGATGACGACTTTTTTCTTGACTTTCTTGGTTTCGTCTGCGGAATATTCCGTGTCGTATTTCTTCAGTTCGGCGCGTGTGATCGTTCCTCCGAGCGAATTGAGGTCGAGTGCGATCACATCGTTTTCGAGACGGAGGGTCTTGCTGTCGCCTTTGAGGAACCGGGCGAAGCGGCCATAGCGGCCCATGGCGTTCGATGCGTCACGGATCAGGCCGAGCGCGGCGCGGTGGACAGCAGGGTCGAGGGTGCCGTCGGGTTTCGCGGCCACGCTGTTCCAGTCGATTTTTTTGCCATCGACAGTGACGGTTCCGAAGATCGAGTCGCCTATGAGGGTCAGGTCGATTCCCGGCTGAGTGAGGGCCATTGCGTGGCGGCCGTCTTCAAGAAGGAGGGCCTTGCCGTTGTCTGCAATGTTCCTGACGAGCCATTCACGCTCGGTTGCCGACAGAGAATCGACGCCCGTGGCGGCGTTGTCGACAATCTGTTCGGTCTTGGCCTCAGCGTCGGGATTCGCCTCCGGTTTCGGAGAGAACCAGACGAACGCGAAAAATATGGCTGCCATCAGCAGGAGGCCGTAAATCGTGTTTTTGTCCATTTTCTTGGAGTGGATGTTAGATATTGGATGCCGCCCGGAAAAAGGGGGACCCCGAAAGTCTGTTTCAGAACGCAAAGTTAACAAAAGTTCGTGAGTCGGCAAAGAACCCGATAATATTAGGAGTTGTCGTTATTAAGAGCCCATTTCATAAAATTTTTAACATTTTCGGGCGGCTATGGTCGGATGATTTTGGCGAGTTGAGGAAGGAGCGATGCGGGCATCGTGACTGACGAAACTTGGCCAAAAGCGCCGGCCAGAGCCGAGCAAATGGTAATTTTTATAATTGATTTACTTTAATCCGATTGTTATGTTAGAAAATCTGAACAAATAAGATGCTGAACCATCTTGAAACTTGAAATAAAAAATGGGATCGTGCTCGCATCCTTGGGCGCTTTTTGCTCTTTGGTTCAGTCGCTTAGCCCACTAAGCTCCATCACCTGCAGAACAAAAATCACTCCAAGGCTGCGACCCGAAATGTTAAAAATTTTATGAAATGGGCTCTTATGTTTAATTTTGCACTTATTAACACTGACACAATTATGTCGAAGTTACAAACGTTTGTGCGGAGAATCATGCTGGCCGCTTTCCTTCCCGCGGCGATGTCCGCATCGGCCGACTATCCGGTTGAACTCGAGGGATCGCTCTATGGCGGTGTCGGCTCAAATGATTTCGCGCCGTTCTATATGGCATCGAATAACCGCGGAAAAATCACCCAATCCAAGAATCTTCTTCTTGACGTCATGGTCTCGCGCAAGATGGACACCACACGGCGCTTCTCCTATTCGTGGGGAGTCGAGGCGCTCGGCGGTGTCAGCTCGCCCGTGGGCTATCTGAAATATAATTCTGAAACAGACCGGTTCAGGGACATTGACCGCAGACCGCCGGCTGTCTGGCTCCAGCAGCTTTACGGCGAGATAAAGTGGCGCAGCCTCTTCCTTTCGCTCGGTATGAAGGATGAGCATTCGATGATAGTGGATCCCGTTCTCTCGACAGGTGACATCTGCTTCAGCAACAACGCCCGGCCGATCGCAGCTGTCCGTGCAGGATTCATCGACTATCAGAATATCCCGCTGACAAAAGGGTGGGTCCAGATCTCGGGATGTATCAGTTTCGGTATGTTCACCGATGACAATTGGGTCCACGACCATTTCAACTACTGGAGCGGAAAGATTTGTGATGACCGTCTCTGGGCATATAAGAACATATATTTCAGGACCAAGCCGACGAAACCCTTCTTTGTGACAGTCGGCATGCAGAACCCCGGCCTGTGGGGCGGAACAACCTATCAGTACAGCAGCGGAAAAATAGTTGAGAAGGAAACCGTCAAAAACGGCCACGGCTTCAAGGAATTCTTCTCAATGCTTATTCCCCACGAGAATACCAGCAATCACGAGGGACACTATATCGGCGACCAGAAAGGATCGTGGGATCTGAAGGCGACATACCGTTTCCGCGACAGCTCGACATTGAGCGCCTACTTCCAGTGGTTCTGGGAAGACGGATCGGCGATGGCCAAGCGCAACGGATGGGACGGCCTCTGGGGCCTTGAATACAAACGCCCCGGAAGATGGTGGGTCAACGGAGCCGTGTTCGAGTATTTCGATTTCACGAACATGAGCGGTCCGCTTCATTACGCGATCCAGGAACATCCGGACGGCGTCATAAATGTGGCTGCCGGAGGTAATGACAACTATTACAACAACTGGTTCTACGGCCCCTACACGAACTACGGCATGACGATCGGCAATCCGCTGGTGATGGGTACGATATATTATCAGAACGGGCGTCCGGAACTGCGGATCAACCGCGTCCGCGCTTTCCATCTCGGTGTGACCGGTTCGATAGGTCCGGAGGTAGACTGGCTGGTGAAGTTCAACTACAGAACAGCTTATGGCCGGCCCCAGACATACGAGATGCTGCACCACCGCCATGCGACAAGCTTCATGGCCCAGGCTGACTGGAAGATGTCGAAGGTGCCGGGACTGACCCTGACCGCACAGTTTGCTTTCGACAGGGGAAGCCTCCCGCAGAACGCATGTGCCGGAGCTGTCAAGGCAACCTATAACACCACCTTGTTCTCAGGGAAATAGAAACCCGGCTTCGGGCCTTTTTAAAACAAAATCAGTTTCAACCAGGATCCTGATTCATAATAGTCTGATTCACAAGAGTCTTTCTCAAAAGTAAGCAATGAAAAAACATAATATATTGAGATCATCGCTTTCTGCTGTCATTGCCCTGATCCTCGCGATCGGGTTCGGCGGATGCACACAGAACGATGGTTATATCGGAGATTATTTCGGATGCTGGGTTTTCGACAGCATCACGATTGACGGTGAGCCCGAGCCGGGCTATGATGGAAATCTCATGATCGCCTTCCAATCAAGTATTTTCCAGATGGATCTCGTCTTAAATGACCTGGTGATAGATGACGAGGGCAAATTCGTGCCTCAGGGTGGCCAGATGATCATGGGTATATGGGATGAAAAAGGTTCCGCGCTGACTTTCCGTGGCGATCCGAAGCAATGTAACCATTTTGTCGATCCTGCCGGAGACCGGTTGCCATGCTTCCCGGATATGAGCGGTTTCGGCACCGGAGTCGACGGGGACCTGACCGCAACCGTCACTATCGAGAAAAAGTCCGGCGACAGAATGGTCTGGACGCGCACCGACGATCAAGGACGGCTCTGGAGATACTCCCTGAAACATATCCTCTGAATGTCTCGTTTCCCTTTCCCCCGGATTCATAAGACGGGGTCTAACTGATACCATAAAACCAATCCTCTTTCCAATATGCCGACCCAACAGCCGGAAAAGAGAGTCCTCGAACTCCTTTCCAACACATTCGGCGACGTCCAGAGCGCCGCGACAGAGATCATCAACCTCGAAGCTATCCTCAACCTCCCTAAAGGCACGGAGCATTTTGTCGCCGATATCCACGGCGAGCATGAGGCATTCGCACATATCCTGAAAAATGCTTCCGGAAATATAAAGAGAAAAGTCACCGAGCTTTTCGGTTCTTCGATGAGGGAGGAAGAGATCCGTCAGCTCTGTTCGCTTATCTACTATCCCGGCCGCAAGCTGACCCACATCAAACAGCGGGAACGTAACCTGAAGGAGTTCTACCGCGTGACGCTCCACAAGCTTGTCAAGGTGCTCCAGACTGTCAGCTCGAAATACACGCGCTCGAAAGTCCGCAAGGCCCTCCCGAAGGAGTTCGCATATATTATCGAAGAGCTTCTGCACGAGACCCCGACGGACAACAAGCAGGGCTACTATACAAGGATCGTCGAGACTATCATATCCACCGGACAGGCCGAAGCGTTCATCAAGGCGATATGTGTCGTGATTCAGCGTCTCGCAATCGACAGACTTCACATTCTCGGTGATGTATATGACCGCGGACAGGGTGCCCACCTGATCATGGAGACGCTGTCGAAATACAGGGACTATGACATCCAGTGGGGCAATCACGACGCCCTGTGGATGGGGGCGGCCGCCGGCAATGAGGTCTGCATCGCCAATGTGCTCCGCATATCCTTGAGATATGACAACATGGCCACTCTCGAAGACGGTTATGGAATCAACCTTGTTCCGCTCGCTTCGTTTGCTATGGATGTCTATGGCGACGACCCCTGTACGGTCTTTCTCCCCAAGATTCCGGCTGCAGAGACAGCACTCGCCGAGAAGAACAGGCTGCTGACCGCCAGAATGCACAAGGCTATTTCCGTTATCCAGTTCAAGCTCGAGGCTCAGCTGATTGACCGCTATCCGCAGTGGAAGATGGAGGACAGGAAAATTCTCGAGAACATTGATCAGGAAAAAGGCACGGTCGTCATCGACGGCAAGGAATACGCACTGAAGGATTCCAATTTCCCGACTGTCGACCCGGCTGACCCATACAAGCTGACCGAGGAGGAGGCTGAGCTGATGAAGAAGCTCGTCCACAGCTTCAAGGTCTCGGACAACCTTCGCCGGCATATCGATATCTTCCTGAACCACGGAGGGATGTATAAGGTGATGAACTCAAACCTGATGTTCCACGCCTCTGTTCCTCTGAACGAGGACGGCTCGTTGCGCGAGGTATTGATCCCGGGCGGACCGCAGAAGGGCAAGGCACTGCTTGACGGTGTGGACCGCATCATGCGCATGGCCTTCAACTCCGACGCCGCTCCGAAACTGCGCCAGCTTTCGACAGACTATTACTATTACTGGTGGTGCGGTCCTGAATCTCCGTTGTTCGACAAAGCGAAGATGGCTACCTTTGAGCGTTATCTGCTGAGTGATAAGGAAGTACAGGCTGAAAAGAAGGGGTGGTACTACAAACTGCGCAACAGCGAGGAGGTATGCGACAGGATACTCGACGACTTCGGAGTGACCGGAGACCACCGGCATATCATCAACGGGCATGTCCCGGTGAAGGCAGGCGAAGGAGAGAATCCGATCAAGGCCAACGGCAAGATGATGGTGATCGACGGAGGTTTTTCGAAGGCCTATCATGACACGACGGGCATCGCAGGCTATACACTTGTCTATCACAGCCGGGGATTTGAGCTCGTTCAGCACGACCCGTTCAGCTCAGCCGAAGATGCGATTCTGCGGGGATCGGACATTGTCTCGACCACATCGATTGTAGAGCTGAACCAGAATAGGGTGACGGTACGCAACACCGACGTCGGCCGTCAGCTCGAAGGCCAGATCGAAGAGCTCCGCGCCCTTCTTCGCGCCTACCGCCGCGGCGAAATCGCCGTCCGCTGACCCGCCCCCGATAGTTTCTACGCATAATCAGAGCGGATGCAGACACGATCAGACACGTCTGCATCCGCTTTTACAGTCTTTTTCTAATTCAGTTCATGATCTGTCTATTTCGCGGAGAGGGCCTCCGGCGCTTCCTCCGAATCAAGGACTTGTTGTCCGGTCGGGAGGGTGGATCAAAATCGCGGAATCGTCGAAATGTACGGACATGGCGTGCCATGTCCGGTTGGTAACAT
>CAYMTQ010000071.1:0-7388 GCA_964393395.1 uncultured Sangeribacter sp.
TCAATCAAAACAGTTCTGGCCGCACTCGGTGTGGTCGCTCTCATGACCGGTTGTTCCGACAACCAGACTTCTTTCGACGTCGAAGACGTTCCCGGAAAAGCCCTCGTTCAAGGTACTATCGTCTACAATCAGGGTGCTACCCTGCAGGACAACAAATTCGTTTATGAATACAAGCCTGCCGCAAACCTCGAAGTGATCATCACCGTCGACAACTCTTCCTATGACTCAAACCTCAAGGGTGAGACTGTCTTCACCACCACCACTGACGAAAACGGTAAATATTCAATCGAGATCCCGGCTCCCGCAAACGAGTGCACAGTAGATATCCGCACCGCACAGTTCCTCGGAACACACTCTACCGTTCAGCGCGTGAACAACAAGATCGAGGCTGTCGAGAAGAATGTCGTTTATTGGGCAAAGGGTCACGCCAACGTTATCTCCAAAGGTTACTATTATGCTGACCTTGAATGCGTAACTTTCGACACCGAGACAGAATTCTCCAACTACACTGAAACTGCAACCCTTTCCGGAGTCATCGGACGCAACGCTGAATTCTACATCGCTCCCGAACGCAGATATAACGAAGACAACGAGCTGATCGGCATCCAGTCCGCTTCTGTCAGAAACTGCTACGTTCCTGCTCCGAACGCCGACCTCATGATTCAGGTTACATACGAAGGCAAGGAAAGAACCTACAACGCTACTACCGACAGCAAGGGCGAATTCTCAATCAATGTCCCCGTCAAGGAGTTCCCCGCTTCTTTCAGCTACACAGTCGAGATCATGCCTCAGACCAACGCGACCTACGAGCACTATGTAGCCGTCGACAAGACTGTCGAGTATAACGAGCGCGAATTCACTTACACTGACTATGAAGTTGTGAAGATGAACGGCTGGTATGCTCAGTACATCTCCGGCAACAACAACTCAGGCGTTGCCTCCTATCCTGTTGCTTCTGTCACTCAGAGCTTCGAGCTCAAGGCTCTTATCTTCAGAGCCCAGCAGGATGTGATGTCTGAAAACAACTACTATCCTTCTCAGTTCGAGACTTCTCTCCCCTGGAAGACTGAGATCGAAGAGGAACTTAAAGAAGCTAACGAAAATCTCTGATTCCGACTGAAATGAAGAAATATATGATTGCTGCCGCGATGGTCACAGCCCTCTGTGCCCCGGCAACGATGACTGCCCAGGAGCAATGCGAGACCGGAAAGGTCTGCAAGCAGTATCTTCCCGAAAAGGGTGACTTCGCTCTCGGCGTGGATCTGATTCCTCTGTTCAAGACAATCGGCGGTTCCTTCCGCTCTTCGGAGAACGTCCCCGTCGGCGGAACTCCCTTCACCTACGACATGATGAACCCGAAGCCCAATGTCTCCATCCTCGGAAAGTATATGCTGACCGACCGCTGGGCGCTGAAGGCTAACCTCGGACTGATCGTCAACAGCCGTTCAAACAAATCTTATTGCGGCGATGATCTCGGACTCTTCCTCAACGGAGATTCCGAAGCCAAAGTGGTTGACAACCGCAAGACCACACAGGCCGGAGGAACTCTCTCAATCGGTGCCGAATACCGTTTCGGCAAACGTCGCGTCCAGGGTATCGTCGGTTTCGGAATCATGGGTGGTTTCTCTACTTTCAAGACCAACTACACCTACGGCAACAAACTGACCGACCTCAACCGCACTCCGACAAACTCTTTCGGAAATGAAGTTACAGCTGGTGTGCCCGACGGCTACCGCATCACAGAATACCGCTCGCCCGGTGCGAACGGCGTTCTCGGTGCATACGGAAGCCTCGGTGCAGAATGGTTCGTTGCGCCTAAGATCGCCCTCGGAGCTGAAGTCGACCTCTCGTTCTACGGCGTCTTCTCCCACAAGGGTGTGGCGAAGAGCGAAGGCTACAACGAAGCCTACGAGAAGATCACGACCCGCACCGATCTGCTGACACCCGGCGACAACACCATCAGCTTCGGCACTGACAACATCGGCGCCGCCCTCTACATCAGCTTCTACTTCAAGTAATCCCCGACTGCCCCGGTGGCAGTTGATTCCCCACGTATAACTCAAGCAAACGACGTTTGCGATCCTCACCGGCGGCATAACCGCCGGTGATTTTTTTGCCCGACGGAACAACCAGATGACACGGAAGGACGATCTGAAGCGGATTCATTCCGACTGCTGTCGCGACACTGCGGACAGCCCTCCTGTTTCCGGCAAGCCGAGCAACTTCTCCATAGGTCACGGGACTATCAAGCCTCTCTAAAATGTGCCATACTGAAAGCCTCAAGGCAGTGTCTTCCGGCAATCCCCAGCTAAAATCCGGACTCTTCATCACGCCATCCCGGAATATCGCGTTCAACCACGTCGAAACTTTTCCGAACTGCCCGGGGCTTCCGGGACACAGCCGGGAACCGAGTCTTGCAATCCAATGACCAAGCATCACGGAGTCTTCCCACTGAAGAAGAATCAACTCTCCGGTCATACAGTCAAAACCTCCGAAGAGATGACCTTCGGAGGTTTCAAATTTTGAGAGTGATACACCGTCAATCATGACGGAATTATGATTTGCGTCAATCATTCTTTACCTCGTCTTGCCCTCAGTTCCGCCGCCAGCACCGATGTCAGGGGCTCGGAACGGCCCGAACCGCGCACATAGCTCTGAGCGAGACCGTCGGGCAGCTCTCCCTGGATCTCGACGAGATCATGAGGATAGGGCGAAATGGTCAGCCGGAGCAGTTTCTTTCCTTCGGGGCTCTCTTCGGGCGTATAACGCACGCGCCCGGCCACGATATCGTTTCCGGATTTGTTCCCGTTCTGCTCCCGGAATGCCGTGTCGATGAAACGCATGACATACTGCATATAGCGGTCCATGTCGGGCTTCGAGATGTATTTCATCTTGAAGAGTTCCTGGATATCAGGCTCGACTCCTTCCGCGAAACCGTAGTCGTTGACGCCGATCAGGAGCGTGCCTCCGTCGGCCGAATTGAGGAAAGCGCAGACAGCCTTGATAATGGCCCATTTCTGGCCCTCCGGGTCGGCCACGAGGTTGTTCCGGCGGCGGTTGAGCGGTGGGAATACCACCGAAACCTTGAACTCGAGCTGTTCGCTCTCGTCGCCATACCATTTCCGGTCTGAGAGTATCGAGCGGTATTCGTCATCGACTCCGAGGGTCGCGGCGATGGTGCGCTTGATGTTGTCCAGCTCACGCGGCCGGATGATTCCGGCCAGACTGTTCGAGGCCTCGATCAGTTTTGCCACACGGTCCATCAGATCGCGGTCGTCGGCATAACCGCTATCTGTTCCGGCGGCGGCGGAAAGATCAATTCCCGGAGTCCGGTAGTTTCTGAGCTGATCCAGCATATGGCCACGGCGGACATCTCCCGCTCTTTCGTCGGGAGTGTCGGCTGCAGGAAGGGGACGGATCTCGCGGCCCTGCGCAAAGTCGACGAGCCGCGAGAGATAAAGTATCTCCTGATGAAGGAATTCGTAATCCTTTTCCCGGCCGGTGATATGACATGCCATAGCCGCGCAGAGCAGGTTGTCAAGTCGCTCGCGGCTTGTGCGCGAGACATCGTCGGCCAGCACAGCCATTGTTCTCGCGAGAAGATCGGCCGCAACAGGCGACAGCTCTTTCCACGGATCGTCAGATTCCCTTAGATGTCCGTATGTCGATTCGCAATGGGACAGAAACGAGTCTGCGAAATTTTCATCCGCTTCCTGCCGGCCGAACGGCTCGATGTCGTCGTTATGCTCCATTTCGGGCGAGGCATAGACGTAAAAGTTGACTCCGTCGCGCTTGGGTTCATCTTTATAGGCGCGCAAGGCGACAGCGGTTCCGTGCTCCATCGCGTTGTCGAAGATATCGAGATCGTCATCGTTGAGCTCATCAACCTTGTTGCGGGCGATTCCGACACGTATTCCGTTGTCGTTGATCCATTGGGTTCCCGCCGCGTATGGTCTGTCATATATTGCCCCCATGATCTGGTTGGCGAACGAACAGCCCAAGATGCGGTAGTAGCTCTCGAGATTGGGACTCAGATCAAAGATGCAGTTCAGGCTCCGGCTGACAGTCACCTCGACAATGTCTCCGACACGGATATATTCGCGGATGACATCGACCGACGGCCTGTGGTCAGGGTCGAGCCGCATGTAGACATTCCCCTGGAGCGTCTTGTATTCGGGATCTATCGATTTGACGGCGAGCTTTATGCCGACTTTCGAGGTCACGACCGCCGGAAGGGTGTCTCCTTCGGAATACTCCTTAAGGCGGCGAGACGGCGAAGGCCTGAATTCGGAAAGCGAGCGCAGAAGCGCCGCCCCTCCTCTGTAGGCCTCTTCGAATGACTGGAATTTCTCGACATCCTTGTTGCGGACCCGGATTTCGGACATTCCGCGCGGCGTCAGCCCCGCCCCTCCGAGAAACTGGGTCCCGGAGCGCATCTGCCGGTAATCGGTCAGATTGCTTGTCGAAAGCGACACCATTCCGTCCGCGGCGACTGTCATCAGACCTCCGTTTTCGAGCCACAGCCTTTCATCATATCTCTCAATCGGAGCAAAGGTAGTCTCGGCCACCAGCTCTGCGAGTATGCGCGGATGAATCTCTCCCGAGACAGACCGCCAGGAGAATGTTGTCCTGTTGATCCGCCGGTCGAGTGCGCAGGAGGTCATCACGCGCCACAACCCCGACTGAGTCCCCTGAGGAAGGTCGGGATAAGCGCTGAGCAACAGAGCGGCGAGCGGCATCAGTATGTCGGATACAGGGAGATCCTTCTTCACCCTGGCCAATACGGTCGCTCCGAGCAATGCCGCGACACGGTCCGTCGGAACGCTGAACTCGGGAACGGTGTAGAAAGGCGTGGAGGCGAACTCACGCGCGAAGTCAAGCGACAGTTCAGACATGCAGGCAAGCGTGTCGTCATAATCCGGATTGGGGACGTCGTGCCTGTATGGATATTTCTGCATGTACTCGACGAGCTCATGAAAGTTCTCGAGGACATAGTCTTTTCTGACTTTAAGCCAGAAAGGCGGAGGTGCGACACCCCCGCCTGTTTTATATTTGTAGTAGTTAGACATTTTCTTTTGAAAGAGCACGGTCTATGGCGGCCGCCGCCTTGCGCCCGGCCCCCATCGCCAGAATCACGGTCGCTGCTCCCGTGACCGCGTCGCCTCCGGCATAAACTCCGGGACGTGTCGTCGCTCCCGCTTCGTCAGCGACTATGCAGCCGCGGCGGTTTGTCTCGAGACCTTCGGTCGTATCCTTGATCAGGGGGTTGGGACTCGTTCCGAGTGCCATGATCACGACATCACAATCGATCGTGTGGTTGCTTCCGGGCTTTTCGACCGGTGAACGGCGTCCGCTCTCGTCAGGCTCGCCGAGCTCCATCGAGACACACTCGATTCCGCCGACCCAGCCCTGGCCGTTGTCGATCACCCTCATGGGGTTTGTCAGCATACGGAACTCGATGCCCTCCTCCTTGGCGTGGTGAACCTCTTCGGCACGTGCCGGAAGTTCGGCCTCGGAACGACGGTAGACAATCACCGATTCGGCGCCGAGGCGCTTCGCTGTGCGCACTGCGTCCATCGCGACATTGCCTCCGCCGACAACCACAACCTTGCGGCCTGTGTAGATCGGGGTGTCATATTCTTCATCGTATGCATGCATCAGGTTGGCGCGCGTCAGGAACTCATTGGCCGAGAACACGCCGTTCAGGTTTTCCCCTTCGATGCCCATGAACCGGGGCAGACCGGCTCCGGAGCCCACGAATACTGCGTCATACCCTTCGCGGTCAAGCAGATCGTCGATCGTCATCGTGCGACCTATGACTACGTCCGTCTCGATCTCGACCCCGAGACGTTTCAGAGCCTCCACCTCCTTGGCTACGATCCGCTCTTTGGGAAGACGGAATTCGGGAATGCCATAGACAAGCACGCCCCCGACTTTATGTAGAGCCTCGAAAATCTTGACCTCATAGCCCCATTTCGCGAGGTCCGACGCACACGCGAGTCCTGCAGGGCCCGAGCCTACGATAGCGACGCGCTTGCCGTTGCGGGCCGGGAGTTCCGGCGCCTCGTCGGGAGTGTTGGCGATCGCCCAGTCTCCCGTGTAGCGCTCGAGCTTGCCGATTGCGACAGGCTCACCCTTGATTCCGAGAACACATGAACCCTCACACTGCGATTCCTGCGGACACACACGGCCGCAGACCGAAGGCAGAGAGCTGTCCTGCGCGATGACAGCGGCCGCTCCGGCCTCGTCGCCCGCGGCGAGCCGTGAGATGAAGCCCGGAATGTTCACATTCACCGGACAGCCGGAAACACAGCGCGGTTTCGGACAGTTAAGGCAGCGCGAAGCTTCAAGCATCGCCTCCTCGCGGTCATATCCGTAACATACTTCTTCAAAATTCGCCGCACGGACCTTCGGATCCTGTTCGCGGACTGCGACACGACCTATCTTATTTGCCATTGCAGGTACACTTATGATGTTCTTTTCTGTTTTCTATATCTGTCTTATCATTGTTGCGGTACATCGCCTGACGCCTCATGGCTTCATCGAAATCCACCTGATGTCCGTCGAATTCGGGACCCTCGACACAGGTAAACCGGGTCTTTCCACCGACCGTCACGCGACAGGCACCGCACATTCCAGTTCCGTCGACCATCAGCGCGTTGAGGCTGACCATCGTGGGGATGCCATACTTCTTCGTCGCCAATGAAGCAAACTTCATCATGATCATCGGGCCAATGATCACGCAATGGTCATACTTCTTTCCCTGACGCTCGACAAGGTCTTCCAAAAGTCCGGTGACCATACCATGGAATCCCTCCGAACCGTCGTCAGTGGCGAGATAGACATTGCCTACCTCCTTCATTTCGTCGACGTATGTGAACAGATCCTTCGTCTTCGCACCGATGATCACATCAGCCTTGACACCGTGCTCGGCCAGCCATTTGACCTGAGGATAGACAGGTGCCGTTCCGACACCGCCGGCAATGAAGAGAATGCGTTTGCCCTTCAGCTCCTCCTCCGGAAGATCCAGAAGATCGGAAGGACGCCCCAGAGGGCCTGCGAAATCGGCGAACGACTCCCCCTCCTCCATAGAATTGATCTTTCCGGAAGAGTAGCCGACTGCCTGAGTAACGATAGTGATAGTTCCCGCCTCGCGGTCATAATCACAAATTGTCAGAGGGATACGTTCACCCTCCTCGTCCGTGCGGACAATCACGAACTGGCCCGGCTGGGCCGAAGCGGCCACACGCGGCGCCGCCACTTTCATCTCGGTTATATTGGGGCTCAGAAAGCGCTTCGAGACAATCTTGAACATGGTTATTCTTAAGGTTTTGTAACAAACAGAGAACAAAAATAGCTAAATTCCGCGACAAACGCAAAAAACCGCC
>CAYMTQ010000071.1:7488-10845 GCA_964393395.1 uncultured Sangeribacter sp.
GTAACAAACAGAGAACAAAAATAGCTAAATTCCGCGACAAACGCAAAAAACCGCCGTTCCCCCATCCTTGCCTCCTCCCTCTCCCATCCTTCCCTCTGCCCTCTTTCTCTTCTTCCCCCAATGAGCATCCGGTTTGTCGAAGGTGAAACCCCTTCTCTCCCTCGCCTGCTTCCCTCCCCTTCTCTCCCGTTCCAGGCAGGTCTTGCGCCGTGAGCGATAGCGCGTGGTCTCAGACCTCATCCCCGAAAAGAGAATCGGTCCGGCTCCGCGGAGTCCGCCCTAAATGGCGGAAAGCCAGTTCCGTCACCTCCCTGCCTCGAGGCGTTCGCTTCACAAACCCCTCCTTGATCAGATAAGGCTCATAGACCTCCTCTATGGTTCCGGCATCCTCCCCGAGCGCAGTGGCGATTGTGGAAAGCCCGACCGGCCCCCCCTTGAACTTGTCGATAATGGTCAGCAGAATGCGGTTGTCTATCTCATCGAGGCCATAACGGTCGATATTGAGCGCCTCCAGCGCATGGCGGGCGATGTCGAGATCAATGAACCCATTGCTCTTCACCATCGCGAAATCCCGAACTCTCCGGAGCAGAGCATTCGCAATTCGCGGAGTCCCGCGGCTTCGCAGCGCGATCTCAAGCGCCGCCTCATCCGAAATACCGGCCCGCAGAAGCGACGCCGACCTGCGGACAATCCCCTTCAGGACCTCATGGTCATAATATTCCAAATGGCAATTGATTCCGAAACGCGCACGCAACGGAGCGGTCAAGAGGCCCGAACGCGTCGTCGCACCGATCAGCGTAAACGGATTGATAGACAGCTGCACCGATTTCGCCCCCGGTCCCTTATCGAGTAGAATGTCGATTCTGTAATCCTCCATAGCCGAATACAGATACTCCTCCACGATCGGGTGAAGACGGTGGATCTCGTCAATGAACAGCACATCCCCCTCCTCAAGCTGCATCAGAATTCCCGCCAGATCCCCCGGTTTATCCAGCACAGGTCCGGAAGTCACCTTAAACCCCACGCCGAGTTCATTAGCGATGATATTCGACAGCGTCGTCTTACCCAGACCCGGCGGCCCATGAAGCAAAGTATGGTCAAGCGACTCCCCGCGCAGCTTCGCCGCCTCGACGAACACACGCAGATTCGCGATAATCTTCTCCTGACCGCTGAAATCATCGAACGCCAACGGCCTCAACGCCTTATCGACATCCCGCTCCACCGGCGACATCTCCCCGCCCCTGATATCATAATTCTCACTCATTTCACAAAAAACCTCCTCTACCCCCTACTCTCAAATACAACCCCTTCCTCCTTCACCTTCCCCTGTCTCCAAAATTACAAAAAAACGTCCGAACCCCCAAACCTCCCCAAACCTCCCTCCTAAAATGAAAAAAGACATCGTCTCCGATGTCCTCTCTATGAAACTGACAGATTAATCAATCCAGATTTACAACCCACTTCCAACAGTCACTAATCCACTCCCGAATAGTCATGAAGCTCAATAAAGCAAGAACAATACTGATGGAACCTAACCATATGCTCACCTTACTGATCCATTTTGCAGTCTTGAGCTCATGTTCGTCATGATGGTACCGGATCTTGTTTCTCAAAGCCTCAGCCCCTACCCTTGCATTGGCAATGTTACTGGCATAGTTATGATACCTTTCCTTAACCTCTTCCTCCCCTTCACACTCAGAATTGTCGAGTCGGCAAATGGTATTTTCATTGCAGTTAAGAAGGTTTTGCAGAAACACACACATACCTGAAAGATCGTAACAGTCATCATAAAAATTGCGTTTCAACTCCTCCTGCTCCCTTTTCTTTTTCTTCGAAATACGGATAACTGAGAATTTCGATTTGCCATCAATTGTTAAATAATCCCCATATAACACATCAATAGCCAATTTGACCACATCATGATAGTTCTTAATATAGTGAATCAATCCGGGATTATTTTCAACCCTTAATCTCGACATGCTGTTTGCTTCATTGAGATATAGAGCATCGGATGTCTTTAACATCATCTTGTGAAAATGATGCTTGTGGAAATGGAGCTTAACCTGATGATATATGGTCTGCTTTACTTTTTCATAAAAAACTGCAAATTTGTCGAAAAAGATTTCAAATAGAGCAAGCCCATACCGTGTGTAATCCCTCAAAGTCAAAGTAAGCCACAGATCCTCATCCTGTTTGATATATGACCGGCTTAATTTTTTCAGTTTTTTCGCCTCTATCGACCTTTTAAGAATGTCTTTGAAACTACAATAACCATGGATGTACAGAGGAGCCTTTGTAAATACCCTGAACATGTCCCTTGAAATGCTCTTCGGCGACGAAGACAAATCCTTATAATGCTCCTTGGAATAGAGGGTTTTCAGATCGGCTAATGTAAAATAGACTACATGGGCTTTTATTCTGAGGCCCCGGAAGTCCTCATTTCCATTCTTCAACGAAGGCATATAATCAATAAAGGTATGTATCAAATACATACCTAAACCTTCAGCCGTATCATATTCCATGAATAGCTCGTTATCCTCGACAATTTTCAAATTGTCTTGAGCCATACACGGTAACCAATAGACACATTGCCTGTCATCTGTGGTTAAAGGAGTATTCATAATATCCCGATATTTCAGGCTTTTCTGACTTCTCAGATTTCATCGAGTCCGCCGATTCCGCATCCGCTCTTCTACGCAGAATACTGCTCAATAGATAACGTCTGCGGAAACTGCGTCTGACCTTTGTAGCATTCAATAGGCAACCCTTATTAACTTTTATATTAAGCACTTTCGCACGACGATAAGCTTCCTCTGTCGCGATCCATTCGCGTACAAAGGGATGTTCATGAACGCTTTCTTTCTCAGACCTGAGTTTCTCAGGAGACATAGGGGGTTCATAAAGGTACCCTATTGTCACAAACACTTCATAGTGTTCATTGATTTTAGCTTTCAGTTCCTTTTTGCTTCCAAATTTATTGGTTATAAGATATCTGAGAGCATCTATACGATCACACATAGGCAAAATTATCCGTGATTAACCGAGATATATACCGGTTAAACACAGAATTATGTCCATGGTTGACAGAGGAAGAGTCACGCCCACGATCATAGATCGGTCGTAATCTTCATGTCAGGACTTAATTATCCGATTCAATTAAATAGATATAGCCGAATCGGATCAGTTATACAATTATTTGACGTTGGTACCGCTAAATTACAAAATAATTCCGTTCTGACAAAAATTATTCTTCACGGCCAGTCCGGCCTTTGCTTTTTTGCGGTCTTTAAGGCTCCGTTCCACAAAAAATGTTAACGCAGGGGCGGTGAATTTTCGAGGGAATTTTGTCTATCTCGA
>CAYMTQ010000072.1:0-10796 GCA_964393395.1 uncultured Sangeribacter sp.
CATTGATTCCTCAAGAGAGGGATATTTTGTGCGTCGCTCTTCTTCAGAGATGCCCTGAAGGGCGGCCCAGCGGCGTGAGCCCTCAACTGTGATCTGCTGAGGAGTGCGGACACCGGCAACGACATCCTCGCCCTGCGCGTTGATCAGATATTCGCCGTTGAAGATGTTCTCGCCGGTAGCGGCGTCACGGCTGAATGCAACACCTGTTGCTGAGTTGTCCCCCATGTTGCCGTAAACCATAGCCTGAACGTTGACGGCAGTTCCCCATTCTTCGGGGATCTGGTTCATGCGGCGGTAGATGATAGCGCGTTCATTCATCCAGCTGTCAAAGACGGCGCAGACGCCACCCCAGAGCTGTTCCCAGGCGGATTCGGGGAAGTCCTTGCCTGTGTGCACCTTCACGGCAGCCTTGAAACGCTTCACGAGTTCCTTGAGGTCATCGACATCGAGCTCGTTGTCAAACTTGACACCTTTCTCTTCCTTCACCTGGTCCATGATTGCCTCGAACGGATCGATATCTTCCTTGGACTGGGGTTTCATGCCGAGAACGACGTCACCATACATCTGGACGAAGCGGCGGTAGCTGTCCCATGCGAAACGCGGGTTTCCGCTCTTCTCAGCCATTGTGGCTACGGTAGCGTCGTTCATACCGAGGTTGAGGACAGTGTCCATCATGCCGGGCATTGAAGCGCGTGCACCGGAACGTACGGATACGAGCAGCGGGTTGGAGGGATCGTCAAACTTATTGCCGGTGAGTTTCTCAACATGTGCGATGGCTTTCTCGACGTCAGCCTTGATGTCTTCAACGACTTTGTCGCGGCCATACTGAGTATATTCCGTGCAGACTTCTGTTGTGATTGTGAAGCCGGGAGGCACAGGCATGCCCAGCAGGTTCATTTCAGCAAGGTTAGCGCCCTTGCCGCCGAGAAGGTTTCGCATCTCGGCATTACCTTCGGCCTTGCCATCGCCGAAAGTATAGACTTTCTTTGCCATTTGTTAGATGTTAATTATTTGTCTTAGTGTAAATTACCAAAGTGTTTCATGGTTATGCCAGACCCGAAGAGAGAGGTGCGGAAGTCTTTCCGTACCATAAAAATGTCAGCAACAACTGCAAAGGTAATGAAAAATCGCCACATATAGAAATGTGACGATCAGTTTTCTGTGGATTTTTATCTTTCCCGGACGTACATTCACCCAAAAGAATCAGTCCGGAATTATAAAGGGGTTGGATCAGCCCATTTTGGTCATGTGATATCCGAGAGCATTGAGTTCCATCGCCGCTCCCATGATGTAAAGTGACTTCAGCGCACCTACATAGGCTTTAGCCGCTTCTTCCGTTCCCGGTTCGAAATGTGCCCTGTGGAGAGCGCTGAGGGTTCTGGAAGCACATTCTCCGACTACTTCACTGACCTTTTCAGCCTCGGTTTCATCGAGTTTCAGGACATCTTTCAGGATATAGTCATCCATATTGTCGAAACCTTCCTTGTCGCGGAGGGATTCATATATATCCTTTCCTCCGGACTGGGAATATTTCTCCCAGTCAGTGTCCCAGAATTTGGCGACAGCCATACCGACGAACATTATCCACCCGAGCGAAACGAGGGGATAGTCCTGAAATTCCCGGACACCATCCGGAAGATACGAGTCGCGAATCGCGGGCCACAATTCTTCGACATCGGGTGTCTGCGGAAGGATCTTGTCGACCCGATCTACGCTTACGAGATACTTATGAATATCTTCAAGAGTCTGTTTTTCAAAGTCCATGGTTTTCTAATGCTTTATAATTCTGTTTATATCATTATAACGCTCAGAAAGGACAAAAGGCTCAGATACCTTTCCCGGGGTATCATTTTTTCTTGGCATAAAGAATCAGCTTGCCGGGGATCACTTGTCCTTGGACTCAATTTTCGAAAGAGTGTCGAGCAATCTTTCACCGAGGCCGATACTATAACCCTGAATTACATCAACGACGCGATTGAAAGTGTCGGCGACGACAAAGACAGGCAGTTCGGACGATTCAAGATTCAGGCTATCCTTCAGTTCATTGAACGACACAGAATCGCAATCTACTCCGAAAGAGAGATTCCGCGGAAATTCGCCATGAAGCGAGCGGTCAAAGCGTGACGCGGCATCGCTGTCGGGGAACAGGACGACAATCTTACCTCCCCATTTGTCAAGATCAGACCTTGAAGCCGACAGATCGTTCAGGGCATGTGCGGAGGGTTCATGTCCGGGCCGGCAGATTCCGAGTACATAATATCCCCGCCCGGTCTGAGACAAAATGCTTCGTGGCGACGACTCACCGTCCGGCAGATAGCGGTTCTCAGCATTCAGGGAACCTATTACCTGAACGCCATTCGGATCGGAACGCATAATAACAGGAACGGTAATATCCCCGCCATCCTTCAGATTGAAGATCTCGCCGTGGACGAGGACACTGCCGTCAGCCATACGCTGACCCGTAGTCAGCATGTACTGTCCCGGCTCAAAGGCCTCATTCTTACTGTTGAGTTCATTGACACCGTCCTCATCTTCAAATTCAAGCTGACGCGCCATTCCGTTGTCGATTCTTGAAATCGAGAATTGGGTGTAGTAAGCAGGATTTTCGATCCGGCCCGTCTGCTTATATTCAAGATTGATATGACCCTTGCGCGAGCCGTCAGAATCATTCTTCTCTTCAGAATCTATAGTTACATCACGCCATGCTTGAGACTGAAGGTCATAAAACTGCACATTGCCTGTCACCGGATCAAGACGCGAAGGGATATCCATTGTTCTCGAAAGGGCAACATAGAAAATATCTCTTGAGTCCGGATCACAGACACGGGTATCGAATACTGTCCGGGGATCCATCCTGACAAATTTCGGATTGGAAGAGGTCTCGACCTTGATATTGTCGCGCACCCAAGCCGTGACTGCCTGAGGATTGTGCCGGAGACTATCCTTCACTTCTTTGGAAAGCGAAGAAAGGATATGCCGGCGGAAAGGAACAAGTGGTTCCGTCTCAATGCGCGGAGAGAGCACACATTCAAATAACAGTTCATCAGAAATTTCAGGAAGTTTCTCCCCGTTTCCGGAATTGATGACCGTGAGACAGTCGTCAAGAACCTCTGTCGGAATATCACGTCTGTCTTTTTCCGTTACTGCTTCGAGAATCGATATTGCAGAAGCCCGGTCCGTCTCCGGAAGAGATCTGATGAACGACTCCAGTTTCCTTGAATTTCCCCTTGAATCTGTCAGTATTGACTCGAGACGGCCTTCATATCCTGACGGGGCAATTGCGCGGGCTATGGACTTTGCTTCAACAGGGTTTATGAACGTAGCTTCATAGCTTTTCCGGATTGAATCTTCATATTGAAGACGACGGTCGTTTTCCGCAATGAGTTCTTCGGAGGGTGATGGTGAGCTTGAACGGCTTACGGGAGGAACGAGCGTCATATCGAATGAGAGCGAACTTTCCGGATTCAAGTTCAGTTGGACAATAACCGGAGATTCAGTGCCCGGTCTTCCCTTAGCAAAACCGAATTTTGTCCCGTCAGTGGCCCAAATAACAGCATCGCCGATTCCCGTAGTCAATGACGACCGCCCATCGCTATCTGTTTTCTTCATTGCGACTGGGGAGAACTCGGTGTAATTATATATGCAATAAGCAACGTCAGCATCCACAACCGGCTTCCCGTTTTCGTCAGTGACCAATACGGACAGATTTCCTACCGGTGCATATTTTTCAGTGACATTGATGGTAGTGTAAAGGCCATCCGAAGAAAGTTGTTCTTCCGGACCATCATAATCTCCGAAAACATTCGTGGTCATGAGCATTCCTCTCGAAGCCGGGGCATTGAACCATGCCATATCGAGAACCGGAGCCGGTTCGCAGGCACCGAGAAAATACCATTGGCCGTCAGCCCAGGCTTCCACCCATGCGTGATTATCATCGGTATGAGCCCATCGCGGAGTGTAGACCTGTCTTGCCGGAATTCCGACAGCACGGAGAGCGGCGACGGTGAAGGTTGATTCCTCGCCGCATCTACCGATAGCCTGACTCATCGTGCTCAGAGGGGGAGAGGTGCGTCCGTCCGAAGGGCGATAGGTCACATGCTCATGACACCAATGATTGACCTCCAGAATAGCCTCTTTCATCGAAAGTCCACGGACACGGTCAGCGAGCATTTCATAAAAGACCGGCCGTGAAAGATCAAGGACCTCATTGTTGACTCTGACCGGAAGCACAAAGTGGCGGAACTCTCTTTCGGGGACTCTCTGGCCCCATGGCATCTCCCTCCTGGCCTTGAAAGTCGCCTTCAGGTTCTGCAGATGAAAATCAGCATCATGGCCGGCCCGGTCGGGCAGAGGCATATAGCGATAAAGGAATTCAAGTGCCTCCTGTTCCTCCTTGTCGAGAGATACATTCGCCGGAGAAACCGAAGAGTATTCTTTGCCCGTTTCGGAGGTAGTATTATAATTTACCGGTGAAGAACCGGAGAGAGAGACGGCACTTGAGATCAAAAGTATCGACAGAAAGTCCATATAGATCGAAATCAGAATTTACATGAAATCAAACAGAAGGATAATCTCTTGGAAAGAAGTTTGAAATATTACAGACTGTGGACAATACCGGCCAATTCCCGGACCTTTACTTCCGACGTGGTGAATCGCGAGAACTCATCTTCGCCGGGAAGTCCCATCGAGACGCTTTCATTTCGGAAAATCATCCCGCTGCCGATTCTTTCCTTACACGAAGCATGCACTTCTCCGACACCCGTACGGCTGATTAACTCCCTGACATTCGAAGGGCCGACACCCGCTCCGGCAAGAATGATCACGCGTCCATTGGAAATGTCCTGTAAATTCCGTAACATTTCCACTCCTTCCAGCGCCGAAACCGCACAGCCTGAAGTGAGGATACGCTCGGCACCGGCTCCGGCGATCAATTCCAAAGCTTCTTCCGGATTTCTCACCATGTCGAATGCTCTGTGGAACGTGAATGAGGCATCTCCGGCACAATTTATCATCCGGGTCAGGAATTCCATATCAGGCATTCCGTCTTCAGTCAAGGCTCCACAGACAATCCCGGTTGCACCGGCTTCTACCGCAAGAGCTATTTCTTCAAGAATCAGTTTCTTTTCAGCTTCCGAATAAAGGAAATCACCGCTTCTCGGCCGGATCAGGACGTTGACCTTTCCGGGCAAAACCCTGACAGCTTCACGGATCATCGGCAAAGAGGGAGTCAGACCTCCCGATTCGAGACCCGTGCAGAGCTCAATCCTGTCTGCACCACCACGCGAGGCAGAATAAACACTTTCAATGTCGCCGCAGCAAACTTCAAGCTTCTTCATCAGTAACCTGATTAAAGATAATGAATTACAGAGCGGAGGCTCCGATGATTGCCGCGTCCGCTCCGTCAAGAGACGAGGTCAGGATCTCGACCTTATCCTTATAAAGGAAGAGAGCATTCCGGTTCATCGCCTCCTTCATCGGGTCTGTCAGCAGTTTCCCGGCCTTGGCAATGCCTCCGAAAAGTACCACAGCCTCGGGGTCAGTAAAGGCAAGGAAATTGGCAGTGGCAATTCCGAGAATCCCGCCGGTTTTCCTGAAAGTCAGGATAGCAGCCTCGTCACCTTTTTCTGCAAATTCGCAAATCAGCTTAGGCGTGAGTTCTTCAGCCGGAATGTTCCTCATCTCTGAAGGGATTGACTTATCTTCAAGAATTTCAATAGCGGTCCTGACTATTCCTTCTGCCTGAGCATAGGTCTGGAGGCACCCCTTCCTTCCGCACGGGCACTCCCGGTCATAACCTTCGCCTAAAGTCACATGGCCGAGTTCTCCGGCAAAACCCCGTGAACCCGAAAGAAGATGTCCGTCACAGACGATTCCCGAGCCGACGCCGGTTCCGAGAGTCAGCATGATGAAATTATCAATTCCCTTCGCGACACCATACATCCTTTCGCCGGCTGCGGCCGCGTTGGCGTCATTGCTTATCCGGACAGGCAAACCGAATTCATCCTCACACAAAGAGGCGAGCGGAATGATGCCCTTCCAGGGAAGATTGGTGGCACCCTCTATACATCCGCTGGTAGAATTCGCGCATGGAGCACCGATTCCGGCGCTTACCACCAGTGCATTTTCCGGCAGGGAGAGTTTCATTTCCCTGAAACATTCTCCAAGAAGAGAAATATACTTGCTCAGGCTGTTATGTCCGGTCGTGGGAATTTTCTTGCGGGCGACTATCTTACCGCTTTCATCTACGATTCCCATTTCCGTATTTGTGCCTCCTATGTCAATTCCGAGACGGTATATTTTTTGAGTCTTCATGATCTGATCATTTACCCCTTCGGTACAAAGTTAATAAAATGGAGCAAAAGTGGGTAATAAAAGGAAGTAAAATTGCCTTAATTTATTTTTGGGGAACGGAGCCTTATTTTCCTTCCCAGAGCTCAAGCTCGTCCGGATGATATTCGATGGATTCCGTGACGGGAGATCCGGCCATGAAATAGCCGAGACAACGTTTGCCGGAGAACATCGCCGGACCATTGCTGTCGTTTGCGATAGCCTCGAGATATCCGCGCATCTCCACTGATATTTCCCACACCGTGACTGTCACGACGTCTCCATCGAACAGCACGTCGCCGTCATCTTCTTCATCCGTATCGCGCCGGCTGGTTAGGGATAGGTACGTCATCAGACCATTTTCCGCCGTCCTGTCCGATTGTTCGGACCATGAATATATCTTGCCATTCCTGTAGACCTTCACCCAATAGCACTGGCCATGAACAGAAGGATCGTCAAGATACAGTCCCTGGAGAGCAGCTACATAATCATACGGCATCCGCACCCAGCTGAAACCGAGTCCGACAATCTGAGCCGGACCTGTCATCACGCATTCCGAACTGTACACCTCGCCGGCCGAAGAAACTTCGAGACGGTATCTGTGGCCGACCACACCTTTATAGTCTGAGACGAACATTCCCGAAGTGTCAGGGGAGAGGCCGATGACTTCCGAGGTCTCCATATCCTCCACGATAACCGTCGCGTCCGTAAGCCGGACTGTGTCCAGAGGTTCATCCATCGGTGTGGTCATCGTGATGCTGACCTGTATTCCGTCAGGTGTCATTATCCCCTCAATGACCGTCAGAGGTTCAATATCCTTATAATCGAAATCAATTTCCTTCTCACATGCCGACAAAATAGTGCAGAGCACTATGAGAGAAAAAGCACGCAAGAGGTATCTTGTGAAAATTGAGAGCATCGGATCAGAATTTCAAGGAATAAGAAACGGAAGGGATAAGACCGTACATGGCCTGCTGGACCGCACGTGTGCCGGAGGGCTTCGACGGATCATCCTCAAAATAGACAATGTAAGGATTATAACGGCAGTAGGCATTGTAGACACCGAAAGCCCATTCGTATGTCAGTCGTTTCCCGACATGTGTATATGTCGCCCCAAGATCCAGACGATGGACAGGTGGTGTCTTGTAACCGTTCCTGACGGAATAATAATAGCACGTAATCCCCGAAATGTCATATTTCACATCCGGCGCGGTCAGAGGGCAACCGGAAGAGAAAATCCACGAAGCGGATATATTCCAGCGCTTCCCGATTCGGTAACTGGCCGTCAAGGAGACATCATGTCGCCGGTCGTTGATAGCGTCATACCATCTCCCTCCGTTTATTCCCGGAATCTTTGTCTGCGTCCGGGATAGGGTATAGGCCAGCCAGCCCGTGAGGTTGCCAAGATTCTTCCGGACCATCAGTTCCAGTCCCCAGCCACGTCCCTTGCCTCCGAGAATGAGATCCTCGAGGTTTATGTCTGAGAATGCAGTGACACCATCCTTGTAATCATAGACGTGGCGGATATCCTTATAATATATCTCCGCAGACCAGTCAAATCCACCCTCTTCAGTCATTCCGGCATAACCGAGACCATACTGAACAGCGCGTTCAGGCTTAACGGAAGCGGAAGTCAGGGCGAAACGGTCGAACGGGAAACTCGTCATGCTCGAGCGGACAGAGTGGAGATTTTGAACTGAAGTTCCGAATCCGGCCTTGATATTATGAAGCGGAGATATATTGAACTTAAGGCTCAGTCTCGGCTGCAGGTCGAAATAAGTGCGTGTGGAAAAATCAGGTGCGGAACTGTTGACTGATGTAAACTCCGTCAGATGTGTCGAATGGAGAACGGAAGAGGCATCAAACCTGATTCCGGAATTGATCTCCATAATATCGCCGAACCGGCCGTTATAGCTGATCCATGCTGAATTCTCCCATAGAGCGCGAATTTCTCTTTCGCTGTTATTGCCATAATCCCATTCAGCAGACTTCACACGGAGCAGTTCCGATCTCACACCGGCTTCGATCATATTGTTTTCGTTGATGCTGAAACCGAGATTTTCATTCAGCGAATAGGTGTGGATGTATGTCCGCATCGTCTGGTCGAGATTCATCACCGACATATTCATCTTGGGATCGAAATGTGTCAGGCTGAGATTCAGAACAGATGAAACGACATCGCCCGGTCTGGCAGACCAGCTGAGAGAACCCCCGATGTTTCCCCAATACATTCCCATGACATTCGTGATCGCCATGTTGTCCCTGCTCATGAAGAACGAGCCGTCTATTATATGAACTTCGGAAGGACGCCAACGTACTTTGGCCGTTATGTCATAGAAGTTCATCACCGTCTTCCGATATTTGGGTATCATCTGAAGAAAAGCATCGACGTATGATCTTCTGGCCGTCACGGCGAAAGAGAGCTTTTCCTTGACGACAGGACCTGAAGCATATAGCTTCGCGGCGAGGATACCGACGGTTCCTCCTGCATGAAAGCGGTCCATATCACCGCTGAAAAGAGTTGTTTCGAGAACCGAAGATGTAGCACCGCCGTATATGGCCGGGAAAGGACCCTTGAAAAGTGTTGCGCCGGAGAGAGACTGATCGTTGAAGGTCGAGAAGATACCCATCACGTGGGCCGGATTGTAAAGCGTGATTCCGTCGAGTGTCACGAGATTCTGTGCGGCCGTCCCGCCCCGTACCTCAAAGCCACCACCCCCGTCACCCTCGCTCCGGACTCCCGGAAGGAGGGCGATCGATTTGATTATATCATTCTCTCCGCCCATGGTCGGGACTTTCGCGAGACTCGACAGTTCGAGACGCTCAGCGCCGATCTGTGGGTTGGCGATACGCTGGCGTGCGGATTGACCGGTGACGACAACCTCATCGAGCTCATCCCACTGAATGCTGTCGGCGGCTGATTCTGCGCCGGCGCAAATGAAGGATAAGCACGACAATAATGATAACAGGGCTATGCGTACTGTCGGAGTCATTGAAAGGTATATTTCCGGAAAGAGGGTGTGTCTTAAAGATGCCATGTCCGTACATTTGGATTTTGCGCAGACTATGACACATCTCCTTCCAATAGGAATAACTCAAAATATTTTCAAATCAATATACTGTTCAGACATTTTTTGGAGTCTTCTCATTCCCGGATTTGATGCCTTATCTGATTACCGGTGGTGTTTTTGGGACTTTGTTGAAAATATTTTAAATTTGTTGTCCAGAAAGGCCTGAAAAGAAGAATTAATTATGAACAGGATAGACCTCGTCAAGCTGCGCAAGCGGGGAGGAATCAGTCAGCGGGAGCTTGCTGATATGCTTCAGGTACGTCCGAGTTTTCTCTCGGCGATTGAAAACGGTAGGAGCAGACTTCCGGAGGAGAAACTGGAGAAAATCAAAGAGATTTTTGAACTCAGCAGTCTTGATGACTACATGCTCGACGGAACAGGCGAATCGAATGGGACTGTCCCTCCTCATACCCACATCATGGATCAGAGCGATTCCCTGACCACTTTGCTTAACCATTTCCATGAACTCGCCCACAGAAACAGCCAGAGGGCACACGAGCCGGAAAATGAAGAACGGATCGATTTTCTCGAAAAACGCAACGACCGACTGTCGGAACGTCTCGATGATTTGAGAGAGGAGATAGACAGACTTCAGAAGGAGAACTACCGTCTGAAGGAACTTCTCCTGAAAAACGGGATTACCGATAGTCTGATATGACAAGAATTTACGGGGAGTTTAGGGGAAATGATAACCGGAGTTCCCGGTCAATGAAAAAAACCGGGTAATGAAAATATAAGAAATACAAATGTTGGAGATAAATCTTCAGGGCCTCGCGATTGGCCTTGCGACTTTCCTGATTATCGGGCTTTTTCACCCGCTCGTGATCAAGGGTGAATATTATATGGGTCAGAAATGCAACGTTCTGTTCGCATTCGGTGGAGTAGTGACCCTGCTGCTTTCAATCGTAACCTCAGGGACGGCATCTATACTTTTAGGCGTAACCGCTTTTTCATGCTTCTGGTCCATTCTTGAGGTGCGCGAGCAGCGGGAGAGGGTAAGGAAAGGGTGGTTCCCTGAAAATCCAAAAAGAAAAGCGGGCTCCGGTTCCGAAACCCGAGCGGAGTGACAAAGACGCTTCCGAATCAAATCAGATACGAAATAATCTACGCGACATAATTTACGCGCCGGCAAGTCTCCCGACTGGCCGGCGCGCATCTTTCACACTATTTTGAACGCTTTAGACTTGGACCAGCGTTCGGATCGATTGAATAGATTGATTGTGTATAGAATAGATTAAAGTCATTACTTCACAATCACCTTGACACCGTTGACGATGTTTACACCCTTCTGGAGGTTTTCGAGACGATTGCCGTCAAGGTTGTAGATCTCGACATTCTCGGAATCATTGAGGAGAGCGTTGATTACGGTTGAGGGAGAAGACTCACCGATTGAAATTT
>CAYMTQ010000073.1:0-10600 GCA_964393395.1 uncultured Sangeribacter sp.
CATTCTATGTCGTGCAGCTTCGCTACAAGCTCGTCCTTTGTCATTTCGAGTGCAATTGAATAATCGCGAGTGGAAACTTAGCGAATGTCGGTCGAAGACCGGTTCGTGATGCCAACGGCAAAGTTATCCATCGCAAATTTACGAAAAATCTGTTAATATCCTGTTATATTTGAGTATAGATTATCCAAAACTGAGACAATTAGACTATATTATATTATAAGAGGGTCTGTCTAAATAAGTTCAAACTATCGAGTATTGGACACTTTCGGGAAGAGGTCGATTAAAAAAACAGGTGAAGATTCCGGAACGAAGCGAGTATAGCTTTGGAATGTCGGCGTATTGTTGTATCTTTACGGAAGGATTAGCTAAATGGGAAAATACCTGGGGCAGTTATGGAACTCACGTTTTGCGATGATGTGGCACGAGAAAGGCTCGGGTTGATACTGGCCGACAAGATCATGCGGTTCAATCCGTACCGGGTCACAGATGAAGCGCTTGTTGAATGTGCCGCAAGAGGCTATTGGCGTCCCTGGCCATCGCTTACCCAGATGCTGATATTTCATTTTCAGGGGATAAAGGAGCAGAAAAAGCCGGGAGCGGCATATTACGGACTTTTCTTCAAACCGGGAACCTCTTCTGAGACCTATCATTACAGCCTCAACACTTATTCGTGTCCGATGACGCATCTCGTCACAAAACGTGCGGTGTGGATGACCCTGAACGGCAGGTCCGTCATTCCCTCGACAGTGGAGCGGCTTGTCGGGCGGGATGTATTCGTTAGCCATGCCATAAATTGCAGGAAAGGGATGTTTAATATTTTTCCGTCGTATAGAATGCACCTGTTGCGTGGCTCTGTCGCCAAACAGGCGGACGTAATCCGCCGCAGCATGATACAGTCAAAACTATCGGTGCTTAAGGAAGTGATGAACTATCCTGACCATCCCGACTATCTTGCCTATTCAGGCAACAGTTTCGACTACCGCACCCCCATTTTATCTGCTATTGCCCGGATCCGTCAGTTCCCCAATGCCGTGCCCTCCACCGTCCACACGCTCCACTGACTGACAGCAGTTACATAAAGGAGGCAGCTCTGAAAAATCAGGGCTTCGTTATCAACAAATTCATAGTACGCATTCATTAAACTCCACCTTGCAGGTATATATTATGTGTTCACCTATGGTCGTCTATGGATGATAGGCTTATTGTTTCGCTTATTGTTTTAGATCGTTCCTGTTGTCGTTCCAATCGTTCCGCCATCGTTCAACCATTGTTTCGGTTGTCGTTCCATTGGTGCCACTATCGGTGCCTGATTCGTAGTTATCGGTACCACGATTGGTGCTATCGGGGTGATATTGGAGCCATTATATATCACTATATCAGATTGAATGGTAACATTTTCTATGACACAATGAGTTTTCTATGACATTTTGTATGACATTGGCATCATTTCCAATGATATCTGATCTATATATGGAAATTTCAGCACGAATAATCAGAGTAGTTTCTTTAATTCATCCATATCAGGAAGTGCATCTTTCAATATTTCTGGCATCTCTTTAGAAGTGGTGTATGTAGCAACTCCCATTGGCTTGTCATAGTCCTGCATGACGTATTCAACAAAACTTCTGTTCGCCTCCTTGCACAGAACGATTCCTATAGATGGATTTTCATGCGGTTTCCTAACTTTATCATCAAGAATCCGGAGATAGGTCATCAGTTGTGCAAGATAACTGGTCTTGAATTTCCCAGTTTTAAGCTCAACTACCACTAAAGCATTCAGCTCCCTGTTAAAGAACAGCAGATCTGGGAAGAAGTCCTCTGAGTATATTTCAAGGTGGTACTGATTGCCGACAAAGGCAAAATCCTTACCAAATGTCATTATAAATTTCTTAATATTGTGGATAATCTGCTGTTCAACCACTCGCTCGTCTATATCCTGTAAGTCCCTTTCTCCTATCTCTTCTGTATTTATGAAGTCAAGTAAATAGGAATCCTTGAATTGCATTACAGCCTTGCGAGCCATATTCTTATCCTCAATCCTCTCTATAAAGTTATTGGGGGCTTTCCCGGATTTACTATACTCACCATCGGTTATAACTTGTTCAAGGCGTGGTACTGACATGTGTTCCTCAACACATCGTCTCATATAATAGTACCTTTCCTCATTATTCTTGCATTTGCGTAGCAACACGGTGTGATGAGTGAATGGAGTTTTGAGATAATCCTCCATTGGAAATGCTGCTGGTGTCTCAATTTTGATTAAACTCAATATATCTTCCACATTAACAATGCGTTGTAATTCGTCGGTTGTGACCGACGAATTGTCGGTGGTTAAATCGTCGGTTGCAACCGACGATTTAGAGTCTATGAAAGACCAGCCTTCATAGAATAATCGCATTTCTTTTAGCTGAGTCTTTCCGTATCCTCTTAGTCCAGGTAGAAGCTTTCTAAGCCTTTCGCTGATTGCCTCCAATGCCCCAGTTCCCCACACTCCGTTTCTGGTGTTCAAAGATACATATTTCCCAATGGCATAATATGTAAGTAGTTGCACACGATTGACACCCTTTGCCGCTTGATATTGTCCTTTCAGAATAGCATTCTTGATGGTTTCAGCTGCATGGTTGTATACCTTGGTTATATCGAAGTTCTGTTCCATATGCAAATTTACTGATTATTTGTCGGTTGGTCAAATTTCCTTCGGAATTGTGTACGAAGCTGAAGCCAGACAAGCGCTATTTGCCAGCTCGCGAATGGTTTATTTGTTGATTGCGTAAATGATGGACATGATTTGTTGTGGCGAGATTGCTATAGCCGAGAATATTCTTTTTGACTGGGAGTGGTGGAGATCTCAAAAAGTTGACTCGACCGTTTAATTTAATCGAATTTTATCAGACATCGACTCGATTAAAAAACAGGTGAAGATTCCGGAACGAAGCGGGTATAGCTTTGGAATGTCGACGTATTGTTGTATCTTTACGGAGGCATAAGCTAAATGGGAAAATACCTGGGGCAGTTATGGAACTCACGTTTTGCGATGATGTGGCACGAGAAAGGCTCGGGTTGATACTGGCCGACAAGATCATGCGGTTCAATCCGTACCGGGTCACAGATGAAGCGCTTGTTGAATGTGCCGCAAGAGGCTATTGGCGTCCCTGGCCATCGCTTACCCAGATGCTGATATTTCATTTTCAGGGGATAAAGGAGCAGAAAAAGCCGGGAGCGGCATATTACGGACTTTTCTTCAAACCGGGAACCTCTTCTGAGACCTATCATTACAGCCTCAACACTTATTCGTGTCCGATGACGCATCTCGTCACAAAACGTGCGGTGTGGATGACCCTGAACGGCAGGTCCGTCATTCCCTCGACAGTGGAGCGGCTTGTCGGGCGGGATGTATTCGTTAGCCATGCCATAAATTGCAGGAAAGGGATGTTTAATATTTTTCCGTCGTATAGAATGCACCTGTTGCGTGGCTCTGTCGCCAAACAGGCGGACGTAATCCGCCGCAGCATGATACAGTCAAAACTATCGGTGCTTAAGGAAGTGATGAACTATCCTGACCATCCCGACTATCTTGCCTATTCAGGCAACAGTTTCGACTACCGCACCCCCATTTTATCTGCTATTGCCCGGATCCGTCAGTTCCCCAATGCCGTGCCCTCCACCGTCCACACGCTCCCCTGACTGCCAGCATGAACTAAAGGAAGCAGCTCTGAAGATCAGCGACTCGTACAACAAAGTTTATAGGTATTAACCGTTGAAAACAATCTGATTGCGGGTACCGTACATTTGATAATCGGGGAAAATGATACAGGGTGCGATGCATTTGATACGCACAGCGGGAGTTTTGTCAGTAATTTTGTTTTTCAAAGTTATGTGATATGATCATTCAATTCAAGTCTGCGATCCGTGTAACTTTAATTTTTGAAACGGACTAAAAATAAAAGATATGAAAAGATACTTCATCCTTTCATTAATAATGACATCAGCATTAAGTATTATGGCACAGCAAAAAATAGTGCAGACCGCAGGTCGCACACAGCTTGGTGAGTTCGCACCCGAATTTGCCCACCTTAACGATGACATCCTCTTCGGCGAAGTATGGAGCCGCAATGACCTTCTCTCCCTGCGTGACCGCAGTCTGGTCACCATCACCTCTCTTATCTCACAGGGTATCACTGATTCATCGCTTACCTACCATCTTCAGGAAGCAAAAAAGAATGGTATCAGCCGCACTGAAGCTGCAGAAATCATTACACACATTGCTTTCTATGCCGGATGGCCTAAAGCCTGGGCTGCCTTCCGATTGGCTAAGGATGTGTGGAATGATGATGTCAAGGGTGACGATGCCAAGGCTGAGTTTCAGAAACAGATGATCTTCCCTATCGGTGAACCCAACAACGCATACGCAAAATATTTCATCGGTCAGAGTTATCTTGCTCCAATCTCAACCGAGCAGGTCAAGTTCTTCAACGTGACGTTTGAACCCGGATGCCGCAACAACTGGCATGTTCACCGTGCTACAAAAGGTGGAGGTCAGATGCTGGTCGGAGTTGCCGGAAGAGGTTGGTATCAGGAAGAGGGCAAACCTGCCGTGGAGATACTTCCCGGTACTGTCATCCATATTCCGGCCAATGTGAAGCACTGGCATGGCGCCTCAGCCGACAGCTGGTTCTCTCATCTTGCCTTTGAACTCGACGGAGAAAACACAGCCAATGAATGGCTTGAGCCTGTGACTGATGACCAATACGCCAACCTGAATTAAGACCCCTACCCGCAGGAAATGTTAACGTTGGGGTGGAGCTGCGAGACAATTCAGAGGTTGATGACTGTAGGGATGTGGCCGGTCGGGGGGAGGATGCGGTCGAAGATGTCTGCGGTGCGGAGCTTGAGGTGTCCGGTTACTGTGCCGTCGGGAAGCATGAAGTCTTCCCGCTCTGTGACTTCGCGGTCTACCACCAGCGTAAATGTCCCGGGGGAATGAGTCAGCGTACAAAGTATATTGGCGGCTCCCCGCTCGACTCCGAGCTTCTCCTGCAACAGAGCTTCGTCGGCAAAAGAAACGCGCGGAATCCCGAGCGCGGCACAGAAATCGCGTGTGACGAATGGTTTGTCTCCTGACATCACCATCAGCCAGAACCTGTTCTTCTGGCGGTTGGTCAGCAGGAGATTCTTGGCCATCTTTCCTCCGAGGACGGCATTTATGGCCTCGGCATCCTCCATAGTGTGTGACGGACTGTTCTCGACACGGTCAAACGGAATCGAGAGTTTCGAAAGGATTCCGTAAATTTCCTTCTGGAGTGGTGTCTCGAATTCGGTGGGAGAGTCGTGGGTAATCGGACTTACGTCAATCATTTTTTGTCAGCGTGAAGGTCAGGCGGTGAAGCGGGCTCGGGCCATGGACGGCTATCGCATTGCGATGGTCTTTTGTCGGATAGCCTTTGTTCTTTTTCCAGCCATATTCGGGAAATTCCTTGTCAAGTTTCTCCATCAGTTCGTCGCGGTGGGTCTTGGCCAGAACTGAGGCGGCGGCGATGGTCATCACGCGTCCGTCTCCTTTCACGACGGTCTCGTGCGGAATGTCGCGGTATGGCCTGAAGCGGTTGCCGTCAACCATGACATGATCCGGAGTGAGGCTGAGGGCATCGAGGGCGCGGTGCATTCCGGTGATTGAGGCCTGCAGGATGTTTATGCGGTCAATCTCTTCTGCTTCGACCATGACGACGGCCCAGGCCAATGCTTCGCGTTCGATTATCGGACGGAGCCGTCTGCGCATTTTTTCGGTCAGCTTCTTGGAGTCGTTGAGTTCGGGAAGACTGAATCCTTGGGGAAGGATCACGGCGGCGCACGAGACGGGTCCGGCGAGACATCCGCGTCCTGCTTCGTCACATCCCGCTTCGAAAGGTGTGGCAGGAGGGAGCAACATCGCGGCCGGTTCTTTCTGCCGCTGCTTCATCTGTCTCTCGAGATTATAAAATCGAAAATTTCCCTAAAGGCCTCTTTGGATTCTGAATCGGGGAACAGGTCAAGAATCCTGCAGGCTTCCTTTTGCATCTCGCGCATACGGGCGAAGGCATAGTCTATTCCTCCGTTGACTTTGGCAAATTCGATCAGTGAGGAGATCTCGCCTTCGCTCAGTTCGCCCCGGCGAAGCGTTGTCTTGGCCTTTTCAGCCTCCTCACGGGGAGCGTTTGCGAGTGCATACAGCAGAGGCAGCGTGACTTTATTTTCGCGCAGATCGTTTCCGGTGGGTTTTCCGATCTGAGCCTGGTCATAATAGTCGAAGATGTCGTCCTTGATCTGGAAGCAGAGTCCGAGCAATTCGGCGAAGCGTTCGAGGGGCTTGATCTGCTCTTCGGGGGCATTGACGGCCTCGGCTCCCATCCGAACGCAGTTCATGAACAGCGACGCTGTCTTCTTGCGGATCATCGAGAAGTAGGATTCCTCGTCAAACCTGTGCTCGCGGACGTTGCAGATCTGGTCGATCTCTCCGATCGAGAGTTCCTTGCCGAGAGCGGAAAGTGCGGAAATAATTGAAAGATGACCGGTGGCGATGCCGGCTGCGAGGGCGTTGGAGACGAAGAAATCGCCGACAAGAACCGCTATGTGGTTGCCCCATGATGCATTGATCGTCGGAAGCCCGCGGCGCAATGCGGTCTCGTCGACTATGTCGTCATGGATCAGAGTGGCGTTATGAAGCATCTCCAGCGCGGCTCCGGCGTGCAGGACGTCGTCATTGACACCTCCGAACATCTTTGCGCTCAGGATTACGAGAATCGGGCGGATCTGCTTGCCCTTAACCTTGAGGTAGGACGTCACTATCTGGTCCATCAACGGATTGGACGTCATTAGGTAGCGGGCGATGATCGCGTTCATCTCGCTTAGTTCCGGAGCGAGCCGGTGCTGAATGGTGTCTATATGCGCCATAGGTCTGGATTCAAAGATTGATTCGGCCCTGGCTGCCGGAAATTTCCCGGCGCGGGATTACGGGCCTAATCAATTGGCAAAATTAGCATAATTTCATGAGCCATCAAAGAGCGTCGGGGAACCATTTGACAAATTTTATTCAACTTTCGGCGTTTCGGTCCTTTTTATTTGTTACTTTTGACAGACGATAACCTCACGGCCGTTAAATGAAATGTAAACGCCGGGGGTGATCGCCCGATCATATCCGTTATTCTATGAGCGACAGAAAACTCTTTCTTTTGGATGCGTATGCGCTGATTTTCCGTGCCTATTACGCCTTGATCAAGATGCCGCGGATCACGCGAAGCGGCTTCAACACTTCAGCCATCTATGGATTCGTCAACACTCTCGAGGAGGTTCTGAGGAAGGAAAATCCTTCCCATATTGCCGTATGCTTCGATCCTTCCGGCCCGACATTCCGTTCGGAGGCCTTCGAAAACTATAAGGGGGAGCGCGATGCCACTCCTGAAGATATCAAGCTTTCGGTGCCCATCATCAAGGATATCCTGAAGGCATATAACATTCCGATCCTTGAATGTGAGGGATTCGAGGCCGATGACGTGATCGGGACAATGGCGGTACGTGCAAGCCATGAGGGCTTCACGACCTACATGATGACGCCCGACAAGGATTTCGGCCAGCTGGTCGCTCCCGATATTCTTCAATATAAACCCTCATACCGCGGACAGGATTTCGAGCTCCGCGGCGAAGAGGAAGTATGCGCGAGATATGGCCTGGAAAAGCCGTCTCAGGTGATTGACCTGCTTGCGCTGATGGGTGATAAGATCGACAATATTCCGGGTTGTCCGGGAGTTGGCGAAAAAACGGCCGTGAAGTTGATTCAGGATTTCGGCGATGTGGAGACACTGCTGTCCTCGACCGATAAACTGAAGGGTGCGCTTAAGAAGAAAATCGAAGACAACGCGGAGCAAATACGTTTCTCAAAATTCCTTGCCACAATCCGGACCGACGTACCGATAGATGCCACTCCCGAGTCGCTTAAAAGAAAAGAACCGGACACGGAAAAGCTGATGGAATTATTCCGCGGACTTGAGTTCCGGACACTGATCGAGCGTGTCGGAAGGCGCCTCGGTCTGAATCGGGGAAAGGAACCGGAACCCGGAGTGACGGTCGTCCAGCCGAGCCTTTTCGATGCGGATTTTGCCGAGGAACCTTTTGAAAAGCCTGAAAAGGAACCGGTTTTGATGAATCCCTCATCCATCAATGTCACCATTGTCGATGATCGGGAAAAACTGCGCGAAATGCAGGAGGCACTCCTTGCCGCTGAACAAGCGGGCGTCAGAACAGTCAGCGAAGGTGAAAATGATATGGAGGCACAGTGGACCGGAACAGCCATCTCCCTGAGCGACGGAAAAGCATGGTTTGTCCCGCGATCTTTCGAAGACGGCCACGCAGCCGTGCTGGATATGTTTGCGAGACATGACATAATGAAGATAACCTCTTCGGCCAAACGGGATTACGTGCTTGCTGAACGGTGCCGGAGGGAAATCGCCGGCCAACCGGCCGATGTCCTGACTGACCCGGACATTCCGGCTATCGCTAATTATTTCGACATCTCTCTGGCACATTATCTACTTCAGCCGGAGCTGAGACACAACACCGAAGATCTTGCCCGCGAATATCTCGGAATCGAAATTCCCGCAGTTCCCGTCAGGTCCGGACGTAAAGGTGCGCCCCGACTCTCGGACGCCGAAGAGGCGGACCGCGCATGTCTGTTAGCGGAAGCTGACCGCAATCTCAGGGCCCCTCTCCTTGAAGGGATTGCCAAAGAAAAAATGGACTCCCTCCTCTATGACATGGAACTCCCGCTCGTCCGCGTTCTTGCCGAAATGGAGCTGACCGGAGTCCGTCTCGACATCGAAGCCCTCAACGAAGCCGCCGGGGATATGGAGCAAAAACTTACAGCCCTTGAAAAAGAAATCCACACTCTCGCCGGCGAAGAATTCAATGTCGGCTCACCGTCACAGGTAGGAGAGATCCTCTTCGGCAAACTCGGCCTCGATCCTAAAGCGAAAAAGACAAAAACAGGCCAGTACAGCACAAGCGAGGATATACTCGAGAAACTCATACCGAAAAATCCTATCGTAGCCAAGATTCTCGAATACCGTCAGATAAAGAAACTTCTGAACACCTATCTGACCGCTCTGCCCGCCGTGATCAATCCCCGGACAGGAAAAGTCCACACAAACTATAACCAGACCGTGACAGCCACCGGACGCATATCTTCTTCATCACCGAATCTCCAGAACATTCCGGTGCGCGACGAGATGGGACGCGAAATCCGCAAAGCATTCATCCCCGATCCGGGTCACCTCTTCCTGTCGGCCGACTACAGCCAGATAGAACTGCGCCTCGCGGCTGACTTTGCCGGAGACGAGACAATGCTCGAAGCCTTCCGTGAAGGCAAGGATGTTCACGCCATCACTGCCGCAAAGATCTACCACAAGGCATCACCCGAAGAAGTGACAGCCGATGAACGCAGAAACGCAAAGACGGCCAACTTCGGAATTCTTTACGGAATATCCGCCTTCGGGCTTTCGACACGCCTCGGGATACCCCGAACAGAGGCGAAAGATCTGATCGATAACTACTTCAAGACTTTCCCGACAATCCATAAATACATGAGTGATGCCGTAGAATTCGCACGCGACCACGGATATGTCGAAACCAAGATGGGACGCAAACGCCGGTTGCCCGACATAAACAGCAAGAACCCCGTCGTACGCGGATATGCCGAACGCAACGCCATCAACGCACCGATGCAAGGACTTGCCGCCGACATAATCAAGACAGCCATGGTCAACATCTTCAGAGAAATGAACACCCGGCACATGCGATCCCGGATGATCATGCAGGTTCACGACGAGCTCAACTTCGACGTCGTTCCCGAAGAGCTCCCCGAACTCCAGCGCATAGTCACGGAAGGAATGGAAACGGCCTACAAAGGACGCGTCCGCCTCACAGCCGAATGCGGAGTCGGCCCGAACTGGCTCGCCGCCCACTGACCCCTCCCGATAATACCGCGAAGACACATGGAGCCCTTAGTAGCCGAAGCAATAAGGAAGGCGTGGTCAATCAGGTTTCATGGTCGAAATATGATTCGTGATCGGTATAAGGGATATGGGATGCATGGTCGGTATTGGGGGAGATCGGGGGTATGGGATTCATGTTCTATAGGCAGCTATAACACTAATATATAGAGATTTAAATAAAAACCTCAAAAATAGTTGCAAAAAAACTTGCACAGAATTTGAAATAGTTTTAACTTTGCAACCGCAAACGCTTCTGAAACGGGCTTGAAAAAGAGTTCCGACGACTGGAAGGTCATAGTTATTAGGGGTTAAACATCGGAAGCGTTTTGCGCATGGTGCCATAGCTCAGTTGGTAGAGCAAAGGACTGAAAATCCTTGTGTCCCCGGTTCGATTCCTGGTGGCACCACCCAAGACCGCTAAGTTTCAATAACTTAGCGGTCTTTCTTTCACCCATACCCCTCCAAGTCACCACATTAGTCACCACGCTCACCGTAAGTTGCTGAGGCATTGTCGGTTATGCGTGTCGCGGTGAGCGCATATCTATTTCGGTATATATGTAAGATGTTGATTGTCAACGTAA
>CAYMTQ010000074.1:0-10291 GCA_964393395.1 uncultured Sangeribacter sp.
CCAAAGATCATAATGGAATGTTTCGTGAGAGAGACCGCGAGGCCAAAGACGATCTACATAAATTCTAAATCCGTCATCAGCCGAAGCCGGTTCGTAGGCGCGTTTTGTGACTATTTTTGTTTTCATACTTTTTCCGGGATAAATTTCAACTTATGGCTTGCTTTTTCCTACAGGAGGCTCTGTCAGCGTGATTCTGATGACGTTGGTCCTGTGGAGACTACGGGAGATGGCTTGGTCAAAGTGGTCCATATATTTAGGCAGAAACCTCTTACAGATTAGCCGGAGGGCCTCGATCTTTTCCTGATCGTCGTCTACTCTCTCTGCTTTGCCAATAGCTATGGCGGAATTAAAATATTCGGTGAAGTTGTTTTTCTCTTCCTCATATTTAGGGGTGCATCTGCTCACAGCCATTATACTGACAATGGGATTATGCCTCAAGCAGTCGATTTTCTCGCCCTCGAATGCACAATGGAAATAGAATACTGTGTCATTCTTGCGCACTATATTTAGTGGAACCGCATAAGGCGTCCCGTCCGGGCGGGTCATGCACAAAGTGGTAAATGGTGCTTTGTCGAACACTTCCATGGCCCATTGAGAGTCTTTACGACGTTCTGCCCTTCTCATTTGTTTCATATTGCTAACAATTACAGAATTACTATTGTCTCAATTAGAGAACAGATTGACATAGACAGATGTTCTAAAGCGGATATTCGAAGATAGAAATCTTTAGTCAAGCCTTTCCCAAGCAATACGGGGGAGCAAAGCATAGCTGAACCTCTTTGCTCTCAAAGAGCGGAGTTTTATGTTTTTTTAACCACAAAATCCACAATTTCATTGTAATATCACGTGCATTTTTGTAACTTTGCATAGCCATTTTGCATACCTAAGCGTGAACGTATTAGCGCAAGGAGATAAATCTTATCGGATATGAACCTTTCAATAAAACCAATATACATCATTATCGGGGCGGCGATTATGCTTGCAGCTTGCTCGCAAGTCGATGAACCATATGGCATCGATGGCGAAAGCAATCTGATACGTTTCCGCACATCGCTTCCCAAGCTGTCTACCCGTGCCGAAGTCACCACCAAGAAAAATCTGCCGGGTTTTTATGTGACAGCTTTTGATTTTGATGACCAGACATTGATGAATGGCAATGTCATGCAACCGCTGTTTGGCAATAGGAAAATCGACATTGTCGGCGATGAGGGTGCCTACACTTCGCCTGAATGCCGCTGGCCTGACCAGAGCAAGGAGACCCATAGGGTATCATTTTTTAGCTTCTATCCCGGCCTTCCGGAAATCGATGGAACGCAATTGATCAACACATCTTCGGCAAGTGCCGTTGATTATAAATTGGCCGGATTCAAGGTGGCTGCCGACATAGCCGATCAGGTGGATTTCATCACTGCCTATACCACCGGCACAATGGCCGATAACCTCTTTTCGGGCATTACACTGCCTTTTGCTCATCAGCTGAGCCGAATAGAGGTGAAGGCATACGGTGCCCACAAAAGTTGTGATATTGAAATTGCCGGTGTGCGCATCGGAGGCATAGGCGTGATGAACACATTTGAATTCAAGCCCATTGACGGCGGGGGCGAATGGACAGGCAATCCGGACCGCGGCATTGTGGAGTATATCTTCCGAAAGGGTGACAGAATAGTCTCGCTTGGCAAGAACAATCCTATCGTTGCAAAGGAGAATGCAGTCTCAATTATGGGCGCAAAACACGCCGACGACATGGGGAAAGAATATGAAAACTGTGCCATGCTCATTCCTGCCAGTTACTCTCAATGGGAAGGTGCCGATGACCCACACAATGGAAAGAATCAAATGTTTATCAGCGTGCTGCTTAGAATCACTGATGCAATCACAAGTGCAGGAGTGAATCCACCGGAGAAACAACGCTATCCCTATAGGGATCTGTCGCAAGGAACTGACGCCCTGAAAATTCCTATGGTTTATTTGGCTATAGACAAGGCCACCGGAGAAGTCTTTACCCGTCTTTACAAGAAACAAAATGATTATTTCACTGACCCTGGTTGCACATCGGCTTATGCTGTGCCGATGACTCAAGAGGTGAAGGAATTCGGTTGGGCTGCGCTTCCTGTTGAAGGAGAGTGGTTGCCGGGAAACATATACACATATACGCTCGACTATACGCAGGGTGTCGGACTTCATGATCCTGAGGTAATCACTACTTTTCCCGGGGCCGGCGATCCCATCATCAGCGACAGAGTGGGCATAACCTACACCATTAAAGAATGGAATACCGGCGGCAGTGATCAATTTATAGCCCCCCCTTACTAATTTATAGACGCTAACTACATGAAACGAATTATACATATACCGGCTTTTTCTCTTATCTGCCTTCTCTTAATTTCATTGGCGCAGTCGTCGTGCTCCCAGGATGATTTTCCGGGAAACGGGCTTATAGCAGAGGAAGATGTGATCTCATTTCATGCGCACGTGCCCGGTGTGACTACACGCTCCACTTATGATTTATCTACAGAAATTCCCTTTGCGGGTTTTACAGTTTCGGCTTTATGCCATGAAAGCGCCGGAGCCGATGGCCGGATTCCCGTCCATTTTGAAAACCAAACCGTAAGCCGTCAGGCCGACAATATTTTCCGGTCAGACAGTTGCAAGTGGCCGAGTAATAAATTTGATCCTATCAATAAATTAGATCCTACCGGATACCTGAAATTTTTTGCATTCCACCCTTCAATCGCTGAAATGAAACAGCGCGCGGGCGCCGGTAATGAATGCTTTGAATTTACAAATTCGTCAACGAAAGACAACTCAGGAATCAAATATGACTATCGCCTTACGAAATTCCGCATGATACCTGATATTTCCAAGCAGGTTGACTTTGTCTCAGCTATTGGCGAAGGAAATAAAACAACCGACTTATATTCAGATGTAAAGATCGGATTTGAGCATCAATTTGCCGGTGTAGAGATCAATGTATGGGGTGGCAGCAAGCTCTATGACGTGGAAGTGGCCGGAGTCAGGATTGGGGGCACAATCGTTGAGGCTGACTTTAATCTGTCGACTGAAATCTCAAATCCCGGTGACAACGGAAATACGCTCGGCTCTTGGGTAATTACCGACAAAGCGAAATACGGATATGTGGATTATGTCTTCACAGACGGCGACAAGGTGATAGAGATCAATGAAAACTCCCATAATACTTTCGCCAAAGCAGCCTCGATTATGGGAAACGGCGGCAAGGCAATGGTGATACCCTATAAGCATGAAAAATGGGATCACACCAATGACAAGAAGAATACGGCCAATGGCATGTATTTCAGCGCGCTGATACGCATGTATGAGCACGACGGCGACCACCACTGTATTTACCCCTCGACCGACCCGCAATCACAAGACTATATCGTTTATCTTTCAGTTCTCAAGTCGGACGGCACCGTCAAGCAACGCCTCGACAAGAACGGAAACATCTACGGCACCACTACCCCATACAACAAACCTGATAACGAAGAGATTCGAACGTATGGCTGGGCCGCCGCTCCATCGAATGTTGACTGGAAGGCCGGCTATACCTATTCCTACGTTCTCGATTACTCAAACGGCGTTGGTGTCCATGACCCCTGCGACCTCAATCCCGGAGCCCCCATGATAGATTGGGGCGGTGTAGAGATCACAACGGCCACCGGCGAGTGGAATAGCGGCAGCATAATCACCGAAGGCAGCTGGGGAGCCAATAGTAACAACACGGCTCCCGACGGCACAGTCTGGTGGAAGTGACAATCCCATTCCATCAATTCTAACACATAAAGCAATATCACGATGCACAACATATCAACACATATTCTCCGATTCAGGTGGGCAGGAATTCTATTCCTGTTGATGACATTGTCGGGCTGCACTGATGATCTACTTTATTCTTCAGTGAATGAAAGTGATGATCCGGGGCGCGAAGTCATGATGCCCCTTTCGATTGATGTGGAAGGTATGGTCACTCTGAACGCTACTACCCGCAGTAATGATTCAGACAACGACGATGACGATTTTTACCCCATCACGGAGGACCCAGATCCCCGGATATCAGAAGACGAGTCGCGTCTGCATGACTTCTGGGTCCTGCAATACAACTCTGCGGGCAACAGAGTCGGCATGCCATATTATCAGGAATACTCCGGCTCAGGTGACAAACCGGTTATACCGATATTGATTCCCACCAAGTCCAACAGCCGGTTCACCACCGTAATAGTCGGCAACACCGGCAACCCATCTCTCTTTACAGATGGAAACTCGGCGACTGTCAGAAAAGTCAAGGATGTCCACAAACCCATGAAAAAAGCCGATGACGTGTGGGTTGTCATAGACGGAAAGAAACATCTGCCGATGAGTGGCAAAATCGACGTTGACTATAATACGCACTCGTTAAGCGCTCATCTCCGCCCCAATGTGGCTAAGCTCCACCTCTATTTCAAGCTTATGAAGACGACTGATGGAGAGGGAGACGCCGGCGGTGGCAACAGCTGGGACAGGAAGCGTAAAACCCTCGCAGTGAATTGGGGGAATGTACCTGACATGCCCTACGCCGATATTCTTTATGACTCGGACAACTACAATGATGAAGACCGTAGGTTTCCTTCTTCAGTCAATAAGGCAAATCTCAACCTCTTCCCTTTCACGTCCGATAAGGAGAAATATAATGAAATAATAGGGTATGCTCTGGATATGTCTGACAAGCCCGCGACGATCGACGTATATCTGCCTCGCAACACGCAAGGGATCAATCAGAATTCAGACCCATATCAAAAAGCCACTAATGCTACGGAGAATGCGCTCTTCCTGGAAATCTTAACCTCCGACAAGGAAGAGACCCAGCAAAACAAATTCAGACGCATAGAGTTCCTGGTGGGTGCAAATGATGTCAACGACTATAACATCATCCCCGGGAAATATTATGACTTTAATTTTACCTTCAGTAATTTCCCCACCGATGACGGGCCGGTAAAGAAAATGTACCGACGTTATGGCGAAGGAAATGCTTATATTGTAAACCCCAACGACAGCCGTATCATAAACCGATTCCCGATAAGCCCTGTCAACAACTATGCTACGGAGATGTATCCCGGTGCTCCTGACATAAATAAAAAGACATATACATATTGGGAGGAGTCATATTTTAAAATCTATTTGCAGGAGCTTAAAGAAGTAAACAATGATGTTTCAGGACAACTTACACAGGATCCTGCAACTTGGCTAAAGCGTGATGATTATTTTACAACATATACTGACTCAGGTCACGAACCGGTTTGGCCATTTGCCATTACGCCAAGCACTGAATGGGTGGCAGAGGTAATCTGGCAAGACAGCCCGAAGAGACTGATAAATTTCTGCGACTATTTAGGTATGCTCACAAACAACGGCGACTATTACGAAAGCGCAGGCGCCATGTGGCTGCCGGTGAAGATTGCAGATTTCAACAATTTCAAACAAACATTTTTAGTAAAGGGGGGTACTAAAGATGAGTTAGACCCTGCCGCATTTAAAGATCCATATAACGATAGGAACCCCACCAGAAGTGAGATCTTCTTCAAGACCACCGGAGAGGAAGGAAATGTCATAGTGGGAATCCGCAAGAAAAGCGAGGATGGTAAGCGTCTTGAAGACCGCGAATATCTCTGGAGCTGGCATCTGTGGATCACAAACTATAATCCTGCCGAACTCGGACAAACTACCATGGACCGCAATATCGGAGCTATGGAACCGAATGATCCAGGATTTTACTACCAATGGAATAGAAAAGACCCTTTCCCGCATTGGAAAGCTTCAGTATTTGACATTAACGGTAATGAACTGACGCAGTTCAGGCATCCCGTGGCGGGTGGAACAGCCTTTGCCAGCATGCTCTGTTATCAACACGCTGCCAAAACTACTACTAATGATATTAAGGCAACACAAACAAATGCCGTAAAATGGCCTTACAAGCTGTTTTACCATACCGGTGGTACAACTGCCACGACTTTAGCAAACAAGAGTTATATAGGTCAGACAGTTGGTAGAACAACTGCTTGGCCTGTCAGCTCCTCTGCAATGAATTGGACTCCTCAGGATCCATCTCCACAAGGATGGGTGTTACCGCCGGATGAAAAGCAGCCCGAGACCCCTCCGGGAACATGGACAATGATTTCCTCCTGGGACGGCTTGACTATACCTGCCGGAGGATTACGGGCGGACCCATACAGATATACTACATTATTTGACTTGTATCGTGGCCAGAAGGCTTTCCTTTGGGTTACAGGTCCCAATAGCGTGCTTCCTAGTGCTGCCACAAATACAGAAACTTATGGAGCACCATATTACTCTGAAGGCTCGAAAAGTATGGTTGATGCCCTCCCCGTCCGATGCAAGAGAAGGTAAAGACACAGAAGTAGACACGCACGGAACCGCAGGCTCCCGGCCTGCGGTTCTTTGTGTATCTGAGTCGTTCATTATTTTGTTCGCGAAGACTGGTCTTCCTTAGAAGCACGATAAACTCCGTTAACTTTGTCCCGTCCAAAACGGTAGCTTATTCCCAGCATTACATACGCCGGATGGGCATTGAACGTCTGATAGACAGTATAGCCCGAATAGCTCTCTTTTGAGCGGGTCTTGTTCCAGCCGAATATGTCGTTGGCCTTCAGCTGGAGATTGAGCCGGTTGTCAAGCAGGGAATATCTTATAGAGAGGTTGAAAAGTTGGAATGACCTATAGCTTATGAGATTCTGCTGCCACGGAAAGAAGTTCGTGAACTGGGCTCCGAAAATCAACGTCTTCTGTCGGTTGATCATCACGTTGGTCGAGAGTTCAAGTTTGCCGGACCAATCTTCCATGCTTTTGACTTTAAAATCCGAAATACCACTTTTTGAATAGGAGCGGAACACCTCTCCTCCCCCTTTCATTTCCCACCGGTCAAAGAAAGTCAGCTTATAATTCGCATACAGACCTGTTTTGTTTGTCGAAAGGCAATTGCGGGGCATCGTACTGATCATTCCCTCCCCATCAACATTTCTGACATAACCGACAGCATCAGATGCGAAAGAAGTGTAAAGCACTGCATACAGTCCGCTGAGTCCATAGTAATTGATTTCGGCATTATTATAGACGGTCGGCTTGAGGAGAGGATTGCCGGCGGCATATTCGTCGGTGGTTGAGTAATATCTGAAAGGATTCAGTTCCCAGAGGTTGGGGCGACCCATTCCCATCGAGTAACTGAGGTTGAACGAGCCGATGTGATCTTTATTCCACGAAACGTTGACCGTCGGAAAGAAATGTCCGTAATTATCCCTGTCAACCTGAGAATCCAGCTTCTGCTCACCTTTAGTCCAGGTATACTCATATCTCACCCCTACTTTACCCCATAAGCCAGAGCAAAAACTGCGAGATGCCGTGATATAAACCGCCGCAATGCGTTCCGTGTAATCAAACTTGTCGGACTCACCCGTGGGCTCAGAATTATTGCCGGAGACATAATTCATTTCATTGTCGGAAGAAGTGAGAATGTTGGTATAAGCGACGCCAGTTTCCAACTGCGCCCAGGTTAATGGAAATTTGAAATCCGCTTTTCCACTTTGGAAACGGTAGTCGGTTTTTCCATTCTCCCGAATGCCGGTTTCGTCGGCAACGTCATCGAATGATGTCGCAATATCTGACGATGTCGGACTGTGACGGATGAAGCAATTATAGGTCAACTGCAATGACTCACCCTTCTTGCCGAAATTCCAGTCATAAAAGCCTGTCAGCGTAAAGGCATTATTGGGGCGAGATTTGGTATGAGAACGGGATGTAGATGTATAACTTCCATAGTCAGTGAAGTTGGTTCCTTTTGCCGAAATAGTTTCATGATTGAAATTGGCAATGAGACCTATGTTCATATCCGGTGTGAATTTATACCGGAACATGGCATTGAATCCCGCGTCAAAAAGATGAGACCTGTTGCGGGTGGATGAAAGCCGTGACGTTCCGTTCTCAAACGAATATTCCATTTTGTTGTCATTCGTATTGTAATAGTTGGAAACACTCGCATCCACAGACATGTCCACCTTCCGGGTGGTTTGACTGATGCTTCCGCTGAAATATTCACGCAGTCTGTCGCCTTGATTCAGCGACCCGTAGACACTACCTCGTGTTCCGAGCGTTTCATTACGCGTCGTGATGGAAATATACACAGCATTAGGTTCAACGGCATAACGCGAAGGGGGTGTCGTCAGGAGCTCAATTTTCTCGATATTCTCCGCCCTCAGGTTTTGCAATCTCATTGACATGGCTGCTCCATCGAGTTCCATCAATACTCCGTCGATAATATACCTGATATTGGCCTTGCCCGCAACATTTACAGTTCCGTTGTTTACCGACACACGGGGAATGCGGTCGAGCAGATTCACGGCATCAAGACCTTTGGCGTATGGGTCATTTTTCACGAGATAAATTAGCTTCCCTTCCTGCTGTTTGACTACAGGCCGTTTGGCGACGACCACCACTTCGTTTAATTCGAGTTCTTTCTCCCAGGAATCGGCTACGGAGTCGTTGACCTCCTGTGCGGAAAGGGACGCAGGAATCATGGCCGCTCCTAAGAGCAGCTTAAAGAATATGTTCATATAATGAAGGTTAGGAGCCCGTCACTTAAAAATTTTATGAAATGGGCTCTAAAGTTACTTAAATGCTGATTCGCTTCCCTGGATAAAGAAATAGCCTCCCCCCTTGTTATCCTTCTGCAGTCCTATGAAAATAGTCTCTCCGTTATTGCGGATCTGAATCGAGGTGTACTGCCCTTCTTTATCCTGATGATCTGAATAATGTGATGCTTTCGGAGCATCGGCTTTAATGGTCTCTGCGATAGCTTTCAGGACCTTCGGATTATTCTCGACAGTTAAACTGCGATAATATCTTCCGTTATTTTTATATACGTGGGAGGAAACACCGGCAGTTTTGTTATACCGACCATCAAAAAGTTTCTCGACCGCCAGATTGGGCGCTTTAGCGTAAGCGGCAACCGACAGGATCGCTATTGCTATAAAAGTTACTAATCGTTTCATTTTATGTCGTTTTGATGGTTCATGAATTGTTCAATCTTGTTTTGTTCCTCTTTGTCTAATTCCGCCATTCTGTTTATGAAATCTTCGGCCTTACGCTGTTCAGATTCAATAAGTTCCATGGCGGCGTCTCCCTTGATTTCCTGCCCGTTGACATAGGCAATGCAACTGTATGGAACGGAAGATCCGGGATTATCTTGATGAAGAAAGGCTAAGCCTATGCAGAGGACAACTGCTACACCGGCTGCGATTCCGGAGATACTCCACCAATTTGGGAACCTCTTCTTTACAACCGGCTTTGTTGAAGCAGGCTTCAAAGACTGAATTTCTGTCAGCCTTCTGACTTCCTCGATTGCCGGAGAAGTCAAGGAAGTCCGGGAAAGAACATATTCCAGTTCTTTCTCCTCAAGCACCGACAGCTTGCAATCCATATAAAGATGGCACAGCTCGTTCAGTTCATCTGTTGTCATTATCGAATCTTCTCTCTTCATCGGTCAATCTTCTTGATGTTTTCGCTGATCCGTTTTCTGGCACGGCTCATATTCATTCTGACAGCCTCCACAGACATATTAAGCCGAGTGGCGATTTCCTCATATTCGAGACAATCGTGGGTGACCATCTGATAGATCTTTCTCTGGAGACCGGTCAGGCCGATTACAATCAACCGCTCGTAATCCGCCATATTCTCCGTCGGCATTTCGTAACTTGCCGAGGTCTCGAAATCGGCTTCATCCATTGGAACGGTATGCTTGCTTCGGAGGCGGTCGATGCAGGTATTGTGGAGAATATGAACCAACTTATATCGGGCCTCTTCGTCGGTGTCGGTTTCACTCTTGGCCCACAACTTTTCAAAAGTATCCTGAATGGCATCGTCGGCATCCTCGTCGTCTCGAAGAAGCCTCATTGCAATCCGGTGCAATTTGCTCCGGATGTCAAGGAATGATGATATCAGAACGTCTTTTTTCATTGTGCTCTATCTATATTACGAATGAGAAGCCGAAACATAACAGCAAACCTCAAAAAAAGTGATCATATCGATAAAACAGAATACTGCAGCCCGAAAATACACCTGAAGATGAATTAAGAATATGATATGCTAATCAAGATATAGAGAATTAAGGCTCCGTTCCCCAAAAAATGTTAACGCAGGGGTCGCAGATGTGCCTCGAATTTGGCCTTGCAGGTGAAGGAGCTTAGCGAGCTTCTATGTTGTATTCCAAGCGAATTAACATTTTTAACAC
>CAYMTQ010000075.1:0-10229 GCA_964393395.1 uncultured Sangeribacter sp.
CGCCACAGACCGCATCTCAGCGTTCGACGTCGTCCTTCCGGAAGGAATCCCCTTCAAGGGACAGGTCCTCAATCAGATCGCCTCATATTTTCTCGATGCGACCGCGGATATTGTTCCCAACTGGAAGATTGCCGTTCCGGATCCGATGGTGACGGTAGGCCTCAAATGCGAACCGCTGAAGATCGAGATGATTGTCCGCGGATATCTTGCCGGTTCGGCATGGCGCGAATATAAGGCCGGAGCACGCGAGATCTGCGGAGTCCGCCTTCCCGACGGTCTGCGTGAGAACGAGAAGCTCCCTCACCCTATTCTGACTCCGACCACAAAGGCAGACGCCGGCCACGACGAGAACATCTCGCGCGAGGAGATAATTGCGCGCGGAATCGTCCCCGAAGATGTCTACAAGCAGGTGGAGGAATATGCCCTCGCGCTCTTCAAACGCGGCTCCGAGATGGCCGCCGAACGCGGACTGATACTCGTCGACACGAAATATGAATTCGGACTTCACGACGGGAAAGTCATCCTGATCGATGAAATCCACACTCCCGACTCCTCGCGATATTTCTATGCCGACGGCTATCAGGAAAGATTTGAGAAAGGAGAGGAACAGCGTCAGCTTTCAAAGGAATTTGTCCGCCAGTGGCTGATCTCAAACGGCTTCATGGGTCGCCCCGGCGAAAAAGTGCCGGAGATGACTCCGGAATACTGCAATGAGGTTTCCGACCGCTACATTGAGCTTTTCGAGCACATCACGGGTCAGAAATTTGAACCCGCGCCGTCGGACGATCTTCAGCACCGGCTGGAGACGAACATAGCAGGAGCCCTCAAGAATCTCTGAAATACAAAAAGGCAGGCCGCTTTTTGAGGCTTGCCTTTTTCGCATATACACTTCCCCTCCCCACCTCCTCACAAGACACATATCCCATCAAAATGAAACCCACTATCTTCATCAAAGGAGCGAAACATTTCAGGACCGGCGAAGCCGTCGATGTGATCATCGCCGACGGACACACCGCCGCCGTCGCCTCTTCCCTTCAGGCGCCGGAGGGGGCCATTGCGATTGACGCACGCGGACTGACACTGCTTCCCGGTCTCGTCGATCTTCATGTTCACTTCCGCGAACCGGGCTATTCATATAAGGAAACGATCAAGACCGGATCCGAAGCGGCCGCGAAAGGGGGATTCACGACCGTCTGCACCATGCCAAACGTCAACCCCGTTCCCGATGCGGACGAGACTCTGGCCGTTCAGGAAGAGATAATCCGGAAAGATGCGGTGATCGAAGTTCTCCCCTACGCCTCGATAACCAAAAAACGGCTCGGAGAGGAGACAGTCGACTACAGCTCATTGGCACACCGCGTCGCCGGTTTCTCGGATGACGGAACCGGAGTGCAGTCCGAAGAGGTAATGGAGCGCGCGATGGAAGGGATTGCCCGCACCGGAGCTCTGCTTGCGGCCCACTGCGAGGTGGAATCCCTGCTCAATAAAGGTTATATCCATGACGGACGATATGCCGCCGCCCATGGCCATCGGGGGATATCGGGCGAGAGCGAGTGGAAAGAGGTCGAGCGCGACATCCGTCTTGCTGAAAAGACCGGCTGCCGCCTTCATATATGTCACGTTTCGACAAAAGAGAGCGTCGATCTCGTCCGTGATGCCAAGAAGCGCGGAGTCAAAGTCACATGCGAGACCGGTCCGCACTATCTCCGGTTCACGGATGACGACCTGATTGAAGACGGACGTTTCAAGATGAATCCGCCACTGCGCTCGGACAAGGACCGCGAGGCTCTCAGGCGTGGTGTGGCAGACGGCACGGTAGATGCCGTGGCGACAGACCACGCACCCCATTCAGCAGAAGAAAAAAGCCGTGGCCTCGAAAAGAGCGCGATGGGTGTCGTCGGTCTCGAGACATCATTCTCGGCTACCTACACAGCCATGGTGCTCTCCGGAGAAATGACCATGGAGCGTCTCGCCGAAGCAATGTCGCTCACCCCGCGCAGGTTGCTCGGACTGTCCGATCCGTTCGAGCCCGGTTCTGACGCAGACTTCGTCCTTGTCGACACCGGGAAAAAATGGACCGTTGACCCCTCGGAATTCGTCTCCATGGGAAAAGCAACTCCGTTTGAGGGAGAAGAACTTCAGGGCGAGGTCGAGCTTACGATCTTCAAAGGGACACCGGTCTATATCAATCCCGAATCCCCAATCATTATCTGAATCCTCTATTCTGATATAATGCGAAATATATTTAGAGTCAAAGAAAACGGACGTGTGGCCGCGAAGACATGGAAAATGGTTCTCGAGGGCGACACGTCACGAATCACGACACCCGGCCAGTTCGTCAACCTCGAAGTGGGGAATCATTTTCTGCGCCGGCCCATCTCACTGTGTGATGCCGCCGACGGAGAGATAACCTTGCTCTATGACGTTGTCGGAGACGGCACATCTGAAATGAGCCGGTGGGAACCGGGCCACGAAGCCGACATCCTGACGGGTCTCGGCAACGGTTTCTCGACCGACTGCAACGCCGCGAGACCGCTGTTGCTCGGTGGCGGTATCGGTGTCGCTCCCCTGCTTCTGCTCGCGCGGTTCCTCGTTGCGGCAGGAAAGAGTCCAATCGCCGTTCTCGGCTTCAACAAGGCCGAAGACATTGTCCTCACCGAAGAGCTGCGTGCCGCCGGAGCGGAGGTCTATGTAGCCACAGCCGACGGTTCAGCCGGGACAAAAGGATTCGTGACCGACGCTATCAGCGAACATTGTCTCCCGACGGAATATTTCTACGCGTGCGGTCCGCTTCCGATGCTGAAGGCCCTCTCGCTCGGTCTCGGATGTCCCGGCGAGCTGAGCCTGGATGTCAGGATGGCCTGCGGATTCGGTGTCTGCATGTGCTGTTCGCTCAAGACGCGCTCGGGCTCGAAGAGAATCTGCAAGGATGGTCCCGTTTTCACAAAAGAGGAACTAATCTGGGAATAGACACACAATGATGCAATCAGAAAAGAAATACGATCTGAGTGTTGAGCTCAGCGGCGTGAGACTCGACAATCCGGTGATTCCGGCCAGCGGATGTTTCGGCTATGGATACGGAATGGCCGAATACTACGACATCAACTGCCTCGGCTCCATCTCTTTCAAGGGAACGACCCGCGAACCGCGTTTCGGAAATCCGCTTCCCCGCGTAGCCGAATGTCCGGCCGGAATGATCAATTCCGTTGGACTTCAGAATCCCGGAATACATGCCGTCATCGCCGGGGAGCTTCCGAAGATGAGACGTGTCTTCCGCAAACCGATAATCGCCAACATCAGCGGTTTCTCCATTGATGAATATGTGGAATGCTGCAGTCTGATCGACGGCGAGGAACAGGTGGAGATAATTGAGCTCAATGTCAGCTGTCCGAACGTTCACGGAGGGGGAATGAGCTTCGGGACCTCGGCAGAATCTGTCGCGGAAGTGACACGCGAGGTCAAGAAAGTGACGACAAAGCCCCTTTATGTGAAATTGACACCGAACGTGACCGACATTGTCTCGATTGCCCGGGCGGCCGAAGATGCGGGAGCTGACGGACTTTGCCTGATAAACACAATGCTGGGCATGAGGATTGATGTACGCACGCGGAAATCCGTGATCGCGAACGTCATGGGGGGATTCTCCGGGCCGGCTGTCTTCCCTGTGGCCCTGCGGATGGTCTATCAGGTTTCGCATGCCTGCCGGGTTCCGGTGATGGGTTGCGGAGGCGTTGCGACGGCCCGCGACGTAATCGAGATGATGATGGCCGGCGCGACTGCCGTTCAGGTCGGCGCCGAGAATCTTCGGAACCCGTTCGCATGCCGCGATATAATCGACAACCTTCCCAAAGAGATGGAACGACTCGGGATTACATCTCTCCGGGATCTGAAAATATGATTTTACACAATTCCCCGGTTTCATAAGACCCCGACCCACAAGAAATTCCAGTTTCATAAAACTATATTATCATGCGCGACGTCATTATTGCCTGTGACTTTCCCAATGCGGAGGAAACCCTCCGCTTTCTGGACAAGTTCAAGGACGAGGAGAGAAAACCTTTCGTCAAGATCGGAATGGAACTCTATTATGGTGCAGGAAACGAAATTGTCCGTGAGCTCAAACGTCGCGGACACAAGATTTTTCTTGACCTGAAACTTCACGATATACCCAACACTGTCAAAAAGGCCATGAGGGTGCTTTCCGCTCTGGATGTCGACATGACCAACGTCCACGCAGGGGGCGGAATCGCCATGATGAGGGCAGCCCTCGAAGGGCTGACCCGCGAGGACGGTTCCCGTCCGCGCCTGATCGCGGTCACACAGCTGACCTCGACCTCGCCCGAAGCTCTCCGCAACGAACTTCTGATTGAAACACCCATGAACGAGACCATCGCGACATACGCCCGCAATGCCCGCGAGGCCGGCCTGGACGGTGTTGTCTGCTCTCCGCTCGAGGGGGCTCTGGTGAAGGAAGCATGTGGAAAAGATTTCATGACCGTCACTCCGGGAATACGCTTCGCCGATTCAAAGGCAGATGACCAGGTACGCATCACGACACCGGCCCGAGCCCGCGAGATCGGTTCGGATTTCATCGTTGTCGGCCGTCCTATCACCGCGGCCGAGGATCCCGTTACCGCCTACCGCCGCTGCGTAGCCGAATTTGTCGGCTGAAGAAAATTATTCATCTCAACTGATTCCGGCTGAAAAAGATTATTCATTTCATCTAATTTATTGTCATGCAGAAAGAAATAGCAAGCCAGCTACTCAAGATAAAAGCTGTTTTCCTCCGTCCGGACGAGCCGTTCACATGGGCCTCCGGAATCCAGAGTCCCATTTATTGTGACAACCGGCTGATCCTGACCTCGCCCGAGGCCCGCGACATTGTCGAAAGTGCGATCGCCAGGACAATCGCCCGTCTCTATCCCGAGACAGAAGTGATCATGGGCACAAGCACAGCCGGTATCGCGCATGCCGCAATCGCCGCCCACAAGCTCGGCCTCCCTATGGGTTATGTCCGCGGATCGGCCAAGGATCACGGCCGCGGAAACAAAATTGAGGGACGCCTCGAAAAAGGACAGAAAGTGGTCGTTGTCGAAGATCTGATCTCGACAGCCGGAAGCTGTATTGACGTTGTCGATGCGCTGCGTGAAGCCGGCGCCGAGGTCCTCGGCGTTGTCAGCATCTTCACCTATGGAATGAAGAAAGGACTCGACAGGCTGAAAGAGGCCGGTGTTGAAAACACTTCTCTCTCGAACCTCGACGCACTGGTTGAGGTAGCAGCCGATCAGGGCTACATCACTCCGGAAGACAAGGAGCGTCTCCGCCGTTTCCGCGACAATCCCTCCGATCCCTCATGGCGCAACGCCTGACAACCGGACATCTAATACTCAACAAGACCCCAAACCTCAATAAATGAAACATCTGATTGACCCGACCGATCTCACACGCAAAGAGACCGAAGAGATCGTAGATCTGGCTCTTGACATAATCGCCGACCGCAGGAAATATGCCCACGCCTGTGACGGCAAGAAACTCGCCACTCTGTTTTATGAACCCTCGACGCGCACCCGGCTCAGTTTCACTGCGGCCATGATGGAGCTCGGAGGAAACGTGCTCGGTTTTTCCGATGCACAGAACTCATCGGTCAGCAAGGGTGAGACATGTGCCGACACGACCAAAGTGATCAACTGCTTCGCCGACATTATCGCGATGCGTCACTTCGAGGAGGGAGCGGCGCTCGTCTCAGCGATGAACTCACACATTCCGGTGATCAATGCCGGCGACGGCTCCCACGCACATCCCACCCAGACCCTGACGGACCTCCTGACCATCAAGCGCGAGATCGGACGTTTCGACAACATCACGATCGGATTCTGCGGCGACCTCCGCTTCGGACGCACGGTCCACTCCCTGATCAAGGCCCTTTCGCGCTATGAGGGTGTGAATGTCATCCTGATCGCTCCCGAACAGCTTCGTCTTCCTGATTACATGAAACACGAGGTCTGCGACCTCAACGGCGTGAAGTACCGCGAAGTGGATACCCTCGAAGAGGTTATGCCCGAGCTTGATGTCCTCTACATAACACGCGTTCAGAAAGAGCGCTTCCTCGATGAGGACGATTATGACCGCGTGAAGGATTGCTTCATTCTCGATTCCGAGAAACTGAAGACCGCCAAGCCCGGGATGCGGATTCTCCATCCGCTTCCCCGCGTGAACGAGATCACCACGGATGTCGACGCCGATCCCCGCGCGGCATATTTCCGTCAGGTGGAGAATGGAAAATTCGTACGCATGGCGCTGATCCTGAAGCTCCTCGAATGGGCATCGGATCCGGAGAAACAGACGCGTCTGATTCCTGAGGATGCTGTGGTCGGCGGACATGTCTGCACCAACCGCCGTTGCATCTCCAACATGGAGCCTTCCGTCACACCGCTCTTCCGTCCCGCTACCGACCAGCCCGGAACCTACCGCTGCGTCTACTGCGAAGCCAAAGCGAAATAAGACACTATTAGATATATACGATTCTATTTTTGAGATATACATGAACAAAGCGGCGAACCCGGGATGGATTCGCCGCTTTTTCAATCAATTTTCTTAATAATCAATTCCGGAAATTCCGGATTGAGCCACATTTCTTTTGAGACAGGCTCTTAGTCGCTGAGCTCGCCGACCATCGAGGTCTGGAGGTAGTTTCGGATCTCGGCGGGTGTGTAACCGCTTCCGATCAGATACATCAGCTTAGTGATCGCAGCCTCGGCAGTGATGTCATAACCGCTGATCACACCGGCCTTCGACAGCATGTCACCGGTATAATAACGCTTCTGCTCGTCACCGCCGTTGAGACACTGGGTCACATTGTAGACGATCAGACCACGGTTGACGGCATCCGCAACTGCGTCGAGGAACCATTTCTCTGTGGGGGCATTGCCGGCTCCGAATGTCCTGAGGACAACGGCCTTGATTCCGGGTGTCGAGAGCTGGGCACGGACGACGTCTTCAGTGATGCCCGGATAGAGCCAGAGGACGAGCAGGTTCGGATCCATGTCATAGAACGGATCGAGGGGAAGCTGCGTGTTGTGGCGCATCAGATAGGGACGGGCATAGTTGATGTGAAGGTCGATCGTTCCGAGAACCGGGTAGTTGAAGCTCTTGAACGCATCGAAACCGGTCGAGGTGAACTTTGTCGCGCGGCAACCGCGGATAATGTAATCCTGGAACGAGATGACTACTTCCTGAATCATCGGGTCACCGTTTTCATCCTTTGCGGCAGCCACTTCGACTGCCGAGATCAGGTTCTCCGTTCCATCCTCGCGGATATCACCGATCGGAAGCTGAGAGCCGGTGATGACGACAGGCTTGCGCAGGTTCCTCAGCATGAACGAGAGGGCCGAGGCCGTATAGGCCATGGTGTCTGTTCCGTGGAGGACGACAAAGCCGTCGAAATCGTCATAGTTGTCTGCGATATCCTTCACGATCTGTCCCCAATAGGAGGGATTCATGTTTGATGAATCGATCGGCTCCGGGAACTGGACGCTCTTGATGTCATAGCCTAATTTTCCGATCTTCGGGACATTGTCCATCAGATGTGAGAAATCGAAAGGCTGCAGACCGTTGGGGGTTTCCACCATACCGATCGTACCGCCGGTATAGATGATGAGGATTCTTGGTTTTTGTGTGTTTTCCATAATTTTCAGTGCCGGCATCCGCCGACGTTTTTTTGATTTGTTCTGGGTTTTATTGCTTGATCAAGCTTTCTATTTCAGTTTCAGGGCTAACACTTCATTACTCGTAATACTGTTTGTGGATACCGAATACGAAGTGGTTCATACGGATGACTGTGAATACGAGCACGATCGCAACGAAGATTCCGACGATAATGAACGGGAAGAGATTCGTGTGGGTTGCGAAGATGTCCTCGAAGAAACCGATCAGCACAGGAACGAGCGAGATGGCCACATAGTTGGCGACCTGAAGGTATGCGAGTGCGAGGGTAGACTTCGATTCACTGACAACTATTTCTGTTGCCTTCGTATAGAATATAGGCTGTGCGAGACCATTTCCGAGACCGACAAGGGCAGATGCGATAATGTAGAGCGGAAGAGTGCGCGTGAATACGAATATTGCGAAGCCGGCCAGAATAAGACCTGTTGCAAAGACGAACGTACCCTTACGGAAAACCTTCATGGTTCCGGTCACGAACAGTCCGATCACGAACATCGCCAGATAGAAGATTGAAGTAACGGTCGATACCTCTTCTGTCGACATGTGGTATTCAGGCATCAGGTTAGGCAGATAATAGGCCGGAACCGATGTTGCGAACACGAAGAAGAAGTATGCGAGAAGCAGCCAGACCGTACGTCCGATATAGAAACCATCCTTTACCTTCTGGTCCTTGGTAGAGAAGCCGTCAGCATCCTGTGCAGGAACTGAAAGGGCAACCGGAGCGGCAGTCTTGGTGTCAGCAGTCTTGGTGTCAGCAGTCTTTTCTGCAGACGTAGACTCAGTTGCTGTAGAATCTGTTGCAGGAGTGCCGGTATAATCGCTCTGCGGGATCTTTTTCAGGAAAGGAATAAGAACCAGAGAGAGCAGCGGGATCAGATATACGAGGAACGGCAGGTGCCAGCTCTTTGCTGCGAGGAAGCCGACAACGAATGTGGCGCCGACAAGGGCGATATTACCGATTGCGGAGATGATACCCATCTGTTTCGTGCGGTACTTGCCAGTGAAGACATCGGCGATAAGACCGGTCGAGAACGGAAGAATCAGACCACAGCCTGCACCGAGCAGACAGCTGAGCCAGATCAGGGAGGTCAGCGAATTGGAGAATATCGACAGCGCGCCGGCGACTATATAGAGCACCGTACCGGCTGTGATGACGAAAATTTTATGCTTTGTCTCAGAGAGTTTACCTGAGAGGAGCACGAAAGGAATGATCACGAGATTGGGGAGGACGGTCAGAAGCTGGATCTTGAAATCCGTCACATCGGGGAATATGGAGCGGAGACTGCCCTCGATCGGAGTCACGGCGAGACCGGGGAGGTCGACAGCCAGCGAAAGTGACCATATCGCGAGGACCACCATCATCGATATGGTCCCTTTACCTGTTTTTACTTGCATGGCTAATAAGATTTAAGTTCAATAATTACGGTCAGTCGACAATAGTGACTGTGTCACCGTTAAAGACTCCGAGACCGAGTTTGTTCATAATGGATTTGATGGCTGCCTGAGCCTTGACAGAGTTGCCTGCTTCGTCCAATGGAGGTGCGAAAGCCGCGACACCGAACAGTCCGGGCATCACGCCGAGGACACCGCCGCCGACACCGCTCTTTGCAGGTATTCCGCTGGTGTACATCCAGTCGCCGGTGTTCTGGTAGAAACCTACTGACGAGATCAGGGTTGTGATCTTCGGAGCCAGTTCGGGTGCGAACACCTCTTTTTTCGTCACGGGATTTGTTCCCTTGTTGGCGATAGTCGCGGCGCAGACTGCCAGCTGGGAGGCTGTGATACCGATACTGCACTGACGTGTATAGAGGTCGAGGCTCATCGGGACATCGTCATAGATACGGTTGTAGTCTTTCAGCAGCCATGCGATCGAACGGTTCTGGAAGTTTGTCTCTGATTCCGACTTGTAGAGCTCGTCGATAACCTCGGAACGTGATCCGCAGAGAGCTTCGAAGTTGTTGATGATGGCTTCCCATTTTCCCCATGAGTCACCCTGGGGCTGCACCATCGAGCATGCCGAGATCGCACCGGCATTGACGAGCGGTGTCGAAGGATGGTCATTCTCGAGAAGGATCGCGAAGATGGAGTTGAAGGGGAGTCCGGTCGCATCCGCGCCGATCTGTTTCAGGACGGCCTCGGCTCCATACTGTTTCAGAATCAGAATGGCAGTCAGCACTTTCGACACTGATTCGACACCGAACTTATATTCCGTGTCGCCGACACTGATCACCGTGCCGTCCAGCAATGTGAGGCTGATACCGAACAGGTCGGGATTGATGTTTGCCAGATAGGGGATGTAGTGGGCATTGACACCGCCTTTGATGTCCTTGCATTCGGCGTAAGCCTCCTCTACCGCCTGACGGATCTGGGCTTTCGTGAGTGTTTTATTCATAGTTTTGTTTATAAAGGATGAAAAAATTGGCTTAAGTGTGTTTTTCTATTTTACTCAGTCTTTAAACTATAAAATCCCTCAAAACGACGTAATATGATGCGAGGCGAGACAATTT
>CAYMTQ010000076.1:0-10162 GCA_964393395.1 uncultured Sangeribacter sp.
ACCACATTAGTTAATCGCACTCAAATCTGTCAACACTTTTCAGGGAAGGTCAGTGCAAAGGTGGGGCCTTTTATCTTTTAGTAAGCATTTTCCTGGACTAATAGATACTCAAATCAAGATAAAATCGTTGTATTTGCAGATGACAAGTGAGAGAGCTTGTGGGCAATGACAAGAGTGGTTCCGAGGGTTTCGGCGTAGCAGAGCGATGAAAAGCGATGCAGTGTGCTGTAGGAGCGAATGTTGGAGTTGCGGAAAGACGTTAGGATAAATATTTGATTTTTAGGATATAAGAAATTGTGTGTTTCCCTAGTGGGACTACTAAAAAACTCTGGGGTTAAGATATAGATCTTGAAATAGAGTTTAAGGGGACTTAAACCTGGCTATAGAGGCTACAAAACAATATGCTTTAAATATTACGTTTTGTCGTCTCAAGAAATACTTGTAACTTTGTATGTAACATCGAGAAACAGTCCCATGTCCACAAATACAATTGATAGAACGACATATATTATAGACAAGCTAAAGGAAGTCTTAGCAGAAAGGAACTGTAAAGGTAGATGGTTTGCTGAGCAATCAGGAAAGATTCCGTAATGATATCCAGGTAATGTGTACACCCATTCAGCGTGTAATTATCCACTTTCTTATAATATGATATTGCAGTTGTAGATAAAACAATTCCACAATAAATATCTCAATAATTAAGTTAAAGGATACCCACATATCAGGGGATATTACGACCTTTACTTGAAGTATTAGAGAAACACGATCGATTATCGCTAATTTCTACAAAACAAAAAAATAGAAAAAAGGAAAAAGAAAAGGTTATGTGGAAAGTCTTTGTGATTTGCCTGTTCGCAGGCTTGGTCTCTTGCGCAGGGGCTAACAATTCCCATAAAGCCGGAGAAGAGAACGCCAGCATTCAAGAGATTGCAGCGGTATGTATTACAGGCCAGTGGGATATTGAGAATGTGGTTGAAAACGATTCCTCGTATGTCCGGCCCTCTGAGATTGAACAGGGGATAACATCATATATTGACTTTAGGGAGAATAACACTTTCGGAGTATTAACCAATTGCAACCACATCGGTGGTCAATATCAGCAAGACCATAATTCAATACGGCTCTACGAAATCATGACAACGGAAATGGCCTGCGATAATATGGAGTTGGAGGAAATGCTGAAAAAAGTACTCCCTCAGGTCAATACAATCGACTGCATCAATGATTCGATCATGCGCCTCAATTCCGATAAAAACGAATCCTACATCGTCCTTAAGAAGAGAGCTACGCCCGTGAAATAGCGGGAGAATAATAACACACTCGAGGATTTTTTCGAAACTCTGTACGCTGACAGGATATTTCAGTTCAGGCGATATAGTGCGCCTCTACGACAGATTGATATTCGTGTCCTCCGGGGGTGTTGCAATATCGCGAAAAAGTAGATGGTGTGGAAGGAAAACGGAGTACTGCAACACCCTCCTGAGGACAGGAATGATTGAAGTGTCTGGAGATTTCGCTCGGTTATCGGGAAGAAGTGGCGTCTATTTTGCCAATTTTTTCAGATTACAACCAAGGGGCTTTCTCAGATGAGATTTTGGATAATCATCTGACGATCAGTTCGAATGATAAGGAGAGAGTGAGAGACATTCGGATGGATCAGTCGGAAACGGGGCGGACCGGTTTTGCAATATAACGGATAACTATACCATCAGCGTCATAGGATCTGACAGCATAGCCGGCATAATAGGCGTTATTTCCGTTTGTCTTAGTCTGTACATCCGAGAACCAAAAGTAACCTGCTGTTCCTGCTCCGGTTATCTCAGCTCCATAGCAATGTCCGGTATAGGGCATGAATATGTAATTACCGTTGGGACCGGTCACCTTCATTCCGGCTACACCGTTGAGAAAACCATCCTGCCAGTCACATATATCAAAGAGTTCCTCTGCTTCTTCCTTAGTCGGCATTCTCCAAGTCGAACCACAATTGACCCGTGCAGTATCATATACAGGATGACCTGAAATGTTATTGAGATCCAATGCAAGACCGAATGTAGAGCAGTTCTCGGCCGTGTAATTCTCCTTCGGTTCACTTTCCCCCCATTGGAAATAATATCCATATTCCTCAGGTGTATTAGCTCCGACGTTGCAAGTCGCCCACTTCAATCCACTCGGCAGTCCGAGATCAACATATTCATAACCATTGATCTCTCCTCTGAGAGTTTCTGAGTCATGATACTCAACTGCGTCAAACTCTCCGGCTTTGTATTCCTGAAGCACCTCACCGCCACTAATGATGCGAAGCACCCTTTCCGATCGTGCCCATCCTGTCATAGTCAGGAGACAGAAAATGGCGATCAGTGATATTTTTGTTTTCATATTTATAGCTTTAGTTTTTAATCACTTAACCAGATTTATCCGATAAATTTACTCTGAAACAGGCCGTATAGGATATTTTCCAGTACGATTAACATTGTAGATTTTTTGGGTATCTTCAATAAAGTAAACTAACGTAGCTTGTGTATTTGCTTCTCCCGGAGTCGATGTCCATGTGTAAGCGTATCCCCCTTTTTTCTTAAATGGAAAGAAGACATGATTTTCATTGGGACCTATCGCGAGGATACCTTGTACACCCTTTACATTCTTAAATGTAAACTTACAATTGGCAACCAGTTCCTCTACATCAGCTTTTGTAGGCACACGCCACGTCGAACCCCAGTGAGCCCGAGCGGCATCATATTCCGCATTACCGGAAAAATCCTCTAAATCCACGCCACTTGTCTTGCATGTGTTGTTTGTTGATGACTGAGGTTCAGTGTCTCCCCAGAAGTAGACATTCCCGTATTCGTTGCGGGCTTCCGCACCCATGTTACATGTGGCCCATTTCAAGCCGCTCGGGAGACCAAGGTCAACATATTCGTGACCGTTGATAGCAGTCAAGCTGGGGTCGGTAACCTCCACATAATCCACGTTTGAGGCAACGAACTCACCGACGACTTCGTTTCCGTTCATGACGCGCACTACCTTCGTCTTTTCCGCCTGACCCGTAAGAGCAAGGCAACACAAGGTTGCGGCAAGTATTGTTTTTATCAACCTGTTGATATTCATTGATGTTTTGATGTTTCAAGATTAGCTGAATGATGCTTCGGACAATCGTCCGGCACATCCGTTTATTTCACGAATTTGATCCTGAGGTTTCCTTCCTCGCCTGTGGCGACGGCCACATAGATTCCGCCGGCAAGAGAGCCAAGGTCGAGGGTATCTCCGCCACGCATCACGGCTTTCAGCACCCGGACACCCGATACGTTGTAGAGGCTGACTTCAGCTTCGGCACCCGAAGCTGAGTCGAGACGCAGGAGGCACGCTGAGGCATCATAAGAGAGCGATGAGGCCCGGGCAACCGTCTGTCCAACTCCCGAAAGGAGATCCTCGCTGACGGAGAACCGGCTGAAGTCGGAATAGGGAAGCTCGAGCATGCTCGAGGGATCTTTGGTGCTTTTGAGGAACATCGAGTTGTCGCCGAATTCGATGCGGTTATAATCATCGAGCGATACTTCCTTATTCTCCCCTGCGTCTCCGGTGAAGATCAGACGCGGAAGAATATCGTCGGCATTTGAAACGGCTGTTCCGAGACATAAAAGCAGCGACGGAAGCAACAGCCTTCGGGCGATATTCGGGAGATTTCCGAGACGCCCTGAAATCAATGGACTGAATCTGTTCATTTTGAATTGTTGATGAAAGTATTATGGTAAATTCTTCAAAATACAAACCGACCGCGCGGTCTGTTAGGAGCAAATTTAGATATAAAATTTGGTTTGACAATACCCCGCCGGAAAAATGGCGGCAGTTTTAACAATATTTCTCAGCTGAAGAAGATGTAATCGGAAATTCCTATTATTTAGAGCCAACTAAAATATCATTCAATTCTTCAGTACCCACTATAATATCATAAGAGCACTTATAGATAATTGATATTCAGTTACACAGAGATAAGGAAGGGAAAAGCCCGTGGGAAAAATGAGAACTGACGGGGGATCAGGGAAGCGTATCGATCAGGTAGTCGGTGAGGCTGCGGGTGGTGGTGTCGAAATTGGCACCGATCAAGATGATTTCCTTGCCACTTTGGGCGTCGCCGAGCCAGTATTTCTTGCTTCGTATCTGGTCAAGAGCGGCCTGGGCCGTGGAATCTACCTTGAACTCGAAGATGTAGATATACCGCGCTGTCTCTACCCGGAGATCGATACGTCCCGAAGACGTGCGCATCTCCATCTGCGTGAAGTAACCCATCAACGTGAAGAGAAGATAGACGGCATTCTGGAAGTGTGCTTCGGCCGACCCTCTGTCACTGTAGGGGATGGCTGCAATCAGGCTCTCCATCTTGTCCATGAATTTATCCGCTTCTCCGTCGCGCACGGCTATGACGAAATCCTGAACCGAAAAGCCTCTGCGCGACGCTATCCGGGGAAGGTAGCTTTCCATCAGGAATTTCAGGAAGCCTTCCTTGACTTCACGGTTGGGATAGTCCAGCTCATACCGCTGCAGTTCACGATCGTATCCCTTTATGGTGAGGTAGCCCGTCTGATAGAAGGCCGGCAACGGATCTGGGTTCAGAAGTCCTGCCGACTCCAGCTTCGTCACGTCGATATAGGACGGAGCGATATCCCTGAATTCAAAGAAGTCCCGATCCAGAAGCCTTACCAGATAGGTCGGTGTCCCGCTCTCGAACCAATAGCTTTTGATCGCACGGTTGGCAAAGCAATAGACAAGGCTGAAGGGATTGTAGATGTCGGGTGATTTGACGCTGAAGTGATAGCCGTCATAGCTGAGCCGAAGTTCCTCACGGACCGACTCAACCGTCACATCCTCTTCTCCGGCGATCTGCGTAATTCCCTCACTGAAATATTGGTCTACCTCATCCGATGTTATGCCGCAGATCGTGGAGAACTCTTCGGTGAAGCTGATGTCCCGCAGATTGTTGAGGTCAGAGAAGATCGACACTTTCGAGAAACGCGCTACCCCGGTTAACATCGCGAGCTCTATGCACGGATCCATCGTCTTCAGATTCGAATAGAACGCTTTCAACTGCGCCCGGTAGATTTCGGATAGATCCGGCCGGTCGATTGTGTTCAGAAGAGGCTTGTCATATTCATCGACCAGTATCACGACTTTCTTTCCGGTCTGTTCGTAGGCAGAGCGGATAATGGATGCAAACTTCTCTTCCGGCGCACCGTTTAAATTTTCTAAACCGTATGACAACTCCCAAATCCTAAGAGTAGCATTAAGGTGATCAATCAGCGATTTCTCGTCTTTATATTCTCGATTATTCAGATCGAGGTGGAGGACGGGATGGGGTTCCCAATCTTCAGTCAGAGAGTCGAGTGAAAGGCCTTTGAAAAGATCGCGACGCCCGAGATAGTAAGCCTCGAGCGTTGACAGAAGCAAACTCTTGCCGAATCGGCGTGGACGCGACAGGAAATAATATCCCCCTTTTTCGATAAGGGGATAAATTACCTCTGTCTTATCGACATACACAAAGCCTTCCTCGCGGATTTTTTCGAAACTCTGTACGCCGACAGGATATTTCAGTTCACTCTGCTTGCCTTTCATAACGCGAAGATACACATTCTAAACAAATTATTCAAAATAATCAGTTTATGAGCTCGCTAATTAGTTTATTGAGCACGCTTGGAAATGTACGGAATGAAGAAAGCTTCGAGTTGTACGAAATGATGAAAGCTTCGAAATGTATGGAATGATGAAAGCCTCGAAATGTACGGACATTTCGAGGCTCGTGCTAATTATGACGCACCCCGGATACATCTTGCTTTGAGATTTGTTTCAAAAGGGACGTCAAATGATCTTACAAGGGCGTCAAAAGATCTTAAAAGGATGTCAAATGATCTTTAAAAGGACGTCAAATGATCTTTAAAGGGGTGTCTGATGATCCTTATTGATCTTTGTGGTTGGACCATTTGTATGATCAGCTGAGTATCATTTCAGACGATAAGGAGAGAGCAAGAGACATACGGATGGATCAGTCCGACACGGGGCGTACAGTAAAACCTCCGGAGCGGACCGATAGTGTGAATCTATAACCGTTCTTATCAAACAGAGTTCTGTAGCCGTTCTTAGCACCCGAGGGTTTGGCAACCCAAAAGCTTCCGCTTATTCCGTTATAAGAGACTGGTTTTGTGCCAGCACGGTAGCCGGTATATGGAAGAAATATATAATTACCGTTTGGTCCAGTAACCTTTATTCCTGCCACACCGTCAAGGACGCCATCCTGCCATTCGCAGAAGTCGAGCAGTTCCTTGGCTTCTTCATAGGTCGGCATTCTCCACGTGGAACCCCAATTGACCCGGGCTGCGTCATACTCGGTACCCGATATGTTATTGCCTATAGAGACATTATATGTCGAACAGGTCGCCTCGCTATAGTCATCTTTGGGCATAGTCTCGCCCCACTGAACATAATATCCACATTCTTCGGGGCTATTGGCACCTACGTTACAGGTAGCCCACTTCAAGCCGCTCGGAAGACCGAGATCAACATATTCATAACCATTGATCTCCCCTTTCATGGCTTCTGAATCCTGATATTCGACAGCATCGAATTCACCAGGAATGTATTCGTGCAACACCTCTCCTCCACTGATAATGCGGAGCACCTTTTCCGGTTTTGCCCATCCTGTCAAAGCGATAAGACAGGAAACTACAACCAGCGATATCTTTATTTTCATATTTCTATCAAGCTATTTCAAGTTTAAACTTATCGGTTTGTAACCTCTCATTCGGAGACTGGACGAACGTAATATGTTATTCCTTTTCTATTGGATTCATAAATGCTTCCCTTGTAACTTTCGGTGATAGAAAAGTACCAGGCCTTGGTATTATTCGAGCCGGGTGCGGATGTCCACAACTGTGAATACCCATCCTCATATTTGTTATAAGGGAAAAAGATCTGATTTCCGTTGGGTCCAGTGACAAGACTACCAGGCACACCCTTTTCGTTGCGATATTTAAATTCGCAATTGTCAATCAATTCCTGCACCTCGGCTTTGGTCGGTATACGCCATGTCGACCCCCAGTGAGCGCGTGCGGCATCGTATGCCGCATTACCGGAAATATCGTCTAAGTCCACCCCGTTCTGACTTGTTTTGTTTGTTGAAGAATAAGGGTCCGGGTTACCCCAATAGTAGACGCTTCCACATTCGTTGCGAGCTTCCGCTCCCATGTTGCATGTGGCCCATTTCAAGCCACTCGGGAGACCGAGGTCTACATATTCGTGTCCATTTATCTCAAGAGGTGCGACGTAATCAGCAACCTCTACGAAATCCACGTTTGAGGCTAAATATTCGCCAACGACTTCGTTTCCGTTCATGACGCGCACTACCTTCGTCTTTTCCGCCTGACCCGTAAGAGCAAGGCAACACAAGGTTGCGGCAAGTATTGTTTTTATCAACCTGTTGATATTCATTGATGTTTTGATGTTTCAAGATTAGCTGAATGATGCTTCGGACAATCGTCCGGCACATCCGTTTATTTCACGAATTTGATCCTGAGGTTTCCGTCCTCACCTGCGGCGACGGCCACATAGATTCCGCCGGCAAGAGAGCCAAGGTCGAGGGTGTCTCCGCCACGCATCATGGCTTTCAGCACCCGGACACCAGATACGTTATAGAGACTGACTTCAGATTCGGCACCCGAAGCTGAGTCGAGACGCAGAAGGCACGCTGAGGCATCGTAAGAGAGCGATGAGGTCTGAGCAACCGTCTGTCCAACTCCAGAAAGAAGATCCTCGCTGACGGAGAACCGGCTGAAATCGGAATAGGGAAGCTCAAGCACGCTCGAGGGATCTTTGGTGCTTTTGAGAAACATCGAGTTGTCGCCGAATTCGATGCGGTTATAATCATCGAGCGATACTTCCTTATTCTCCCCTGCGTCTCCGGTGAAGATCAGACGCGGAAGAATATCGTCGGCATTTGAAACGGCTGTTCCGAGACATAAAAGCAGCGACGGAAGCAACAGCCTTCGGGCGATATTCGGGAGATTTCCGAGACGCCCTGAAATCAATGGACTGAATCTGTTCATTTTGAATTGTTGATGAAAGTATGATGGTAAATTCTTCAAAACACAAACCGACCGCGCGGTCTGTTAGGAGCAAATTTAGATATAAAATTTGACAGAACAATGTCTTGCATCAAAAATTACATCAATTTTAACAAAATTTGTCAGCTGTAGGGGCAGTAATGTGAAATTTCGATTATATTTGCAAAGGGAAGAAGGGGTGAATAATTGATGCGCATAACAAAGGGGGGGGGGCGGGAGAAACAGGTGCGCACCGAACAGGTGTCCCCAAAAAGTTAAATGGTTAACCATTTATTTCATATATATATGAAATCCGAAGGACAGTCAACACGAAAAAGACTGCTTGAGACAGCACTGCTGCTGTTCACGCAGAAACCATACGATAAGGTAACGTTCCGCGAGATCGAAGCGATCACGGGACTGAGCCGCGGTGCGCTGATGTATCATGTGCCCAACAAGGAGACGCTATTCAAAGAAGCGGTCGAACTGTTTGTCTTCCGGAACAACACCCTGACGGCTCTCGAAGAAAAGGACAAGTGTTCACTCGAACAGACAATACGCAGTTTTGTGAAGATACTGACCGAAGAACAGCTGTATTGGCGGAAGATCGGAGTGAAAAGTATCAACTACGCACTGGTAAATGTGCAGATGTCATATTACAGCGTCTTCAAGGAGAGTCTGAAAGCAGCAGGCGAATGGTATGAGAACGAATGCCGGATATGGCGCGAGGTCATCGAGAGGGCTATCGAAAGCGGCGAGATCCGCAAGGTTGATGCCAACCAATTTGCACATATTTTTGAGGACACCTATCTCGGGGCGGCCTATGCCGGGCTTCCGAAACTTACCGGCTACTCTCCTGAATATGTCGGAGCGGAACTATTAGCTATCTATGATCTACTTGCGGGAGCCTTACGGTGATTGTAGAGTTGCCAGGAGTTGTAGAGATTGTGCCAGACGCTGTATAGACCGCCGGCCATTGCCGTCACCGGGGAAAGGAATGTGTAGCCCATCCATATTATGAAGACTGTGTTCTTCTGTCCCAAGGCCTGACCACCCTCGATATGCTGACCATAACGGCGTCCTATCCTTTTGCCGATATAAAACTGGAGAATGCAGCAGACGAAAGTAACCACCACGATTCCGAGGAGGTAGATTGTCTTTATGTCACTGTGGACTATGGCCTTGACGGTGACTCCAATAGCCAGAGCGAGTGCAACGGCCCAAAGATAGAAGGGCAGATCCTTGAATTGGGTCAGACGCAGCATAAGGGAAGGAAAGAACTTCCTTATAATCCACGCGAGGAGCAACGGACAGATAAGCAACGGGAATACTTTTCCGATGATCAGCATGAACGTTGACGTGAACCCCATGTCCGGCAGAGGATGGGCGATCGGGAGAAGTGCGGGAGCCGCGACGGCGATCGTGAGGTTAATGAGGATCGTGTAGGTCGTGATGTCGGCCGCGCTGCCGTCCAACTTCCGGGTCACGACAGCGGCCGCCGTCGCCGTGGGACAGAGCAGACAGAGCATAGCGCTCTCGAAAATTATCCTCACTCCCGTGTCGGAAATAAAGGAGAGTATCCAGGCCACAGTTCCGAAAAGGACCAGCTGAATTCCTACGAGAAGGAAATGCCACTTCTTCAGGTGCAGATCCCGCGGGCCGATCGAGAGGAACGTCAGGAAGAGCATGGCGAAGATCAGAGCCGGCTGAACAATGGCAATTGCTTTGTTGACGAACTCATGCGTATTGTCAAAGAGCGGGATGCTGACATAAATGAAATAAGCGGTAATCCCGGAGAGGATTGCCAGCGGGAGGGTCCAGTTCTTCAGGAACGTTATGACCGGAGAGAGGTTTATGGCGTGAGGGTGAGAGTTAGGTCTGAGAAAGGAGTGCATGAATCAACGGAGTTTACACACTGTTAGGCTACAAAGTTAGCTAAAGTTGATGTAAAAATAAGGGAGGATGTGTCAAAATTGAACTGACCCCTAAAAGTTATTTGTCTAACTTTTAGGGGTCAGTTCACAATGATGGAATCGTCGAATTGTAGATAGTATGTTTGTGGTGAATTTCAAAGTTTA
>CAYMTQ010000077.1:0-1071 GCA_964393395.1 uncultured Sangeribacter sp.
TTGAAAGCATACTGAGCAATATTAGTGACAGATTTATTGATTAAAAGTGTCCCCGCATCTATGGTACAGCTGTTCTGAAAAGCGTTTGCCGCAATCGCACCTGCATTATTCAATGTAATATCATTCAGGCCACTGCATCCGTAAAATGCTTTAGAGGATACTCCCGTAACAGTTTCTCCTATCGATAGCTTTGCCGGTGAATTTTTCGCGCTTTCCTCAAACGCACTGACTCCTATTGAGCCGGTATTATTCAAACTTATCTCTTTAACTGAGTCACATCCATAGAATGCAAAGGCTTCTACTGCTGAAATTGTATTTGGAATTGTAATCTTGCCAATATTATCGCAATCATAAAAAGCATATTCAGGAATAGACCCTTCAAAAGAGATATTCAGATTCTCTATATAATCATTATCACAAAAAGAATAAGGATTAATCTTTGTAACATTCATCTCTATGCCTCTATATGATGTCTTGCTACCTACAGAAAGATGGTTGACTTCTGTAGAATATCGACAATCGATGATATCACAAGTGCGTTGTGAGGGATTTACCGGCACATACACAATTCCTTCTGATTCGAAAAAGGAGCTGAGCAGAGGATAGACTACCTTATTTTTAAAGGGATAAGTGTCATTTGGAACAAAATTAATTTTGCCTTTAAAATATTCACATCCCTTTGGCGGAGTATTGCACTGCCAAATAACTTTTGTCGGATTGCAATCAGTACTTTTCCCTATTTCTAAAACACCCGCTCCAATATTGAGAGATTGCATATTATAACACCTATAAAATGCCTCAGGTGGTATGTTGATTACAGAATTAGGGATAGTAACCGAAGTCAGACTGCTACAACCATAGAAAGCATAACTGCCGATTGATTTGACAGTTTCAGGTATTATAAACTCACCTTTAAGGCTACATGGTGCATATAATATCTCATTCTTTTCCGGCCTGTAAATGCAATCGTCTTCAATGATTACATTATTGGGATTATAGGCAATAGCTATCCCTGACGTGAAGGGATTTTTCAAGTTATTAGGATATGCTGATTTAATAAGACCGTTGCAC
>CAYMTQ010000077.1:1171-10089 GCA_964393395.1 uncultured Sangeribacter sp.
AGAGTCTGCCCTTCGTAGGTATATTCAAAGTCGAGGGCATATAGGGGGAAGGAGGCAATCATGGCGACAAGGGCCATAATTGTCCTCATGAGATATCGTTTCATGTTGATTTATTTGGATTGTGGATCGATTAGCCAGTAGGCCATGTATGTTTTTTTAGGCGGAATAAGAATGGAGAACACAGTATTGATATAGTCGACATATTTCTCACATTCATTTTGTTGTCCCTTCTTTTGCTGTGTCTCGTTGGGATATATCAGCGAGACGTAGATCAGTTCCGATTCACTGTTCAGGGCTATTCGCGAGAGCATCTTCTTTGAAACCTGATCCGCACGGTGAGTGTCGAGCTCGATGATTATCAGCGGATGCTTTTCTGACTTGCAGTAGATGTCATAGCGGTCCCGCTGCTTTTTCTTTTTCCCATCTGCCTGTGTGTCAACCACAGATCCTGCGGTCTTTTCACTTTCTACTTCATAACCGAACTCCTCGAGATGTTTTTCCAACAATTTCACAAGAGGCTCCGACAACAGTTTGTTTACTTCTCCTTTTTCGTATTTCTTTTTGTCGCTGACGTCTTTTTTAAGCTCGGCAAAAGCATTCAGGAGAGCTTGCTGTATCTTATTCAGTTTTTTCGCTTCAGACTCGAGATATGATTTATAAAGCTTCAGAGTGGATTTGTACGTTGCGCTGCCGAAGTACAGGTCACCCTTGATCGGAATTTTATGGCGCGGAGCAACATTGTTATCGCTATCCTCGCGGGTGTAGGTCAATTCTTCGAGGAGACCTTCAAGTTTGTCTTTTTTCCATAACTCTTTCAGATCACCATATATACTTTCTATTTGCTTGAGATTAGATATTCTGGACCTTATCGTGGCGTCGGAATATTCCATAATCTCTCTCATCCATTCCTCAAATGATAAACATTTGTCGGATGAAGGGCAGCCGCAACCCTTATCTACTAATAAGAAAGATTCTTTCATTTCACAAATTCGTTTCTTGTTGTTTGGATTAAGAGCCACCGGCCGTTCCCTCCGGACATATGTAAATTATGGTGAAAAAAAAGAAGACGTGGAACGATGTTCGGTTTATCTCGCACCGGGCATCGCCAAACGCCCATCACAGAATAAACAGTCCACTCCCACGCCTTGACCGATATATCGGCACTGTCCCCTTGCCGGGGAGTGGACATAACACGGCAAGACAAGGAGCGTTTTATTGACTGCCCGATCCATCTGTGAAGTTGAAATTTGGCGATTTCGGTACGAAGGATAAAGCAAAAAACGCTTCCTGAATATATGTCTGCATCCCGCCACATTACCCACATCGGGATTCTGCGGGCGATATGCAGTTGCAAATCTACAAAATATTTTAAAGTTTTACAATAGATTATGCTCAGAAGATTTCAAACGCAGAGAAATATAAAGTTACCTCTGCGACCCGAAAATGTTAACAATTTTATGAAATGGGCTGTTAATGTACTTTTGTCCTGGTGAAACTTTTTTTGAAATTAAATACTAATATAGTGAGGCGGTATCGTGAACCCCTGAGGTTAATATGACCATCACCGCTTCAAACCGAATATGAGTATATTTTCCCATAGGCATATTGTGCCGGATGAAGACAAGAACATGTTTGTCGAGATGATCGGCAAACATGGGGGTATCATCAACAAGATATGCTATTATTATGCCGCAGATTCTGATGATTTCCGTGATCTGCGTCAGGATGTGCTCGTCAATCTCTGGGAAGGACGCGATTCCTTCCGGGGATTGTCAAATGTTTCCACATGGATCTATCGTGTGACCCTCAATACCTGTATTTCTTCTTTTCAAAAGAGAAAGAAGCGTGGAGTCAGCGTTCCGGTAGATGTACTTATTCATGTGGAAGATGACGATGTGTCATTGCTCGAACAGCACAAATCACTTCATCAGATGATTCAGCGTCTTTCTCATCGGGAAAAAGCTGTGCTGCTTCCATGGCTCGACGGCGCGGATTACGCCACTATATCCGAAATTACAGGAATTACCCGTAATACTGTGGCAACTCTTCTCCGCCGTGCAAAAGAGAAGTTAAATCGGATGGCTAATTCATGAGATAATTAATTGTCTATGACAACAGATAGGTGAATTAAACCTATCATTCAAAATCCTTCAGATTTAAAATGAAGGACTGCTTAAAGAATAATTTTCGTTTAAAATGTGAATTATGGATAATTTTGACAATATACAGGAGATTTGGAACCGACTCAATGAACGTCTTGAAAGACTTGAACCTTCTATCATTGATCAGAGTAAACTGGTGGCAGAAAACAATATCAAATCTGCAAGAAAACGTCTACTGCAAAGAACAAAGGTCTTGATAACCCTTAACATCTTATGTATGTTTTTCTTTCCGGTATACTTCTGGATAATTCCTGCTTCAGAAACCGGCTTTGCCGCTCTTGATACCGGTCATTGGAGAGTGACACTGTGTCTTTGCAATCTTCTTTATTTTTTGACCGGTTTAGTTCTGACGACCCTTCAATTTCTGAAAATTCAGGATATTAATCCGGGAACTATGTCAATTGAAGAGATATCCCGGAATGTCAGGTCAATTAAAAAGTGCCATCTGATATCAGAATGCGTGATGATTTTCCTGGCGATCATCTATCTTGTGATTTTCTTCTATTTCCTTTCTTTCGGCGAACGTTATCTAATGGTCGCGGCAATGATAGGTGGCTTTATCGGACTTGGGTTTGCAATTCCAATGTTTTTCAAATATATGGGTGATTACCGAAAAATGATATATCCGTATGATGATTCCGCTCTATAATTGAGTCCTTAAGACCCCTTCCCACAAAATTGTTAAAGCCTGGGCGTCGCAATTTTTGTGGAAAGGAGTATAAAATCAACCCTGAAATCTTCATTGAGGATTTCAGGGTTGATTTTAGAGCCCATTTCATAAAATGTTAACAATTTTATGAAATGGGCTCTTAATGGTTATATTTCAGGTAGGGTTTATCTTCCGGAAGCGCTGATCTCGCTGCGGATCTTGTTGTTGAAGGAGTCGGCGGCGAGAAGTTGCTCGGCTGTGAGATGCATTCTGTATCTCCAGTAGTGAGTGGGATTTGAAGGCTCGTTGATCTGCTCTTCCTGCGGATTCAGGCGGCGCAGTTCTCCGTCTGTGCTCAACCAATCCTGGAGGGGCAGGATACACAGCATTGAGGGCGATGCGAGGTGAGCCCACACGATTTTGTCACATATCCATGGTTCGGCATAGAAAGGTGACTGTCCGTGTTCGCCGAGAATGTTATTGAAGAAGCGCTGGCTCTGTGCAGGATCGCTTTCCCACCATGCACGGATTCCGGCCATATCGTGAGTCGAAGTTGTGCAGACGCTGAAGTATGGGTAGTGCCATGTGTCTCCGAATTCTGTTTTGGGATCCTTAGGCATTCGCTGGATCTCGAGAGAAAGGATCTGAAGCTTTTTCATTACCTCAGGAACACAATCCGGAATCATGCCGAGATCTTCTCCGCATGCGAGCATCCGGGTTGAGTCGAGCAACGGGGGAAGCTTCCACATTGCCTTGCCATACCAGAAATCATTGTGGCGATGATAGAAGAAGTCGTTGTAGAGACGGTTGAAGCACCATTTCTCATAGTCAGTCAGGATTCTGAACTGATAGGTGAACTGAGCTGAGATTCTCGGGTGATAATGATTCTTGTTATAGGGATCTTCGATGAAGAGGACATCGTCTATCAGACCGAGAAGACCGTTTTTGATCCTGTCATTCTTCGGATTCGCCTCGAGTTTATCAAAGTGGGCGACAACCTTTGCCTGAGTATCGTATTCCGGTGCAAGCTCAAATCTGTCACCTCCGACATGTCTGAGGTATTGTCCCTTGACCTCATCAGTAAATTCTCCGAAAAAGTCTCCGAGCATCCATTCCAGAACGAGCGGACGGCACTGCAGATCGGGATTGATCCAGAAGTCGTAGCTGTTTCTGAGTTCTTCCGGAGAGAAGGGGAGTGCTGGGTTGAAATATCCAAGCAGTCCGTGAACTGCATCGAGAGGTATCTGCCAGATACGGAAGAAGCCGAGAATGTGGTCAATGCGGTATGCATCGAAATATTCAGACATCTTGCGGAAGCGGTCTTTCCACCATGCGAAGCCGTCTGATGCCATTTCATCCCAGTTATATGTCGGGAAGCCCCAGTTCTGACCGAGGACAGAGAAGTCATCCGGCGGAGCACCGGCCTGACAGTTCATGTTGAACAGACGTGTGTGTTGCCATGCATCGGCACTGAACCGTCCGATTCCGATCGGAATGTCGCCCTTCAGGACAACTTCGTTCCTGTGGGCATAGTCGCGCACTTCCCGGAGCTGTCTGTCGAGATGATATTGAACGAAATAGAAATAATTGATCGTCCGGGCATTTACGGTGCAATATTCATCAACTGCACGCTGGTCGTAAACGGCAAGCTGGCGCCATTGAGTATTGTCGGGTGTGTGGAATTCGTCCCGGAGAGCACACCATACGGCGTATGGTCTCAGCCAATAGTCATTCTGTTTCTTGAATTCCTTGAATTCCGCAGTCTTGAAGAGTTTTTCGCCATCCTGCTCATATATTTCGTGAAGAAACTCATTCTTGAGGTTATTCACGCGTTCGTAGTCTATCTGTTCCAGACGGTTGAGCTCTTCCGAACTTTTCCTGAAGTATTCCATACGGCCCTTGTTCCTGAGGGTACCGACAGCTTCCATGCGGATATACATGGGGTGAAGGGCGAATGTGGAGTTTGCACTGTAGGGATATGAGTCTACCCATGTCCCGGTCTTGGTCGTATCATTGATAGGAAGGACCTGAAGGACCTTCTGTCCGGTCTTTTTGCACCAGTCGACCATCAGTTTGATGTCGTAGAAATCACCGACGCCATTATCTTCGTTTGAACGGATTGAGAAGACGGGAATTGCTGTGCCGGCTCCTTTCCAGTTGTCGCGGGGGTTGGCGAAGCGCAGAGCGTCAATCACGATCTGTTCTCCGGAGTGTGTCCGATGCTGGCCGAACCACCGGTTATCTCTGTTTTCCCAGGAACGGACCTCTCCGGTGTTCTTTTCAAGAATGACAAATTTATAGTCAAAAGGAACGTTCTCCTCGGTGAGGGGTACATTGCATTCCCAGAGCGGATAGCGCGCATCATTCATCCGGAGCGCTTTTGAAGGATCCCAGGAACCGAGGACCTTCGTAGAGCCGCACACGGCAAGAATCTCATCGGGAAGGACCATGGGAGCCTCGATCCGGATATTCACTGAATCAGGCTCCGGTGTGAGCGGCGAGTCGGGAGACTCACGCTTCAGCATGCCGTCAACAAAAGCGGAGCTGAAATAGGGCTTGTCATGAGGCTCGGCATTCCATTCGTCGATCACGTTGATCACGTTAAGTGCGGGAGTCACGTGAAGGCGATGGGGCGCCCCCCATTCAAATCGCCATTCGCGGTCCGGCGCCTTGACCACAAAGAAATATGTGAATTCACGATCGGAACCGGTCGGAAGTTCAAGATCAAAGAACCAATTGTCCGGAGCTCCCTGTTTCATCTCGGCAGCCCTCAGTGCATCGTTCGAGCCGAGTTCCGGAAGCGAGCCGCAGATGTACAGCCATTCACCCCAATTGGTGTGATAGTTTAGATTGAACCTTATTTTCATCGCATCAGATTATTATAAGACAAGGTCTGAGTCTCACATTTTTCATCAGTCAGACCTGAAAAAACTTGTTTATCGCAAACTTAATAAAAAACGATGAATCCAACAAGCCCTCATATCACTTTAGGCCTGTCGGATTCAGTTTTTACATTCTATAGGAAACGGTTTGTCCGATATAAAATCTATAGGAAACGGTTGTTCCGATAGGAAACGGTTGAGAATCTTTCCGGAATTTCCGGAATTTATGTTATCAACCGCAGCGTGATGTTCCGCAGTTCTTGCAGATCAGACATCCCTCCTGATAGACGAGTGTGTTCTGGCCGCAGTTGGGACATTTCTCACCTTCGGCTTCAGTTCCGTTCGGGATGTACTTCTTGAGTGCGCGTTCGACGCCGTTCTTCCAAGTGTTGATGTTGGTGGAGTCGAGTTCAAGACCGCTCACGAGCTTGATAACCTGATCGATAGGCATTCCATATCGGAGCACTCCGGATATGAGTTTCGCATAGTTCCAGAATTCAGGATTGAACTTCTCGCTGAGACCTTCGACGGTGGTCTTATACCCGCGTTTGTTGATGAATTGGAAGTCATATCGCTTGTTGCCCTGGGCATCGATGGCTTTTATGATCTTTCCGTGATTTACGCTCTTCGGGACGAAGATGCCGTCTTCATCATCAGCCATACCGGTGAAGATCTCGTATGGCTTACCGTTGACAAGTCCGACGAAAGCGATCCATTTTTCCTTATTGTTCTGGAAGCGGACGACGTCAGCCTCAAGTTCGATCGGGCGTGTTGCCAGATGCTCGGGAGCGTGCATGACGAGTTCTTCGGTCCTCCTCTTCACTTCCTCCTTCACCGCTTCGAGGACATTGTTGCGCGAGCCGTCGCGATAGACGGTGCATCCCTTGCATCCTGCCTTCCAAGCCTGCATATAGAGATCGCCCACGAGCTTTTCATCGACATTGTTCGGAAGGTTGATCGTCACGCTGATGGAATGGTCGACCCACTTCTGGACGGCACCCTGCATGCGGACTTTCTCCATCCAGTCGACATCATTGCTGGTCGCTTTGTAGTAGGGAGATTTCTTTACGAGCTCTTCCAGTTCCACGGCCGACATGTTCTTCTTGATCTCGTGGCCGTTTATCCGCATCCATTCCATAAACTTAGGATGGTAGACGATATATTCCTCGAAAGCATCTCCAACCTCATCAACGAAATCAATCGTGACGTTCTCATCGTTGGGGTTGACCTTGCGCTTGCGTTTATAGACAGGGAGGAACACCGGCTCTATGCCTGACGATGTCTGGGTCATGATCGACGTGGTGCCGGTCGGCGCGATTGTCAGACATGCGATGTTTCTTCGGCCGTGCTTGCTCATCCTTTCACCGAGAGTCGGGTCGGCCTCGACAAGACGCTGGATATAGGGATTGTTCTTTTCACGTTCCCAGTCGAAGATCTCGAATGCTCCGCGCTCTTCGGCGGCAGTCACAGAGGCATGATAGTAGGCGAGGGCCAGCTGTTTGTGCACTTCGGTCGAGAAATCGGTCGCTTCCTTTGTTCCATAAGTAAGTCCGAGGGCGGCGAGCATGTCACCTTCCGCTGTTGTTCCGCAACCGGTGCGACGGCCGAGGAGGGTTTTGTCGCGGATCTTCTCCCAGAGGTGAAGTTCGGTAGCCTTGACCTCTTCAGTTTCCGGATCAGCCTTGATCTTGGATATGATGGTTTCGATTTTCTCCATCTCGAGATCAATGATGTCGTCCATTATGCGCTGAGCCTTGGCGACATGATTGCGGAAGAGATCAAAGTTGAATCTGGCCTGGGGAGTGAAGGGATTCTCCACATAAGAGTAAAGGTTAATTGCGACCAGGCGGCAACTGTCGTATGGACACAGGGGAATTTCTCCGCAGGGGTTGGTTGAGATGGTCTCAAATCCGAGGTCGGCATAGCAGTCAGGAACCGATTCCCTTGCGATGGTATCCCAGAACAAAACTCCCGGCTCGGCACTTTTCCATGCGTTGTGTACAATTTTGGACCATAGTGCTGAAGCATCGATTTCCTGGGTCATTTTAGGAGAATCGCTTTTTACGGGATATTGCTGGGTGTAGGGAGTCCCGTCGGCTGCGGCTTGCATGAAGGCGTCGTCTATACGGACAGAGACATTTGCTCCTGTCACCTTGCCCTCTTCCATCTTCGCGTCAATGAAGCGTTCCGAATCCGGGTGTTTGATCGATACGGTCATCATCAGGGCACCCCTGCGACCGTCTTGAGCAACCTCGCGTGTGGAATTGCTGTAGCGTTCCATGAACGGAACGAGACCGGTTGATGTCAGGGCAGAATTCTTGACCGGAGAACCTTTCGGTCTTATATGGCTCAGATCATGTCCAACTCCTCCGCGGCGTTTCATCAGCTGAACTTGCTCTTCATCGATCTTGATGATGCCGCCGTATGAATCCGGATGTCCGTCAAGTCCGATCACGAAACAGTTGGAAAGCGAACCCACCTGGAATGTGTTGCCTATTCCGGCCATCGGCGAACCCTGGGGAACGATATAGCGGAAATCGCGGAGAACCTCGAAAACTTCATCTTCCGACATCGGATTCGGGTATTTGGTTTCAACACGTGCAATTTCGCGCGCGATCCGGCGGTGCATGTCATCCGGCGTAAGTTCAAAGATATGGCCAAAAGAGTCTTTCAGTGCGTACTTGCTGCTCCAGACTCGCGCTGCGAGTTCATCACCTTTGAAATAATCGAGCGACGCTTTATAAGCCTCGTCGTAAGTGTAGGTCTGGGGGGTCATGATTAAAAGTTGGTTATGTTCCGATGTATCCCGGAAAGGATTTGAGATCTTGAATAATTTATGTTGCAAAGCTACACAAAAAATATTTTTAAACAAGTGTTGGAAATATAAAATCTTTTGCTAAGACATCATTTTTAACATTAAAATATCTCAATTGAAATATCCGGTGTTGCGAAATATCAATTGAAAGTTTTCCAAAACGAAAAGTTAAAATGCACTAAAACAGATGATTAAAATTTTTAGGAAGTCCAAAAGTTTTCCAAAATGAAAATTTGATATAATCAAAGAGAACGTAAAGTGAAATATCGGGAGATGTTTTATGGGATGAAGTGGCCGGAATTCAGAATACATGCCGGAGATCGTTCCCCATGTATGGCTCACCCGAAATTTCATCTTGGTGGAATGGTCCGAATTTCGTAATTTTGCAGTGTGATCCGATCATCGGATGA
>CAYMTQ010000078.1:0-9679 GCA_964393395.1 uncultured Sangeribacter sp.
ACGAATCCTTCTGTCCCCCAGAAACCCGCGAATTTACCTGCCCGGTTGGAACCCACGAATCCTTCTGTCCCCCAGAAACCCGCGAATTTACCTGCCCGGTTGGAACCCAAGTTTCGATCTTCAATTTTGGAGCGACCGGCCTCACGGCCGAAGGCCTCCGCTACCCTATCCGCGACTTCGACAGCTGGTGGCAGGGCACCCTCAACGAAACGACCGCCGACCGCTTCACCATCCGCGCCCGCGGCCCCTACCTCCTCTTCCTCAACTACCCCCCGACCGCCCCCTGACCGCCCTTCTCCCTCACCCCTCTTCCCTCCAGTTCTCCCTCGCCCGGTCCCCTCCCTCGCTCCCTTCTCCTTTCCCTCTCCTCCAATGAGCAATCCGGTTTGTCGAAGGTGAACCCATCCTCCCCAAATCCCAAAAATCCGACACTCGAGGAATTTTCTTGCACCGATTCTTGGCAGATAATTTCCTTGATAGTAATTTTGCACCCGCTAACAACCCTAAACAAACTAAACTATTATATACAAGAAAGTATTCAAGTATTTCGTGCTTGTTGCTGTTGCGCTCATCTCCGCCTGCGCAATGACCGCCTGTGGCGACGATGATGACGACGACGAACCCGGCTCAAGCTCAGGAAAAGGTATCGTCGGAGAATGGTTGCTGACATCCACCAAAGGCTGGGAGAAAGAAAATGGTACTATCACAGATGAATGGAATGAAGGTAGAGTCAACGATTTTTGTGTCTTGAAATTCCGCTCAAACGGTACATTCGAGCATTATGATGATGGCCTTCTCAAGGACAGAGGCACTTATACATACAAAGGAGACAAACTCACCATCAAATATACCGAAGAGGAAGATGGAGAAGAGTATTCACAGACTTCTACATGCAAGATTTCCGGTGACACAATGCGTGTAACCTATCACGAAACGGAAACCGAAGATGGAATAAAGTATGAGTTTTACGGGGAATACACCTATACCCGTCTCGATGACTGATCTATAATCCCCAAACAGACAACGGAGGGTGCGCTCACAAAAGCGCACCCTCCTGTTTTACAGTCAGAATATCAGCGAATTCTAATCTTCTCGACTCCTGCAGGAGTCACCTTAATATACAGCCCGGCTGGCAGCGCTCCGCCTTTAACCTCGACTCCACTGAGATTGTATATCCTCGCTCCTGAATCAGAGATAACACCGCTGATTCCGGTCGACATGTCTCCATAGAACTCAAAGCTGCCGTCATCAAGCCTATTTCCTGAAGCATCCTTCAAAGTATAGACAACCTCATAATAACAATCTGCCGAGAGCTCAATATCATTGCCGGTCCGGTTGATCCAGCAGATATATCCGTCTGAATTAATATCGCTCGAAGTCTCGTTGAACAAGGTTACAGGAGCGGCACTCTCGTCATTAAGCTTATATTCAATCAGTTCAAAATCAGCCGAGCCGACCTCATCCTTCTTGTTCGTCATGATCACAATACATTCCTTATCAACCGGAAAACAGCCGATATGGGCATCAGTGGCCGGAACGTGACCGGTAATTTCCAGCCCGACCGTTTCTCCGGATAGATACCAGCTGAAGACCATCTCACAATTCAGAGCGCCACCGTCTTCATCATTCTCATGATCCTCATTCCATATCACCCCCTCAGGAAGGATCAAAGAATACTGACCGTTGGAACGAGGAGTGGGGACAATGCTCAGCACAAGACTATTTCCTTCGCCCTTCGCTATTGATGCCTTGCCGAATTTTGAATCGCTCCCGCTTTCCGAAAGATCAGCGCGATAGTTAACCTGAATTTCTGCCTCAGGATCCCAATACGGTTCGGAATTGAACTGAAGCGAGATTTTCGACAGATCAGCCACTTTCGATCCCGACGAAGGAGTGACGCGAGGATTGAAGGTCAGATCCCGTGTGATTGTCGAAGGATCCTCACCACCCGTGACCGTAAACTCATAGACAACCTCCGCATTCGCATGACCCATGCTGCGGTCTTTGATCCATGTTTCATCGCCAATGATCCCCCGGGGAATCGTCAGGGTATATGTTCCGTCATATTTCGGATCATTGAAAATTGCCTTGAAAACAGTCGCCGCCGGCATATTCATATTTGGAACCAAAACCGCGCTCCCGTAATAATTCGGCCCTGAGATAGTAACGAATGCATCGGCACCAGAAGCAATCTGCAAGCCTCCTCTGTCAAAATAAATCTGAAGCGTCTCGATGCCATACATTTCGAGATCCAGAGGACGAAGATTCGGAATTGTCTTGTTCATAGTGATGTCATAGGCCACCTCTTTGGGCTCTTCGGGACCTTCTTCCTCGTTGCCGATTACATTATACACATATTCTGCCCCCTTCGATGTGCTTTTGGAGTCATCCTCCCAGATATACGTGATTGAACCCTCCCTGAAAGTTACTTTATAGTCTCCGGGCTCATCCAAGGCGAACGTCCCGGGAACTTTACAAGTCACGGTTTTGCCACTGATTGTTCCCGAAACCTGCTGGGTTGTCCCCTTCGGAGACGTAATCAGAAGCGGATTGCCTCCCGTGATATTTTTTTCAATTGATACCGGTCCATCAATCGTCAGGACAAATTCATTCGGAAGCATATCAAAAGTCCCCGGAAGCGGACTGATCGTCACCGTCGCATCCTCAGAACTCAGGCCATGAATCACCTGAAATTCATAGACAACCTCTGCATTCGCATGACCGTAACGATGATCCTTGATCCACTCCTCATCGCCGACCACTCCCTGTGGAATCGTCAGCGTATACGTTCCGCTGTAAATAGGATTCGTGAATGTAGCCCTGAAAACTGTAGAGGACGGCATATTCATATTGGGCTGGAGTGAGGCCGTCCTGCTATACTCCGGACCCGTGATAGTTACTTTAGCATCGGCCGAAGATCCAATCTGGAGATTCGGCATATTGAAATAAATTTGAAGGATATCTAACTCAAATCCCTTCAGATCAAAAGGATTCAAGTTGGGAATTGTCTTCTGGAACTCGATGTCATAGACCACCTCCTTCGGGCCCTCCAGTTCTTCCTCCTCTTTCCCTCTCACATTATAGACGAACTCCGACATCTTGGACTGCGTCTTCGTTCCGTCAGCCCAGGTATAATTGATCGAATTGGCACGGAGCTGAACCGAATAATCACCGTTTTCATCGAGAGGCAACGTGCTTGAAGCCGGTATTTGACATGTCATCACCGTACCGCTGAAAGTACCCGCGACCTGAAGCTTCTCCCCCTTAGGCGACGTAATCAACAGCGGGTTACCCCCGGCTGCGATATTCCTCGCGATAGACGAAGGACCGTCGAACGACACCACAAAAGATGTCGGAAGGGTGTCATACTCGCCCGGTTCCGGGCTTATGGATACCGCTGCATCCTGCGCGCTGACATTCAGCGAACCGAACGCCACAAACGCGCACACCGCACTCACACAAAATTTTCTCATAACTAAATTACTTATAACACCCTCAAATTTACCCAAAATTCCTTCAACTTCCAATTCTCCTTCATTTTTTAACTCCATTCCCCCCTCTGCCCTCTCGCCTCCCCCTCTCCTTCCTCCTTTACCTCTCTCCCCCAATGAGCAATCCGGTTTGTCGAAGGTGATCCCGTCCCCTTCTTCCTCCTGTTCCAGGCAGGTTTTGCGCCGCGAGCGATAGCTCGTGGTCCCTCTCGCCTCCCCCTCTCCCACAATGAGCCATCCGGTTTGTCGAAGGTGATCCCGTCCCCCCGCTTCGAAGACTGATCTATAATCCCCAAACAGACAACGGAGGGTGCGCTTTTGTGAGCGCACCCTCCTGTTTTTTCATCTGGCAAGCAGGGCCGGATGTTTACTCCGGTTCAATGTCCTCACGGGCGACATCAAGAAGCGCACATCCGAGATAATCAAGACGGACGTGAAGGATTGCGTTGTTATCTTTGGATGCGGAGCGTGCAATCTCCCCCTCAAGACCGCGGAGGGGTCCACGTATGACGCGCACGCGAGTACCCGGAGGAAGGGGCCGGTCCGAAAACTGTACAGGTGTGTCCGCTTGTCCCAGCATAAAGCGGAGACGCTCAAGCTGAGCCTCGGGTATGATTGCCGGCGGGGCGTTGTATCCTTGAGGGCGTTGGGCGGCCCTGTCGCTGAGGTACCGTTTAACGAGGTTACCGGTCAAGGTCTGGCGCCGTTCCGCCTCGGTAGCTTTTATAAAGACGAGCCCCGGGATCACCATCCGCTGAACCTTCCGGCGTCTACCGTCCCGCCATTGACGCACTTCTTCCTGCGACGCGACATACGTCTCATATCCTAATGCGTCGAGGCGTTCGGCAGTCCGCCGCTCGCTCTTATTGTTCACTATGGCCACATACCAATGGCGCTCCGGCAATGTGCCGCCGGAATCTCCCATTGAGTCGGGCATAACTGTTATCTTATCAGTTAATCTGCTGATATCGCGCATCATATTGAATCTATTGCTTGAGCAAATCTACTCTTCTTTATTGGAATTTATGTTTCCATAAAACACTCTCTCTAAACGAGCCGGTTTCTTAAGAAACGTTGCAAACCATTAATATCGTAAGACTGAAACTCATTTTTAGAACGGTGTCACTCCGGGTGAGTATCGGAATAAAGTGCTGTGAACGCGCGGTCAAGCCGTGGGATAGGATCAGCATAATGATTGCCGGGTACGCTCTCAAACTCTGTGTGAATTCCGTGTGCCCGGAGCAATGATATTATTTCCTGAGTATTTTGACCTACTATATCAAAAGCTTTTGTCTTGGATTGTGACTCCTTATCCCCAAGCAGGAAGAAGGCACTACCACTTTTGGAAGGAATGACGCGACTTTTCATCCAGTCCAAAAATCCCTCATACCAGAAAGAGCCTGAAAGTGAGGCGATATTCTGAAAAGTATCACATACCAACCATTGCCATAATGCAAATAATCCGGACATCGATACTCCGACTAATGTACGCTCGATATCAGATCTGACACCAACCGTGGTTTCGACAGCCGGAATCACTTTTTGCTGCAGTAATTTAAGAAAGTCGGGAGACTCTCCTTTAAAATCAGGAGTTCCTTTGGGTACACCTTTTGACGCCCAAGGACTGAATACATTCTGCCAGTCCATACCGGTAACGACAACGATAGTCACGTCATATTTTTCAGCCGCTTGTTCAATCCAGTCGGCGAGCATATCCATCGGATAAAGTATGTATGCTATTTTGTTTTTGCTCCCCGCTGTGCTGCAGATGCACGTCAGCTTATCTATTCCAATTTTATGTGCCATAGTATTTGATTATATTGCTTTACTAATACAATGCCTTGAAATCTCAACTTGTTTGCAAATTATCCCAAGTTACCTTAATTTGATTGTTCTAAGTCACTAAATGTGCTATAATCTGCATCGTTTGTTCCTGTGTTTTTATAGATGAGCGCTAATTAAGGCAAATAAAGATTTGTGGCCTAATAGTGTTTGAGAGATCGATATTCATTCGGAGAAACACCGAGGTGCTGTCGCACATACCGACAGAAAAACGAAAGAGATGAAAAGTTGAGTTCTACGCTGATTTCCTTGACACTCTTTTTTGAATTTTTCAATAGATTGGCAATCTCATTGACGGTCTTTTCAGTGATCCATTCCATCGGTTTCTTTCCACTTGTTCGCCGAATGACCGTTGATAAATATTTTGGGGTTTTATTAAGGTGTCCTGCATACCACTTAACGCTGCGGGGGGTTGGATAGGTGCTGTTCAGCAGATTAAAGAAGGCTTCTGCAAGTGTCTCCGGGGACTGCATAAAGTTATTATGCTCAATTCCTTCAGCCGTTGTCCCAATCATGGAAGAAATTCGGTAAACCATTGCTTGTATGAGACAACGGACATAGTCATTGTAGAACAATACACCACATGCCGGCAAGCGCTGGCATAGATACTGGAAATCTATTGATAACTCCTCAATTTCTACATCCGAGAATGTATGCTTGCCATTAGATCTGAACTGCTGGAACATCAACCAGATGATTGCTGAGTTAGGGAATATTTCCGAATTAAGTCTTTTTGACATGCAAAACATCATGAAACGGAAATCGTGACTGAACATTGTATGTTCAAGTCTCCGCTCAGACGGACAAAACAGTATGTCATTCTTGCCGATATTGACTTTTTTGCCGTCCATTTCCATTGACATTTCACCCTCCTTGCATACAATAAGGCGCATCATCGTGCCGTCGTTCTGTTCGATGTCTGAAAGGTGACGAAGATCATCGGTTATAATGAAATCTTCTGTCGCAAAATATTTAGAGCCAATCATGGTGCAAAGTTATCCAAAAAGTTCTGTAAGTCATATACTTTATTTCCCTATTTGTTTACTATTGGTTTGATTTTGGAGTAATCAGGGAAAATAGTATATCATTAAAGAATAATATGTAATCTGATCTAATCATTTAATTCAGATCTTTGCTTCCCATAATATCAGATAGATATATTATATATTCCTTTGAAATGGCTCCGCTTTTCCGTGGCAAGAGCTATTATGGTATCAAAAAATTGATATATCTGGTTTCTAAAGGAAGATAAATGTAAGATATAGATAAAGATTATGAAATTTACAACAAACATTCGGGTAGACTTGGCATGGATACCGACATTCCTGCTATTGATTATCTCCGGAATCGGCATCCATGTCACTGATGAATTTACCCAATATGAAGTCTGGCACAACTGGGCTGTGACTCATGTGATTGCAGCCACATTATTTCTTTCATTGGAATTTTTCCACATAAAAGGTCATTGGCCGTGGTTCCGGTCACTCGCCAAAGGTCTCAAGAAAAAGAGCAAACCGAATATGATACTGACTCTGTTGTTCATATTTGAAACGGTTACAGGAATAATTTTACTCGCCTTCACCAACGGCGGAGGAAGCCATGTTGGTTTATGGCATTGGTGGGCAGGACTCCTGATGATTGCTTTCGGCACAGGTCATCTTATCAAGCGCTGGAAAACGCTCAAACTCGGATATTCGAAACTGAAGAAATAGACTGTTTTTGTGGAAGGGGTCTTATTTTACCAGATCAAGAAAGCAGGAATTCACCCTGCTTTCTTGATCTTTATAGGCTTAGACCCCAACTCACAAGAAATGTTAACGTCAGGGTCTTAACTGTTTTTTGATAGTCCTGTCCGATAAAAGTACCGGTAATGTCCCATTGAACTAACCCAATCTGTATTTCGGGTAGATATTACATTAATATAGGTCTGTATCATGGCTTAATACTCACTAACTTTGCAATAAAGAAAATAGTAAGTGGCAGAATGGATATAGTCAAAAGATAATGTCATGAAGTCAAAAATAATATTGTCGGCGGTGCTGATATTCAGTGCCATGGCGGCAAATTCACAGGATATTAACAATATGAACACCGACACATCATTGGCTCCCGTGGAAAAGCTGGAGCTCTCGCGGGACTGGGACAAAGTGTTCCCGAAAAGCGATAAGGTTGACAACGCCAAGGTGGTTTTCGTGAACCGCTACGGCATAACTCTTGCCGTCGATATGTATAAGCCGAAGGGGGCGACCGGAAAACTCCCTGCTATAGCCGTGAGCGGTCCGTTCGGGGCCGTCAAGGAACAGTCGTCAGGATTGTACGCTCAGCAACTTGCCGAGCGTGGGTTCCTTACAATCGCGTTCGACCCTTCGTTCACCGGCGAGAGCGGCGGAATGCCCCGGCGTGTGGCATCGCCCGACATCAATGTGGAGGACTTCTCCGCGGCTGTGGATTATCTCATTAACCGCGATGATGTCGATCCTGAGAAAGTGGGAATCCTCGGTATCTGCGGATGGGGTGGCATAGCAATTCAGGCCGCCATCAATGACCCGCGAATCAAAGCTACCGTTGCCTCCACCATGTATGACATGACCCGTGTCAACGCCAACGGATACTTTGACTCGGAAAACAGTGCAGAGCAACGCAACGCCAAACGAAAGGCGATGGCAGAACAACGCACAATTGATTACCGCAACGGCGAGTACAGGCGTGCAGGCGGCGTGGTTGATCCGCTTCCGGATAATGCACCGCAGTTTGTTAAGGATTATTATGCCTACTACAAGACCCCGCGAGGCTTCCATGTGCGTTCCGGTAATTCAACCGATGGATGGAATGTAACCTCTGATCTGCCGTTTGTAAACTTCAAATTCTTTGAGTATGCCGACGAACTGGAGAGCGCGGTGCTTATCGTGCATGGCGACAAGGCGCATTCATATTACTTCGGGAAGGACACTTTCGCCAAACTCAAAGGGGATAACAAACAGATGCTGACGGTGAAGGGTGCATCACATTGCGACCTATACGACCGGCTTGACATAATCCCGATGGATGAGATCGCGGCGTTCTTTGTGGAATATTTCAACAAGTAACCCCACTGAAAATCATGCGAACAGACTTAGAGCCCATTTCATAAAATTTTTAACATTTTCGGGCGGCTATGGTCGGATGATTTTGGCGAGTTGAGGAAGGAGCGATGCGGGCATCGTGACTGACGAAACTTGGCCAAAAGCGCCGGCCAGAGCCGAGCAAATGGTAATTTTTATAATTGATTTACTTTAATCCGATTGTTATGTTAGAAAATCTGAACAAATAAGATGCTGAACCATCTTGAAACTTGAAATAAAAAATGGGATCGTGCTCGCATCCTTGGGCGCTTTTTGCTCTTTGGTTCAGTCGCTTAGCCCACTAAGCTCCTTCACCTGCAAAACAAAAATCACTCCAAGGCTGCGACCCGAAAATGTTAAAAATTTTATGAAATGGGCTCTTATGACCACAGAGGAATTTATCAAAGTGATGGAGTCCGGCGAGATAATCCCCGCCGGCTCTCCTGTTCATGCCAAGATGCACGAACTCAGCCAGGAAGCAATACGGATAACCATGCAAATCAACAATGCATACCACAATCATGAGGAGATCATAGCCCTCATGTCGGAACTGACCGGGCGAGAAGTGCATGAAAGTTTCAGTATGTTTCCCCCGTTCTACACCGACTGCGGCAAGAATATCCACATCGGCAAGAGAGTATTTGTCAATGCCGGATGCAAGTTTCAGGACCAGGGTGGGATATATATAGGTGATGATGTGCTTATAGGCCACAACTGCGTGATAGCCACACTCAACCACGTGGAGGATCCCGACCGCCGCGCCGACATGACCGCTGCGCCTGTGAGGATTGGCAACAAGGTCTGGATCGGCGCGAACGTCACAATCCTTCAGGGTGTCACCATAGGCGAGGGTGCGATAGTTGCGGCCGTAGCAGTCGTCACAAAGGACGTCGCCCCACGCACTGTTGTCGGCGGAGTTCCCGCAAAACATCTAAAAAACATATACATCCCCGGTTTGTGACGAAATAAGTCATCGGCAGTCACAAATCCGAGCCTTCGCTCAGAGAGATTGTCTGCCGGGATTCTTAACGTAATTCAGGGCTTGTAATTACGTTTGTATTGCATAATAATCTTCTTTGGTCATTTTGTAAAAATGCTCGGTGCGTTTATCTCCGAGTGGTGAGACAACATCGTGGTTGGTATGATGAAATATAAATCCACACTTTTCACATACTCGTTTCGATTTTAGATTTCCCTCGTAATATCCGCACCACACGGCTTCAAGGTCTAAATCATTGAAACACC
>CAYMTQ010000079.1:0-9663 GCA_964393395.1 uncultured Sangeribacter sp.
CCCGAAAAAATGTTAACGCAGGGGTCGCAGCTGCACCCCTGCGTTAACATTTTTTCGGGAACGGAGCCTTAATATTAAACGTAAAACCGTGGCTTTTTATTTTAAAATCATGACTTAATAAAATAATGGCTTATAAAATTAGACCGGTGGCTTTTTATTGTAAAACTTCAATGGCTTTTTTTTGCGAAACCAAGGGTGTATATTGAGGAAAAACTTTTGACAGTCGGAGGCCTGCCCAGTTGTTGTCGCTTCTTGTTTCGATGAGTTCCAGGCCTGCGGCCCGGGCCGCATCGGCTACAATCGGTATATCCTCCGTGTAGAATCCGCTGAGGAGCATGGTCCCGCCGGGTTTGAGTGCGTCCGAATAACGGGCGATATCGCCGGTGATCACATTACGGTTGATGTTGGCTATAAAAAGGTCAGCTTTATCTTCATTCTTCAGAAGAGATGCATCTCCGCATTTGAACTCGACTTCGACCCCATTCAGGCGCCCGTTGTCGAGTGAGTTTTCGTATGCTCCGGGATCTATCTCGATACCGGTTGCCGAAGCAGCTCCCCGTTTCATGGCGAGAATGGCGAGGATCCCCGTGCCGGTTCCCATATCGATCACTCTCTTTCCTTCGAGTGGGAGCTCGAGAATATATCCGAGCATAAGGGAAGTCGTCGAATGGTGTCCTGTTCCGAAGGCCATCTTCGGGTCAATGATAATCTCATAGTCTGCAGGTTCGACGTCAGTGTGGAATGAAGAGCGGACAACACAGCGGTTTCCGATGCGTATCGGCTTGAAGTAATTTTTTTCCCATTCCTCGTTCCAGTCCACACCTTTGACAAATGTCGCGTTGAAGCTGATTTCCGAATCAAAAGGAAGAGCCCCAACAGCATCTTCGACTGCCTTTTCGTCATAATTCCCGGCCTGAATATAGGCCGTCATTCCGGTTTCGTCCGGTTCGAAAGACTCGAATCCGGCGTCGGCAAGAAAAGCGGCGAGAAGATCAGTGATATTCTCGTCACACGGTTTGATGTCGAATCTTACGCTCTGATAATCCATGTGATTACGCTATAATTCTTTATACCCCATGTCATAGAATTTCAGAGCCACTGGGGTCTTAGTTTATCTGAGAGATTAATTCTGTGGTTTATCGGAGAAAATATGTCCGGGGGAGATTATTTCTTCGGTTTAAAGAATCCGATCATTTTCCGGGCCGAAGAGAAGAGAGAGAAACCGATCATGGCATAATCGAGATAATTCAATCCTCCGATCAGTTTACGGGCGAGGTTGCCCGCTTTCGAGAGCTTTCCACCCTTATTATCCGGGGCGAGCGGATTCCAGTGGCGGATTCTATCAAGATCCTCCATGATTTTCTCTCTGGCGAATTCCTTCTGGAGCGCCACTACGGCGCGGCGGTATCTGAGATCATCGAGAGTATATCCCTTGAATTTAGGTTTCTCAGTCACCTCGTCGGCGGCCTCGGCCGCTTTTTTAATTTCGTCTGTTGCCATAAGTGGGAAATATGATCAGCTCAGGAAGAGCTTTGTGAGGAACTTTGCAATAGGATTCAGGATCAGCGGTTTCTTGAATACGATGAGCAATATCATCAGGATTATGAGGATTCCGCTGACAGCAAGACATGAAAGAGCCGGCGACATAAACATTTTGAAGGTGTCGATCAGGCTCAGTGCGAGGACGAAGAGGATGACGACTCCGATCAGCAGGCAAATCGCACCGAGAGTTACGGCACCACCGAGGATAGTCACTTTCTCCGCAGCTGTGAGTTTCGTATATTCGATCTGGAGCCTTACCCATTCTTTGGAATCGGCAAAGGCATCTTTGAGATCATCGGTCAGTTTTTCTTTCATATCACGATTGACAGAAGAAGGCGGGTGTGGCTAATCGGATGATTTCGTCACTCCCGCCTTCTTTAGGTTATTTTTCAATATTGATGAGCGTCTCCGAAATTGATAGGCGTCTCCGGTTTTCCGGAAGGGCTCTTACTCTTCGCCTGTGAGTTCAGCTACAAGCGCATCAACTTCAGCATCGCTGATCTTGATTCCTTTTTTCTTCAGGATCTTGCAGATGCGTTCACGGAGTTCGACGCCCTTTTCAGGTGCGAAAAGGAGAGCTGCTCCACAACCTACGATTGCTCCGCCAAGAAAGGCGTAAAGAATATTGAGTGCTTTCATTGTTTGATTCTCTTTCTGTTTCAGTTATTTAAAGAGCCTTGTCAATCTGGTCTTCGATTTCCTCAGCGATTTCCTCGAGCTGGCTTTTCTTCAGATTGATACCTTTTTCCTTGAGGATCTCAACGATTTTCTTGCGGGTTTTCTCACCTTTTTCGGGAGCGAGAAGAAGACCGATTGCAGCGCCTGCGACAGCACCACCGATTACTGAACAGATTACATGTAACGGTTTCATAACTATATATTTTTAGAATTATTCAAGTTTTCGGACACCTCTTGATGCGAAATCATGAGATGCAGATTCATCACTTTATTTGTTTAACGTACGGGAGGTGCAAATAGTTCATCTCCCGACATTATTTAGATGCAAAAAGGCACAGGCAGATGAAGTGGCATTGCGGTAAGCCATGACTCCGAGAGCATCTGTCGAGAATATATTCATCGAACCGTCGGCCATGGGGAGCGCGACGTTGTTGTCATCGACAAATGTCAGCAGCGGAATGTCACCCTCCTCGGAGATAAGATTCCATGTCTGAGACTCCTCCTCGAATTCGAGACGCATCTGTTGTCCGCTGTCCCGGTGAGTGACCGTGTATCCTTTTCCGTCACATTCCACGAGATAGTCGCCATGGTCGGTCGGCACAACCTTGGTCGATGCGGTCATAGGATTCGAACCGCTCCAGAACTCGATCGAATTGACGACGAGAATATCGCACAGTGCCGTCACCTCATAGACCGGGACAATACAGAAAGCGATGAAAACAAGTTCATTGACAAATTTATTGCCGATATTTTTGTTCCAGTCAAGCACCTTATTCGTCAGTGCGAAACTTCCGATGCAGGATGACATTGGAATTGCAAGCGCGAGAGCGCAGACTGCGGCTGCTGTAAAATGGTGTTTTTTCATAAAGCTTTGTTCCGGTTCAAGATGATCTCCGGGTAGTGATTATTTCGGGGGTTATGACAATTTCTTGAGAGTACGTATCGCTTCTTCCGGGTCCTTTGCGCCGAAGACATAGCTTCCGGCAACGAGTATGTCGGCGCCGGCCCCGGCGAGCCGGGCTCCGGTCTCGGCATTGACTCCGCCGTCAACCTCGATCAGCGCCTTTGAGCCGGTTTCCGCGATCAGTTTCCTGAGCTCCTTGACTTTACGGATTGAATGTTCGATGAAAGGCTGACCTCCGAACCCCGGATTTACGGACATGATCAGGACCATCTCGACATCCTCAATGATATCCTGAAGTGTGGAGACGGGTGTAGCCGGATTGATCGTCACGGCCGCTTTCATCCCGGCTCTGTGGATTCTCTGAACGACGCTGTGCAGATGAGGACAGACTTCCTGATGAACGTTCATGTATTCCGCCCCGAGATCGCGCACCTGGGAGATCCATTTGTCCGGCTCTACTATCATCAGATGCACGTCGAGCGGTTTATGGCAGTTGCGTGCAACAGCCTGCATGACGGGGAAACCGAATGAAATGTTAGGAACGAAGACACCGTCCATTACATCCAGATGAAGATAGTCCGCATCGGAGCGGTCGATCATCTCGAGATCCGGTTTAAGATTGGCGAAATTTGCCGAAAGAAGAGAAGGGGAAACGAGCATTGGTATTAGACTTTTTTTGACTTTGATTCATCTTTCTTAGGAATTTCCGGCTTAGGCTTGAACGCATTGTAGAGGATGAACGCCAGACACAGCAGAGCCAGACCGTAGCCGGCCCATGTCAGATAGCGGTTATACTCCTCGACCTTGGCGAAAAGCTGATCTGGACTGACAGTTTTTGAAAGCCAGTATCCCAAAGCGGCAAGAACTGAATTCCACACGAGGGCTCCGAGAGCGGTGAAGAGAGCGAAGACCCCCACATTCATTTTCGATATGCCGGCGGGAATCGAAATCAGCTGTCGTATAGCCGGGATCAGACGTCCGATAAAAGTAGACACCGCGCCATGGCGGTCGAAATAATCTTCGGCTTTCTCGACTTTCTGCCGGTTGATCAGGCACGCATGTCCCAGTCTTGATTCCGCAAAGCGATAGACGACGGGTCTTCCGATCCAGAGGGCGAGATAATAATTGATGAAGGCACCGCACAGGGCACCGAGCGTAGCCATGGCGACGACACCGAACACATTCATTCCGGCGCCTGCACCCGTGTCAGTACAGGCCAGATATGCCGCCGGAGGGACCACGACTTCAGAGGGAAAGGGGATGAAAGAGCTTTCGATTGTCATGAAGATGAAGACAAACCAATAATTCGCATGGTCAAGAAACCAACCGAAGAACTGGCTTGCATCGAATATGGCGGCGGGGATCATATCAAAAATCATATCACTGTCTTTTTGAGCGTATGCAAAGTTACGAAATTTTTCCGGAATCTATTTCTTGAGACAAAGTGGTCATAGCTAAGGACGGGATAATTTCCCTATTTCGATGGAGCCTGGAATGAAGAAGAGTAACCGTCATTGTGTCCGGGATGGCCCGAAGTCAATTGTGAAGCCAGTTTAATCTTTGCATCGCCGGCCACAGGATTGAGAGAGTCGACGATTCTCATCAGTTTCTTCTTGGCTGTCCTTCTCGTGATTTCTTCATCGGATGAAAAGACCGAGTCCATCATCATGTCCGGTGAGATTGAGGTCAGGATGACACCGCCGCGCTTATAGGGAATACTCGGATTGAAGATGCTTTCAAGGAGCTTGTTGGCAGTCTTTACCAAGACGATTGTGTCGGAGACAGGCTCTTTGAAAGTATGAGTTGCGGAAGGATGCAGCCTCGGCAATTCGAGATTGAACGGATTTGTGGACAGAAAGACGGTGACAGCGCCCGCGACACCTTTCATCCGGCGGAGCTTCTTGGCGCAATCGGCCGTATAAATTGCGATACGCGCCTGAATATAGTCGAAATCGTCGATGTCTTCCGGGAAAGTGCGGGTTTCCGAAATCGAATCCTGAAGGGGCCTGTCAACGTGGCCGAGCTCAATGCAGTGCTCGCCGTGAAGTTCGCGCCATGTCCGCTCACCGTTGACGCCCATCAGTCCTCGGACCCATATCCTGTCTTTTGAGGCGAGATCGGCGGCAGTATATACGCCGGCGAGGTACAGCCGTTTTGCGAGACGCCGGCCGATTCCCCACAGGTCTCCGATCTTTGTCGACCGCAGGAATGTCCCGATAAGTTCCGGATCATTCGTAAGGACATCGACAGATTTTCCGGCATGCTTGCACGAATCGGTCACTATCTTGGCGAGCGTTTTAGATGGTGCGAAACCTATCGTCACCGGAATGTCGAGCTCTTCAAGCGCCGAAGCGGCGATAGCCTCGCCAATTCCATGAAGTTCGGAGATCGGGATTCCGTCGACATTGAGGAAGGCTTCGTCTACAGAATAGTCGATCGTCTCCGGCGCAAAACGGCGGAAGATATCGTGGACTTTCAGGCTGATGTCCCGATATAGCAGATGATTGCCGGAGAGAGCAGTCAGCTTTCCCGACATTATTTCATTCTTCAACTCAAAGGCAGGCTGTCCCATCCGGACACCAAGCGCCTTAGCTTCATTGCTCCGCGCGACGACACATCCGTCGTTGTTGCTCAGCACCACCACCGGAATACCCTTAAGCGTGTGGTTGCGGCTGCGTTCGCAAGAGACAAAGAAATTATTGCAATCTGCGAGGCCAATCATACTTTTTTTAACCAATCATACTTGTTTATAAACGACTGCGGGAGTCAATTACGATAATACTTTCTGTTTTCTATCCTGATCATATTCCCGTCTCTCAATAAGGGAAGCTGGGCTGCCGCGTCGCCGGCCTGACTTCCGAACCGGCTGACGAGCTCCCGAGCTCCGAGGCCATCCGGCTCATTTTCGAGAATCTCCATAATCTTCTGCCGGATCATTCCGGAGGAGAATCGCCGGGGCCTTTGACTGCGGCAGACATCACAGGATCCGCATTCGTGAGCCTTCTCTTCTCCGAAATAGCTGAGAATACGTCCGACGCGGCAGTTCTCATCTTCGTCTGCATATCCGAGCATTGCTTCAATCCGCTTCTGCATCGCCTCCTTCCGTTTCTCGTATATGTCCGTTCCGATCTGCAGATACCGTTTCTCTTCCCTCGCGGTGGGAAAATGGATGAAAGGAACATGGCGTCGCGGAATAAAGCTGATTATTTTCTTGCGGCTCAGGTCAATCAATGCTCCGTTTATCTCGGGGACTCCGGTTCCGGTTTCGGCCGCTATGCGGTATTCATTGATATAAACGTAGTCGGAGAACATCCCGGTGTACATCCTCAGCATTGTCCTGATGATCCGGTCCGTCTCCTGAGGGAGATCGTTGATGTGATAAAGTTCATCACGGTCAATGGTGAACATCACCCGGGGAGCGCTTTCCTGCTCCTCGATGAAATCAAGATAACCTGCCTGGCCGAGCAGATTCAGCGATGCGCGGACAAATTTCTCGCCCAACGAATGGGTCTCGCAGAATTTCTGGACATCGAATTCCTTGAGCGATTCATAACCCTCTCCGATCTCGATTCCGAAATTGTCACAAATCCGTTCATAAAGATCCTTTATATCATCGCGCGGAGGAAAAGTCTCGGTCAGTCTACGGTGCATGGTGCCGCGATCCCATTTCGAGGTCAGCAGAACAGCGAACGAGTGTTTGCCGTCGCGTCCTGCCCGTCCCGCCTCCTGATAATATTCCTCAAGAGATGGTGGGAAATCGTAATGGACAACTACGCGCACATCCGGTTTGTCGATACCCATTCCGAAAGCATTGGTGGCAACCATCACGCGGACTTCATCATTCTTCCACAGGTTCTGCCGTTTCTCCTTTTCCTCAAACGGCAGCCCGGCGTGATAGAAGGTCGACGGCAGTCCGGCCTGACAGAGATATTCGGAAATCTCACGTGTCTTTTTTCTTGACCTGACATAGACAATGGCTGAGCCGGAGGTGTGAGAAAGGATGTTTACAAGTTCGAAAAGCTTTGACTCAGTGTGCCGGACTATATATGAAAGGTTTGAACGGGAGAAGCTCATCCTGAATCCGGTCCCGTTTCTGAATTCGAGTTTCGAAGCGATATCCCGGGCGACTTCGGGGGTTGCAGTCGCCGTCAGGGCGAGGACCGGAACCGCGGGAAGGTGCTTTCTGAGAGTCGCGATATTGAGATAGGCCGGGCGGAAGTCATATCCCCATTGGGAGATACAGTGGGCTTCATCGACCACGATGAGCCTGATGTCGAGCCTGCGTAGTTCAGAAATAAATCTTTCGTTGCGCAAACGTTCCGGAGCTACATAAAGGAAACGGGCTCTTCCGTTGACGAGCCTCTCCCAGGCCGTCCGGTTTTCGTAAGGAGTCATTCCCGAATGGAAGAAGACGGCGGTGATATTTCTTTTCCTGAGATTATCGACCTGGTCCTTCATCAGCGATATCAGGGGAGTGACGACGATTGTCAGACCTCCGAGGGCAATTCCCGGGACCTGAAACGTGATTGACTTGCCACCTCCGGTCGGCATGAGCCCGAGAGTGTCGGTTCCGGACATGACGGATGTCATGATCTCCTCCTGGAGTTCACGGAACGAATCATATCCCCAATATTTTCGGAGAATGTCGATCAGCCTGTCGTGCAGATCAGGGTCGGTCATGCAGTCTGTTATTTTCCGGAAAGCCGCATGTCGCGGATCATCAGCTGGATGGAGTCGGTGTTGTGGCCGTGGCGCGTCTGTTCGATAGTATAGCAGATATCGATCGGCTTATGGGCATGGATATGCTCGAAATAGGGAGCCATATTGAAGGCTATGGCATTGATCACACGGCTCGTGCTGTTGTCTTCGAGTTCAAGTTTTATGTGTTCGAGATTTTTGCCGACGAGTTTACTTGTTCCGAAGTCGAAGACGTTGCGGGTGCAGAAGACCGGCTTCTGGTTTCCCGGTCCGAAAGGATTGAACTTCTGGAGCTGAGCGATCAGTTCCGGAGTGATATCGGCGAACTCGAGTTCTGCGGCAATTTCGATCTGAGGCGAGAGCTGGGAGGGCTGGATATGTTCAGCCACATATTCCTCGAAGCGTCGTGAAAATTCAGGGATGTTTTCCTCCTTGAGAGAAAGGCCGACGGCGTAGGGGTGGCCTCCGAAATTCTCGAGCAGATCGCGGGTGGAGTCAACCGCGGAATATATGTCGAAGCCCTGGACCGAACGGGATGAACCGGTTGCCAGACCGTTTGCGAAAGTGAGGACGACAGCCGGTTTATAGTATAGTTCCGTGAGGCGCGACGCCACGATTCCGATGATTCCCTTGTGCCAGTCCTTGTTATAGATCACGATCGAGCGTTTGCCGTGATTTATGTTGACGTTTTTCTCAATGATAGCGTTAGCTTCCTCAGTGATCCGTTTGTCAAGTTCTTTCCGGTCCTTGTTATATTGGTCGATGTCCTTGCCTTTTTCGTAGGCGTCATGCAGGTCACGGCTGACGAGCAGGTCAACGGCCTCGATGCCGCTCTGCATGCGGCCCGATGCGTTGATTCTTGGGCCTATCTTGAAAATCACGTCGCTGATCGTGATATCCTTGTTGGTCAGCTTACAGAGACGGATGATGCTTCGCAGGCCGAGATTCGGGTTTGAGTTCAGACGTTTCAGACCGTGGTATGCCATCACCCGGTTTTCGCCGACGATGGGGACGAGGTCGGCTGCAATGCTGACGGCAACGAGATCGAGCAGGGATTCGAGTTCATTGTGATTTGTCAGTCCGTTGCTCATTGCGAAGGCCTGCATGAACTTGAATCCGACTCCGCATCCGGAGAGTTCGGTGCAAGGGTAGGGACTTCCCGGCATTTTGGGATTCAGGATCGCGACAGCCGGCGGAAGCTCATTGTCGGGCATGTGGTGATCACAGATGATGAAGTCGATGCCCTTTTCCTTTGCGTATGCTATCTCTTCGACAGCCTTGATTCCGCAGTCGAGGACAATGACGAGCTTGACATCGTTTTCCGCTGCATAGTCGATGCTCTTGCGGGAGATTCCGTAACCCTCGTCATATCTTGTCGGAATATAATATTCGATGTTGCTGTAGTAGTTCTGGAGATACTTGTAGACCAGGGCGACAGCCGTCGTTCCGTCCACATCATAGTCTCCGTAGATCATGATTCTCTGCTTCGCACCCATAGCCTTATTGAGGCGGTTGACGGCTTTCTCCATGTCGGGCATGAGGAAAGGGTCGTGCAGATCAGAGATAGAAGGGGAGAAGAAAGATTGGACCTCGTCGGGTGTTGTGACTCCACGGCGGAGGAGCAATTCACCGATTGCGTCGACATTGCCACACACTTCAGAGAGACGGTCAGCGACCTCTTTTTCCTGACGTGTCAGCGGCTGATAATTCCATTTATTGATCATTGAAAGATAAGTCTTGAACAATTGATTCGACGAGAGACCGAAGCTGTTTCGAATACTTCACTGCGAAGTTACAAAAAAATCAGCATTTTGCCAAGACCTTTCATCCCATCTCCATGT
>CAYMTQ010000080.1:0-9570 GCA_964393395.1 uncultured Sangeribacter sp.
CCGACAAACCATCTTGACCTCGAATCGATTCAGGCCTTCAATAACACCCTGCAGAACTTCAAGGGAGTTATCCTCATGTCGAGCCATGACCATGAATTCATTCAGACAATCTGTAACCGAATCATTGAATTGACTCCGAACGGAATCATCGACAAAATGATGGACTATGACGACTACGTCACAGATCCGAAAGTTCAGGCAGCGAGAGAGCGACTCTACACAAAAAAGTAATTGCGGAGCCGTCGATATAAGCACCTAACTACCATTTGAATACCTCATCAAATTGAATATCATAACAGCAATGGTCAAACATATAGTCACTTTCAAGCTCAAGGGTTCTGAAGAAGAGCGTCGGCAAATCGCCAAAAGGTTTCGCGACGCCCTGATGACACTTCCGGAAAAGATCGACGTTCTGCAATCCATGGAGGTCGGCATCAATGAAAATCCGGAAGAAGACTGGGATGTGGTTCTGACTGCCGTCGTCCCGACAATGCAGGATGTTGCAGTTTATGCGCGGCATCCGGACCATGTCGCGGCTGCCGCAATAGTAGGTCCCCACAAAGATGCGAGGGCCTGCGTGGACTACGAATTCTGACCGTCACCGGCCGAAAAATGCTTTACGGCACAAAATTTTGCCGTTCAGTTTTTTTATTTTACCTTTGCACATATTAAGAATAATAAGTGTTGTTGGGGAATCCTCACGACAGTGTTCAATCCCCGATCAATCCTCACACTTATAGACCGAAACATCGATAACAATCAGCGTTTCATCGGAGGATGCGAAACCCAATCTGAAGTATGAAGAAGTTTTATGCCATCGCACTCGGAGCATTGGTTCTGATGACAGCCTGTTCAAAGGATGATCCGGAACCCACACTCCCCAATCTGGTAGTAAACGAAACGACAATCACTCCTGCATATTCCACACTCAAAGCTCCCGCTCTGACAGAAATTGCAGCGAACAGCACAGGTGCCTTTGTAGCAAAATTTGAAAATGGCCAGGTTCTGACACTTGAGCAGCAGGCTACTGCCGCCGGTATATACGTGCTTGTTGTCACCAATATCAACGGCACTGCGAATGTAGTTATCCCCGCTTCGGTACAGCTTTCTGCATCTGCAGCTGCTCCGATGACCGTCGGAGGCTTCAAGATCTCGCCCTATCAGGGAATTGGTGACGAAGTCCGTTCGATAACTATCCCCAAAGTTGCAGCTTATAACATGCAGGGCAACAGCGTATCCGGCATGACACTGCGTCAGATGAACGATGAGTTCTTCACAGACCTCAGCGGATATGCGGCAAACCTTGAAGCTGTCTACTTTGAAGATGGTTTCCCCACATTTACAAGTGACAATGGTGTAGTCTACAGCCAGGTTACGGAGGGCTCTGAGACCATCACCACTCTTGTAATGGTTCCCCGCAAAAACTCAGCGAACACCCGCATTTTCACCGTTCCCAACGGTGTCAACGCAATCGGTGACAAGGCTTTCAACAAATGTTCCGAACTCGAACGCATCATTATCAGCCCGACTGTAGAATCCATCGGCAACAACGCTTTTGACTACACCTCTTCGCTGATCGCACTCGACATGCTCCCCGTGGTCGCTCCCAAAGCAGGTGAATCTGCATTCGGATATGATGCCCGCAAGGCAACACTGCGTATTCCGAACGGAAGCCGCACAAGCTATCTCCTCTCAAATCCGTTTGCGGAGCTCGAGCCCAACAGCACTCACCCCGTTCCCGGAAGTGCTTATCTGACATACATGAAGCTCGTTGATCCCACAAACTTCGCGGACACCAACAACTACTTCAACGGATCTGACGAATGGGATGCCGCAACTTGGGCTCAGAAAGTTCCCGAACCCCAGCCTGTTGAAAATGCCGACACACAGACAGCCCAGCGCTACACCAACGCCGTGAACGCTTATAACGCTTATATCGGCCAGCTTGAGTGCTACGACAATGACCGCGCTCTTTGGGAAACTGCAAAAACTACATGGGATGCTGCAGATGCCCAGAAAGTAATCGCAGCCGCCGAACCCCGCTATCCCAAGGGTGAGATCAAAGCTCCGGTCCGTCCCCGTAATCCGGGTGCCAACGCAACCGAAGAGGAATTGGCTGCTTATGAGGAAGCTCTGGCTGTTTACAACACCGAATATGCCCAGTACGTGGTATTCACTGCTGAAAAAGAACAGTATCTGGCTGACTTTGCTATCTGGGAGAACGCTAAAAACCTCTGGGAATCAACCCGCGGCTATCAGTTCTTCAAGAAAGTTCAGGAAGTCGACTTCCAGATTCAGTGATGGCACTGATCATCCTACCGGAAATTAAATACAAAATATAGATTCGAAAACTTCAGTCTGACGCCTCCGGCAGCTGTGAAGCTGAACCGGAGGTGTCTTTTTTTTATGCTTCGCTTTGCACATTCGCAAAGATTTTGTAACTTTGTGCTGTCAAGAGGGGGATTATTCCTCAATCTTACAAATCAGCCGCAATAGCTCAGTTGGTAGAGCATTTCATTCGTAACGAAAAGGTCCCGGGTTCGAGTCCCGGTCGCGGCTCAATCAACCTCTGTCGGTCTGATCGGTATCAGGACCGACTTTTTTATTTTAACACATATCTTATCATGAAAAAGGAAATCAAGACTCAGAAAGCTCCCGGAGCAATCGGCCCCTACAGCCAGGCTACAATCGCCGGCAACCTTATCTTTGTCTCAGGCCAGCTCCCCATCAACCCCGAAACCGGTGAAATGCCCGCTGACATCAAGGAGCAGACACGCCAGAGCATCGCAAATATCCGCGCTATCCTCGAAGAAGCCGGCGCGAGCCTCGACAATGTCGTGAAATCAACAGTTCTGCTTGCCGACATGTCTCTTTTCGGTGCAATGAACGAAGTATATGCAGAAAACTTCCGCGAGGTTTATCCGGCCCGCTGCGCTTTCGCAGTTAAGGAACTCCCGAAGCAGGCTCTCGTTGAAATCGAAGTTATCGCAGCTCTCTGAATTAGAGCCCGAACGGCCTGATTTTCTTAAACGTGCGGCCTGATTTCTTATAGAGCCCATTTCATAAAATCGGGCTCCAAAAATATGACTGCCTGATGACCAGCTATCTTCAGATCGAAGGATTAACGAAATCCGTCGGTGACAGGATTCTGTTTGCCGACATGACACTCGGAATCTATGAGGGTGATAAAATCGGCCTTATCGCCCGCAACGGTGCAGGGAAAACCACCCTGCTGAACATTCTTGCGGGATCCGAAGACTCTGACTCAGGCCGGATTGTCTTCGCCAACGGAATCCGTGTAGGGTATCTGCCACAGAATCCGCGATATGAAGAAGACTGGTCGGTAGATGATTTTCTGGCAGCCAATTCAGATCCTGAACACCCTGCCGAACTCGAGACAGCAAGAAGGCTCGTCTCGCAGTTCGGCGTCAGGGACCTCTCGGCTAAGGTGGCGACACTAAGCGGTGGGCAGCTTAAACGAATAGCCCTCGCATCCGCGATCGCACCGAATCCGGACATGCTGATTCTTGACGAGCCGACGAACCATCTCGACATCGACATGATCGAATGGCTCGAACAGTATCTCACCCGACAGCGTGTGACTCTTCTGATGGTCACACATGACCGTTATTTCCTCGATAAGGTCTGCAATAAAATAATCGAAATAGACAGAGAGCAGATCTTCTCATACGACGGCAACTATGACTATTACCTGAGACGCCGGTCGGAAAGAATGGAAGCCTTATCTGCAGAGCTTGCCCGTGTGAAGAATCTTCTGCGCACCGAATCAGAATGGATGAGAAGGCAACCTCAGGCCAGAGGCTCCAAAGCCAAATACAGGATCGATAATTTCCATCAGCTCGAGCAGAAAAGCAAGATCAATCTCCGAACGGATAATGTTGAGCTCGGTGTGAAATCATCATATATCGGCTCGAAGATCTTCGAAGCGAAGAATGTCAGCAAGTCCTTCGGCGACATCCGTATCCTCAACGATTGGAACTATGTGTTTGCAAGATATGAGAAAGTCGGGATAGTCGGCGACAACGGAGCGGGAAAATCCACTTTCATCAAGATGCTGCTTGGCCTTGTTGAGCCGGATTCCGGCACATTTGACATCGGCCAGACAGTAAAATGGGGTTATTACAGCCAGGAGGGAATAACGGATCTCGATGAAAAGAAAAAGGTTATAGACGCCGTCACTGAAATAGCCGAGGAGATAAGAATTGATGAAAAAACAAGACTGACAGCACGCCAGTTTCTCAACAGATTTCTGTTCTCATCGGAAGATCAGCAGAAGTATATCCACAAGCTTTCCGGTGGAGAAAAGCGACGCCTTTATCTGGCGACGGTACTTATGCGTCAACCGAACTTTCTGATCCTCGATGAACCGACAAACGATCTCGACATAATGACGCTGACCATCCTTGAAGATTATCTCGCATCTTTCAAAGGATGTGTGATAGTTGTCAGCCATGATCGATTCTTTCTCGACAGGATAGCCGACCATCTGTTTGTCTTCAAAGGCAACGGAGAAGTGATTGACTTTCCCGGAGACTACTCGACCTGGCGACATTGTGTCGAGGAACAGAGAAAGGAGGAACGACGTGCTACGGAACTGAAAAACGGATCTGACCGGACCACAGAAAAACGTCAGCCGGCTAAAGAGCGTCCCAAACGTCTGACATTTAAGGAAAAGAAAGAGATGGCAGATCTTGAGAAGCGTTTGGAAGTTCTTTCAGCAGAACGGGAGGAGCTTGAGAGCAAAATGAGCTCCGGAAGCATGACCCATGAAGAACTGAGTGAAGCCGGAGAACGAATTCAGCAAATCATCAACGAGACTGACGAAGCCGAGTTCAGACTTCTTGAACTCATGGAAAAGGAGGGTTAACCCAACCGATGCATTATCCAGACCGATGCAATAAACCGGACACTGCAATAAAAAGGGGAATTTCGGGTTATATAAGAGGGGTGTTTCAATGAAACTCATCAACCGACAATGGCCAAAGTCTTTATAGTTGCTAACGACGATTATTTTTTCTTGTCTCACAGAAAGGCAGTCGGAGCCCGCGCGATCAGCGACGGACACGACGTTGTTGTTGTCGCGAAAGCCACCGATCCCGCAAAAGTTGCTGAAATACAGGAAATGGGGGCCCGGTTTATCGACCTTCCGGGTAATCCTACGGGACGCAACCCGCTTCAGGAACTCTTAACACTCCGTTTTCTCAACACTCTATATCGAAAGGAAAAGCCCGATGTGGTCCACCACGTCGGTGTTAAAAATGTGCTGTGGGGATCCCTCGCGGCCCGCAACACCAAAGTCCCGGGCGTTCTGAACGCCGTCTGCGGTCTCGGCGTGATGTTCAACATGCCCCTCTCGAACGTTGCCAGACTCATCTTGAAATTCATCCGCTTCGGGACCAGACGGCCTAATGTCCTGACGATCTTCCAGAATACGGAAGACAGGGAATTGTTCAAGGAATACAGGATTGTTGAGGAAAAGGATTGTCTTTTTGCAAAAGGTTCCGGAGTTGACCTTGAAAAATACGCATACGTCGAACCTGATCAGTCAGGAAAGACTATTATCACCTTTTCCGGCCGCATGGTAGAGGATAAAGGTGTCAAGGTTCTTGTCGAGGCAGCCTCATTGCTGCGCGACAAGTATGGGGACCAACTCGAATTCAGGCTATGCGGCGGTCTGTCCACTAACCCTAACGCACTTTCGGCCCAGTGGCTTGCAGATCATTGCGACGGCACATATATCCGATGGATGGGAAACCGCTCGGATATGGATGTCATGCTCGCGCAATGCGATATTATGGCCTTCCCAAGCTATTATCGTGAAGGTGTTCCAAAAGCCGTTATAGAAGCGACAGCAATCGGACGCCCTATAGTGACCGCCGATTCGGTTGGATGCAGGGACACCGTCGATGTCGGGGTCAACGGATTTCTGGTCCCGCCGAAAAATGCCGAAGCTCTGGCCGCGGTGATCGAAAAGCTGCATCTCGATCCGGGAATGCGCCGCAGGATGGGAATCGCATCCCGACAAAAAGCTGAAAAGGAATTCGACATCAAGGACGTTGTCGAAATTCACTCAAAGGCTTACAAAACTCTGATATCTAACGCTAAAAAACACAAGGACTGATGAGGACAGCTATTATCGGAGGAAGCGGATTTGTAGGTACAAGATTGATAGAGCTGCTGCTTAACCACTCTGACAATCAGTATGAATGCAAAAATATAGATCTGTGTCCGTCTCATTTCTTCAATGAAATAACCGTCATCGATGACGTTCGCGACCGCGAAGCCATGGTAGCGCAGCTGAAAGGCTTTGATCTCGTGATCCTCATCGCAGCTCAGCACAGGGATGATGTCACTCCGGTTTCGCTCTACTATGAAACCAATGTCGGCGGTATGGAGAATACACTCCACGCAATGGAAGTGAATGGAATCAAACGCCTGATCTTCCTATCGTCAGTTTCCGTCTATGGTCTAAACAAGCCCAATCCTGACGAGAATTTCCCGCCTGATCCGTTCAATGATTACGGCCGTTCAAAATGGCAGGCCGAACAGACAGCCCGGGAGTGGTGGGAAAAGCATCAGGACTGGAATATCGACATCATACGCCCCACGGTGATTTTCGGAGAAAGAAACCGCGGAAACGTATATAATCTTCTGCACCAGATCCAGGGTGGACGTTTCTTAATGGTCGGGAAAGGCACCAACCGGAAATCAATGGCTTATGTCGGTAATGTCGTTGCCTTTATCCGCTGGACAATTGAAAATGTCACCGAGGGCTACAATGTCTTCAATTATGTTGATAAGCCCGATATGGATATGAACTCGCTCGTAAGCCATGTCAGCAAAGTGCTGAACAGAAAAATTCCGACAATCCGTCTCCCCTATTGGATAGGGCTGGCAGGCGGATATGGTTTTGATCTGCTTGCTGCACTGACCGGGAAGAAACTCACTGTCAGCTCAATCAGGGTGAAGAAATTCTGTGCATCGACCGAGGTGGATGGAACCAGAGCTTGCACTTCCGGCTTCATTCCACCCTATACTCTTGCAGAGGGCCTTGCGCGTACTCTGGAATTTGAATTCCTGCATCCTCAGCCAGACAACATCGTTTTCGTCAGCGAATGAGCTCCACACCTATTCGTCTGCGAATGAGCTCCTTACTGATTCGTCTGCGAATTACATTCTTTTTTCAGTGAATGAACCTTAATTTTCGCGAATATCCTTCATCTCAATTGCAGTTTTTTCGCGAATAAACCCAACCCAGAATGCCTATGAACCGACTTGCTGTCGTGATGCCCTGTTATAATGAGGCTGAAGCACTTCCCCACTCCGCACGTAAAATCCGCGGACTGATGGAGAGTATGATTGTGAGCGGGGAGATAGCCCCCGACAGCTATATCCTCTGTGTGGATGACGGTTCGAAAGACAAGACGTGGGATGTAATATGCGGACTCGCCGACGATGAGGGCAAGGTAAAAGTCCGAGGTATCGCCCTTGCCCACAACCGTGGCCATCAATATGCATTACTTGCCGGACTGATGGAGGCCAAAGAAGATGCAGACGCGGTGGTTTCGATAGACGCCGACCTTCAGGATGATGTCGAGGCAATCCGCGAGATGATGAGACGTTTTCGTGAGGAAGGTGACGAGATCGTCTATGGCGTTCGCGCTTCGCGAACGACCGACACCGTATTCAAGCGCTCGACAGCAAGGGCATTTTACAAGCTTCAGAAAATAATGGGGCTTGAAACCGTCTATGACCACGCGGACTACAGATTGATGTCCTCCCGCGCCCTATCTATCCTGGCTGAATATGGGGAGCACAACCTGTTCCTCCGCGGGATCGTCCCGCAGATCGGCTTGAAGAATTCTGCCGTCACATACGACAGAGCGACACGCATTGCCGGCGAATCCAAGTATCCCCTGAGGAAAATGCTCTCTTTTTCGATAGATGGCATCACGTCCTTTTCCGCCCGTCCGATGAGGTGGATCTTCGGAACAGGACTCGTCCTGCTCTTACTCGACATCCTCGTGGCGGTCTATGTGCTCGTTGCGCTTATCAGCGGATCCGCAGTAAGCGGCTGGAGCTCAATAATGCTCTCAATCTGGTTCCTCGGCTCTCTGGTCCTGATAGCAATCGGTATAGTGGGAGAATACATCGGCAAGATATTCATCGAGGTCAAGGACCGCCCCAGATACAACATAGCCCGCCGAACCCGCTGACCACCGGTCCCTCCCGACCCTAAAGTCCCTAAGGTCCCTAAGGATCTTAAAAGTCCCTAAGGACCCTAAAGACCTTAAGGACCCTAAAGACCCTAAGGACCCTAAGGACCCTAAAGACCCTAAGGACCTTAAAAGACCCTAAAGACCTTAAGGACCCTAAGGACCTTAAAATCCAAAAGCTTTCTTTCAGAGAAATTTCTGTTGCTTCAGATAGTCTCGAAGATCGGCCGAAACACTTTCGTTGAGGCCGCGGGGATATCGCACTTCAGCGAAAACCTGCGCAAGGTTTTCTTTTCCATTCTCTGCCGGGAAACCGAGATTGGCGGGATATTCTTCTTTCACTTTGAAAAATTCCAGAATCTCTTCATCCGAGTCTTTCCGATATTTTCCGGAATGAAGAACAGCTTCAACCGGAAGCCTTTCAGTCTCTGTTCCATCTTCCGCAGGATACCCGAGAGATAGTGCGGCTACGGGCACCACAAGTTCCGGCAACTCAAGCAGTTCGGAAATCTTTGGAGCATTATAGGTCACTGTGCCGAGATAACAGCTTCCGAGCCCTTCCATCTCCGCAATAGTAACTATTTGCTGGGCAAGTATCACGGCATCTGTCATTGCGGATGTGAAAGACAGGAGATTATCATAAGCGGCATCCGCGTTGCGAAGTTGACACCATCTTGTAAAGCGGTTGAAGTCGGCACAGATGGTCAGAATAGCTTTGGCACCCGTGGCAGCCGGCTGATTGAAATGAAGCGGCGCCATAGCGGAGATTTCTTCGGGTGTGCGCGAGACAATAACAGTATAAAGCTGCATGTTCCCACACGTCGGAGCTTTAGCCGCAAGCCCGACGATACGCTCTATCATTTCCGGACTCACTTCCCGGTCGCTGTATTTTCGGATTGTTTTTCTATTACTGAAGTAATTATTCGGTGAAGTCATGCTCAAAATATTCGGAAGTTTTTAATACCCCATCTCATAAAATTTCAGAGCCACTGGGGTCTAAGTCTGACATTTATCGCCCGTGTCATAAAAGACAAGGTCGCACGGGCTCTTAGCAACGGGGGTGCCGCAAACAGAAGCGACACCCCCGGCCAATTATGAGTTTCTGAAAAGTGATCAGTCTTCGAGCTTGTGAATTACGAGACCGGAACGGAGCTTAGGCTCGAACCATGTAGTCTTGGGAGGCATGATGTTGCCTGTATCGGCGATGTTGATCAGCTGATCCATAGTTACAGGATAGAGAGCGAGAGCCATCTTCATCTCACCGCTGTCGACACGCTTCTTGAGCTCACCGAGACCGCGGATACCACCGACGAAGTCGATGCGCTTGTCGCTG
>CAYMTQ010000081.1:0-9432 GCA_964393395.1 uncultured Sangeribacter sp.
TAAAATTTGACCTATAAGTCAAAAATTTTTGGCCCCGACTTTTTATGAGTCGGGGCCTTAAACTGATTTATGTGCCGGGAAAATTTGTAAATTGATTATTCGAGGTCCAGCAGAAGAAGGAAATCGTCGTATGAGGCTCCGGCCGCCGTTATATGGCGTCTGGCCCAGTTCCTGAGATACTTCTCCGGGTCAAGTGTTGCCTCGCGGTTACCATCGAAGAATGAAAGCATGTCGGCTGCCTTTATCTGAAGTCCTGCACTACGCTCGGAGTTCCTTCCGAAAAGCATCTTGATGTGGTCAGCCGCTACCGCATAGTCACCCTGAAGGAATGATAGAAGCATGGTAAGCGGCAGATAAGGCTCCGGAAGGGTGGCGGGTAAATGTGTTGCGGCATCGGCATATTTGCCGTTCTCTATCTCTGCAACGGTGAGCCACACTGAAGCAAGGTCCGGATCTGAAAGATTCACACCTTTTGCCGGCTGAAGACCGGGTCCGAAACCGGGTGCGCTCCCTTCGGTAACCTCATAATAGATCTTTCTCATCAGTTGAAGCGCTTCGCGATGATTGCCTGAACGCATCTTGATCAGAGCCAGACGTGCGTCGGCTTCGGAATTGCCCGAAGACACATGGCGTTCGAGGCGCTCTTCAGCCTCTTTGAAACGTCTTTCAGCAACGAGCATGTCGGCCGTGTGCTGAATCAGCCACATATTGTCGGGATTCAGAAGTTCCGCTTTCAGATAGTATTCAAGTGCACCGGTCGGATCATTCTGCTTCTCAAGAATGTAGCCCGATTTCTCCCAGACGTCCGGAAGATCCACTCCCTCAAAATTTTCAAGTTCGCGGAGGAGCGGGGCCGCTTCCTTATAGTTCTTGCGCTTGAAATGGAATTCCGCAGCCACCTCAATGACATCCTTTTGGTTCAGCATCTCTCCGAGAATAGGGAGGGCGAGCGGATCGTAAGTCTGCTCAAGCATAGCCACGGGATCTGACGCGGAGTTGCGTTTCGTGCCGAAAAGCTTGGACGAGAGGGTGAAGAGCCGGTACAGGTTTCTTAGGTACCGGGTGGCCTCTCTCTTGAACAGCGTGTCGGCCTGATTGCTGAGCTTCATCTGTTCACGGATGGTATCGAAATTTGCCTGAAGGGAAGCGACCATCATATCGCGTCTGTCTGAGGGTATTGTGTTGATGGCGAGAACAAATGAATATTTGTCCGAATCGCACATCATGTCGGCCATTTCGAGAAATTCGGTGATGGGGCGCAATTTATCGTCTATCACCGCACGGACAGCTGTGTGGTTGCTGTCAAACGGCAAAAGCCAGTTTCCGGGAGATCCGAAGAATGGAAACATCTTCAGATTCGAGAATGGCATCACCATCAGATCCGCGCCGTCAAGCTGCATGTCGTTCAGTTTCTTCAACTTTTTCCCAAGTCCGCTTTTCTCCATGCGCTCGGCCCATTCCGGATTGTCGAGGGCATCGGGAGAAAGTGAGCCCTCCATCATGGATTTCAGCTCTTCAGGTTTCATCTTCTGAAGCTGCGGCAGAACGTTCTTTTCAAAATAGGTGATTACGCGCTTCGTGTCCTGAATCTGCAGAATGGAAAAATAGACATCGCGAAGTCTCGGATAGAGAGTCAGATCGTCGGCCAATGATTCGAGCTTCAGCTTAAGCTCCTTGTCATAATCGGTCCTTTCCCGGTGGTAATTGAGGGCAAGCGCGATTCCGACCAGCGCCTGTGCCTGAATCCTTGGATCCTGCGCTTCTGAGTAAATGTCGATAAGTGCGAGAAGCCGGTTGCGGTCATAATGTTCGAGCAATCCGATCAGCAGGCCGCTGATTATCTGTGACGACAAAGCAAAAGGGGAGGCCGGGTCGGTCGAACGCTCTGTCAGCATCCGGCAATCTTCCTCCAATAATTTCCCCGGAGGTGTGGACATAATATACCGGAAGAGCTCCTGCAGGGCCTCCTCATATTGTCTGGAAATGTCCGGATCAAAAGAATCGGCCTCCGAAGCTACAGAGTAGAGAAGATTGATCTTGTCGAATTCTGCTATTATTGCCGACAGTGGCTTGCTCCGGTGAGCCATAACCCTTGCTGTGGAGTAATAAGATCCGGGTGAATCGGCCACAAGCGACTCAAAGTCCAGACGGTCACCCATAGCGAGGATGTCCCTTCTGATTGCGTTGGTCATCCCGGCGCGTGAAGGATCCGGAGCTCCGGTTGTCAGAAACCGGAGCATCAATCCGTATGTCTCCCTCATTTTTTCAAGTGAGGGCTTTTCGGCGAATGATTTGATGAAGTTCATCCGTTTTTCAAGAAAATCAAAGGCTTCACGGATCCGCATGTCCGAGACCAGCCCGGAAAGATGGGAGAAGAAAGAACCGGGCTGACCGGCGGTGTTGATATTATTAGACACAGAATGTGATTTAAAATTTCAATAATTTGTTGAACCCCTGACAGAATCGGAAAACACCTGTCTGTTTCGCGGTTGTGTCAAAACGATTTTATGAAATGGGCTCTAAGGCACACGTTGATTGTGACAAACCGTGTGCTCAACTATCACTATAACAAATATTGAACCAAAAAAGGAGGGCTGTTCTGTTTTTTTTCGCTAATTTTGCAACTAAATCGCCGTTTTCGTGTTACTTGTAAAACATAGATGGCGAACTGTCCGGTGAGACCTCTGAACGCAACTGTTCAGCCGGAACCGGAATGGTAACGTATATTGTTGATTTTCAAAACTTAACCTAAACTGATGGTACTTCAACGTTGGCAGTCAGTACTTCTGCTTTTGGCGTGTGTCGTCATGGCATGGTTCTCATGTGTGACGGTCGCACAGGTGAATACTGCCGATTTCACCCTTGATTTCCTCCCCCTCGGGTTCCGCTTCGAAGGCGAATATGACAATCCTCAATTTTCGGGCTGGTATGTCTATACCTGGTCTTTCTTCATCATCTCTGTCTTGAGCGCACTGACACCGCTCATCGCGATCTTCTGTTACAAGAACCTGAAACTGCAGAAAAGGCTCTGTCTTCTGACTTGTCTCTTCATTGTCGCCTCCGTTGCAGCCGGAGCCCTTTACGGTTACAATACTATTGCAGACGGGGTGATCACCTGGAATCAGATGGCCTTCGCCCCTCTGCTCGCTTTCTGTGCGACAGTGTTTGCATGGTCTCTGATTAGATCTGACGAAAGACGCATAGCGGCTGCCGACCGGATCCGATAAAAACATATTAAGAACAATCTATTTCTGAAATTGAAATGGCTGTAGAACTGAAAAATTTCACAAAGCGTTCAGACAATTATTCACAATGGTATAACGAGCTGGTTGTCAAAGCCGATCTCGCGGAACAGAGTGCTGTCCGCGGTTGTATGGTGATCAAGCCATACGGCTATGCAATCTGGGAAAAGATGCAGCGCCAGCTTGACGATATGTTTAAGGAAACCGGTCATGTAAATGCCTATTTCCCTCTTCTGATCCCCAAGAGTTTCCTCAGCCGTGAGGCAGACCACGTCGAGGGTTTCGCAAAGGAGTGTGCCGTAGTCACACACTATCGACTGAAAAACGATCCGGAGGGTAACGGTGTCGTCGTGGATCCCGAAGCACGCCTCGAGGAGGAGCTCATCATCCGTCCGACTTCCGAAACCATTATCTGGAACACATATAAGAACTGGATCCATTCATACAGAGATCTTCCGATTCTCGTCAATCAGTGGGCAAACGTTTTCCGTTGGGAGATGAGAACCAGAATGTTTCTCCGTACAGCAGAATTTCTCTGGCAGGAAGGCCATACGGCCCACGCTACCAAGGAGGAAGCTGAGAAGGAGGCCCGCAAGATGCTTGACGTTTATGCCGATTTTGCAGAAAACTACATGGCAGTGCCTGTCGTGAAGGGTGTGAAGTCAGCTAACGAGCGTTTCGCCGGAGCCCTCGACACTTTCACAATCGAAGCGATGATGCAGGATGGAAAGGCTCTCCAGAGCGGAACATCCCATTTCCTCGGCCAGAACTTCGCCAAGGCATTCGACGTGAAGTTCATCAACAAGAATAATGAAGCTGAGTATGTCTGGGCTACATCATGGGGTGTTTCAACCCGTCTGATGGGCGCGCTCATCATGACTCATTCCGACGATAACGGTCTCGTGCTCCCGCCGAAGCTTGCACCTCTGCAGGTAGTTATCGTTCCTATTTATAAAAATGAAGAGGGCCTGAAGACTATTTCCGAAAAAGTCGAGCCTATCGTGAAGGAGCTCCGCCGTCGCGGAATCAGCGTTAAGTTCGACGATGCGGACAATAAGCGTCCCGGCTTCAAGTTTGCCGACTATGAGGTGAAGGGCGTGCCCGTTCGTCTTGCGCTTGGTCTGCGTGACCTCGAGAACGGCACTGTCGAGGTCTTCCGCCGCGATACCCACGAGAAGAGCGTTCATCAGCTTGAAGGTATCGAGGACACTGTAGAGAAGATGCTTGATGATATTCAGCAGAACCTTTATGACAAGGCGAAGGCTATGCGTGAATCGATGACAGTAAGCGTCGACACGTATGACGAGTTCAAGGAGCAGATCGAGAAAGGCGGATTTATCCTCGCTCACTGGGACGGAACTCCGGAGACGGAAGAGAAAATCAAGGAGGAAACGAAAGCAACGATCAGATGTATTCCGTTTGACGGGGACGAGACCCCGGGAGTATGTATGGTCACCGGCAAGCCGTCGGCACGACGTGTCCTTTTTGCAAGAAGTTATTGATACGCATCCCCACACCATAATATTGACAGACAAACCATAACATGAAAAGCTCACCGTTACATATTGCGTTGCTCTCAGCGGTCATCTCTTCCGCAGGCTGTTATGCCGCGGAACTGACCGTCGACGACTACTGTGACGTCAAGATTGCTGCCCCGGCGAGTGTGAAGGACATGCTCCCGCTTGCTGACGGAGTGTCATACGCGGCTGTCAGCGATGACGGAAAATCCATTGAGACTTTCAGCTACAGGACGGGAAAGAAAACCGGTGTCCTGTTTGATATAAATGCAGTCAAAGGTGATGTCCGCATTGATGATTTCGACGGATACTGCCTGAGCGATAACGGTCGGAAAATCCTTCTTTGGAATAATTCCAAGCAGATCTACCGCCATAGCTTCACAGCGGACTATTACGTGTATGACACGATGCGTTCAACCATGAAAGCAGTCTCTGAGGCGGGTGGTGAGCGTTGTGCGACAATGAGCCATGACGGTCGTCTCGTCGCTTATGTTGTCGATAATAATCTGCACATCGCCAATATGGAAATGGGGACGGATCTTGCCGTGACTGAAGATGGCAAGGTCAATGAAGTCATATATGGTGCCCCGGACTGGGGATATGAGGAAGAATTCGGAATTGTGAATACCATTCATTGGAGCGGTGACGACAATATGGTTGCGTTTCTCCGTTTCAACGAATCGAAAGTTCCGACCTACACGTTTGACAATTACCGGTCCTTCTGCAATGACGACCCGACAGGAGACCCTTATCCTGAGTCATACGCCTATAAGTATCCACTCGCAGGTTATCCGAACTCTATCGTCGAAGTGAGGACATACGATCTCGTCTCTCGTCTGACGAAGACAATGGATCTCGGTCTGGCTGAGTCAGATTATGTGCCTTATCTTTCTTTCGACCACTCCGGAGAGAGACTGATGGCGATGAAGCTCAACAGGGACCAGAATCATCTGACACTTTATTCTGTCAATCCTAAATCGACGGTCGCCAAGAAACTTCTCGAGGAAAAGAGCGAAGCATGGCTTTCTCCGGCTGCCTATCAGATGGTATCGTTTGGAAAAGACAGCTTCCTGATCGGCAGTGAACGTTCCGGGTGGCGCCATATATATGAATATGACTACAACGGTACCTTACGCCGTCAGGTGACAAAAGGTGATTTCAACGTGACGGCTTGTTACGGCACTTCCCCGAAAACCGGTGATATTTTTGTCCAGACAACTTATCTGAGTCCTATTGACAGAAATGTCGTTGCCGTTGACAGAAAAGGCAATATGCGCCTCCTTCATGATATGCCGGGAACGGAGAGCGCCTCTTTCAGCGCAAACTTTGAGTATTACCTGAGAAACTGGAGCTCGGCCTCCGTTCCTCCGCAATATACCGTCTGGACAACAGGGGGCAAGAAGCTCGCTGAAGTGGAGATGAACCGGGAATATGCGGCACGTTATGCCGATGTGCCTAAAATGGAGTTCACGAAGGTACGTAACGCTGTCGGCGAGGAGATGGATGCTTTCATCATCAAGCCCCGGGGCTTCACAGAGGGAACCAAATATCCTCTGCTGATGTATCAGTATAACGGTCCGGATTCCCAGGAGGTGCTGAACCGTTGGAAGATGGATGGTCTCTATTATATAGCATCGCAGGGTTATGTGGTAGCCACAGTAGATGGCCGGGGTACCGGAAACCGGTCCCGCGCATGGGCTAATGCAGTCTACATGAACCTCGGTGAACTGGAGACTGCCGACCAGATTGCCGGAGCTAAGGAAATCTCGCGTCTGCCGTTCATCGATTACGATCGTATCGCATGTTTCGGATGGAGCTACGGCGGTTATATGACGCTCATGGAGCTCACAGCGGAGAACACTCCGTTCAAAGCCGGAGTCTCGATGGCACCTGTGACCGACTGGAGATGGTATGACTCGATTTATACCGAGCGTTACATGCGCACTCCGGCGCAGAACGAATCGGGTTACGAACGTTCGTCTGCAATGAACAGGACCTCGAATCTGAATGTTCCGCTTTTGATCATGAGCGGAACGAGCGACGACAATGTTCACTTTTACAACACGCTTAAGTTTACCTCCAAACTGAACTTTGAAGGAAAGCTCTTCGATATGATGGCATACACAGGATTTGAACATTCCCTCAGAATGTGCAATGCCCGTGCACAGCTATACAGAAAGGTTGTTAAATTTCTCGACACCAACGTGAAATAAGACCTCTTCTCTCCGGAGAAGTTGACCGGAACAGAACAAAAGACAATGGAAGATCTGAAGAAAGTCAACAGTATGCAGCTCTATCAGATGTGGAAGAACCTGACAATAGGTCTCTTCGTTCTGATAGGAATAGTCGTGTTCACACGAATTCTGCCGTTCTATCTTGCACCGGCCGTGGCGCTGGTGGGAGCGGCCGTGCTGTACACTATGATATATTACAGCAGGATCAATAGGGTATCATCTTGTATAGTGACGCTTTACTGTCTGTTTTACTGCGTAATTGCCTATACGTTCGTTTCGATACTGATCAATGTGCTCTATGCCTGGGGTATCATATTGTTGCCGGATGAACTCATTTTCTTCAACCGACCGTTCTTCCCGACACTGATCCTGACTCCGGTGAGTGCTGTGACGGTTTTCATCCTTTATCTTAAAAAGAGAAATCTGCAGATCTGTGTGGACTGCCGCCTGTATAACGGTGATCATCATGACAGGGGAACACTCGGTCAGATACTTCACAATGAATCTGGATTGCAGCTGAGAAACCTCGCTCTCATTTTCTCGGTGATCGCTGTCATCTGCTGGGTCTATTATCTGTTCATCTATGTGAACATCGCTGTCAATGCCCGCGACTGGTATGTTTTCTCCTGGTTCTTCGTGATCTCTCTGATTCTTGATGAACTCTATTTCGTTTTCCGTTATTACAATCTCTATCTCGACCTCAAGGAATCTGATGAGATCATCACTCCGGAGGCTATGGAGGACATGAGCGTGAAGACTTATGTCCGATACTATGTGATATGCGGAAATCATATTTATGTCAATACCAAGTCTGTCGATCCTGCCGCGCCTTATCGCGAAGTTGTCGATACACCATTCATCACACGGCGTTCCGTCAGCGGTATCACGGTAGATGAGGTCCGTTCGATCATTACGAACATGACGGGAGTCAACAATGGTGAGCTGAGATTTTTCTTCGGTCGCAAGTCTCCTGATATGCCGAACAGCACTCTGCTCCGTTATTTCTATTTCCTCGACGGCGATATTCACGATTATCTGGAGCTCGCAAGTGAAGGAGAGTGGATGGACTTCGATAAGTTCAAGAGGATCTATTCAACCTCACCGGGCAACATGAGCCACAGGGCACTTTCTGATCTCACAAGACTCGCCACGATCATTCAGACCGAGAAACTGTTTGATGAAAAAGGTTTCCGTAAGAATAAGATCAGAAGCTACAGACCCGGTTTCAGCATGAAGGATGTACGGACATCTACCCTCGATTTCCAGGATGACAAGTGGATCCGCATTTCTCTCTTCAACAGTGACACGCCTTTCTACAGAATCAAACGCTGGTGGCGCAATCTCAACGGTAAGTCCGGCGTAAATCCTGCATCCGGTTTTGCAAACCGCAGGGGTGAGTAAGCATCTATTCCCATAGATCAGGTTTTTAGCTCCCGATAAATGAGGATTTCTGATATTAGAAATTTCGATCTTCTCGCAGTAGTCGGCCCGACAGCATCCGGAAAAACACGGAAGGCTGTCGGTTTCGCACATCTTCTTGACGGGGAGATTATAAGCGGTGATTCGCGTCAGGTCTATCGCGGAATGACAATCGGTACCGGAAAAGATCTTGGAGAATATGACGGGGTTCCTGCCCATCTTCTTGACATCCGTGATGCCGGCGAGAAGTATAACCTGTATCAGTTTCTGTCGGACTATAAAAAAGCTTTTGATGACATACGTTCCCGTGGCCATTTCCCGATCCTTTGCGGGGGTACAGGAATGTATGTGGAGGCGGCTCTGAACGGACTCGTGCTTCCTGAAGTTCCGGAAAATGCTGAACTGCGGGAGGAGTTGCGGAGCTGGTCTCTCGAAAGACTGTCTGATAGGCTGAAGCAATATAAACAGCTCCACAATACGACTGATGTCGACAATTGCAAAAGAGCTATCCGTGCGATCGAGATAGAGGAATATTATCTCCGGCACCCGGAAGAAGCTGAAAAAGCCAAAGTCGGTTCTGTCGTAAAACCAAGAGCACTGATAATAGGATTGGATATAGATCGTGAGTTGCGCAGGAAGAGGATAACTGAGCGACTGAAAGCGCGTCTTGATGAAGGAATGATAGAAGAGGTCAGGGGTCTACTAGATTCCGGTGTAAGACCCGAGGACTTGATTTATTACGGCCTTGAATATAAGTATGTCACTCTTCATGTCATCGGAGAACTCACCTTCGATCAGATGTTTCACGATTTAGAAATCGCGATCCATCAATTTGCGAAACGGCAGATGACATGGTTCCGCGGCATGGAGAGACGCGGCCACATCATCAATTGGTACCCCTACGACATGCCCGCCCCCCAAATCCTCTCCACCCTCACATAACATATAAAGACACCAATATAAAAAGGCGTATAGGTCAAATTGGAGGCTGAGACCTAATATAATCTATTGTATTTGTGC
>CAYMTQ010000082.1:0-9402 GCA_964393395.1 uncultured Sangeribacter sp.
TGGCGTTTTATGATTTTTGAGCCTTGTCAGCCTCCATTTTGACCCATAGGTCAATTTTTTCATCCGGAAATGTTTCTCAGCATACAACTCAAGACCCCGACGCGCACGATAGCGAGACGGGGTCTTGATATGATTTATTAATAGGATATTTCTTGTGGGTCGGGGTGTGAGAAAACCTGAAGGTGTTCTTCGGGGAGAAACCTCGGAAGAGTTCTCCAAGGGAGAGTCCTGATCCAATTACTTCGATAGGAAATCCTCAAGAGTAGTGAAGAATGCGGGATCTTCGCCTACAGTCACATTAACGACGATTCCCTGCGGATTGACGATCATCTTGGTCGGGAAACCTGTGATTCCATACTGCTCGAGAAGGCTCTTGTTCTCACCGTTATATAACTGAACCCAGGGAAGCTCATATTTCTTGACCGCATCGCGCCATTCCTGTTCGGTGTCGTTGCAATCGATGCCGATCACCTCCAGTCCTTTTGGATGATATTTCGTATATGCCTCTTTCAATGCGGGGAAGCCTTTGATGCACCATCCGCACCATGAGCCCCAGAAGTCCAGGACAATCCATTTTCCCTTGAACTCAGAGAGGGAGACTTTCTTGCCGTCAAGGTTCACGAGCGAGAAATCGGGAGCGGGAGTAACACCTTCTGTGAACCGCTTCAGCTGAGCCTGGGCTTTTTCGGCCTCCTTGAAACTCTTATACTGAATTTCGGCAAAGGGGAAAAGAACGGATTTCTTCGCTTCGGGCGTCAGTTTTTCATACAACTCGCCGAAACCTTCGTCGCCGACAAGCTGAAGGAGAGCATAGACCGATGCTGTCGATCCGGGATGCTCCTTAATGTACTTCGAATGTATGTCGGTGAATTGACCGACGAGTTTCTGAATCTTCTCGATGTCGGAATTTCCGCTTTCCATCAGTTCACCGTATGCTTTCGTCACCGGAGCAATCTGTTTCTGGATATCGGCCATTCCTTTCAGGAGCTCCGAGCCCTCGGCCGTATATATCACCGGAGAAAGACTGGTGAAATTCACCGAAAGCTTTTCACCCGGCTCGGTGTAAAGTGTGAAATAGGATTCTGAGCTCGGGACATCCGATATACGGAATGAATAGGAAGCGGCACCCTTGTCAGTCACGGGAATCTCAAATGCTCCGTTCTTCCAGATGACTGTGTCGTATTCCATCTTGAGATCATCTGCCGATTTAGCACTGATCAGATTGGAGATCAGACTGTGCTCGACGAAGAGCGTGTCGGGATGTTCGAGACCGTCGGAATAGGTCACCTTGATGTTTGATCCGGAATTACCGGCCGTGCACGAGGAAGCGGCGATCAGCACCGCTCCGGCAGCGAGAAGATGTAATTTCATTTGATATCTTTAAATTGATTAGTTTGCTTTGAATGATTGATTTCTTTATATTGACGGTTTAGCACAGGATCGAGGAACAACCGATAAACTTATAAGTCAGTTAATATTATCAGTAGGCCGTCTTGTCTTCTTTCGCGCTCCATTTTTCGAAAGCCTTGATCGTGTGGGCATTCTCGACATGAACACAAGGAAGCTTCCTTTTCTCTCTCGGGATCGCAAGCTCGTCATAGATAAACTTGTCTGAAAAGTCTATCTTGTCGGCATCCTCCTGGGTATTGCCGAAAAATATCTTCTTGACACCGGCCCAATAAAGTGCGCTCAGACACATGGGACATGGCTCGCAACTGCTGTAGACCACGCAATCCTTAAGCTGGAAGGTTCCAAGATCGCGGCAGGCATTGCGGATTGCCTGTACTTCGGCATGGGCGGTCGGGTCGTTGATGACGGTCACCTGATTGACTCCGGTCGAGACCACTTCGCCATCGCGCACTATCACGGCGCCGAAAGGTCCTCCTCCGGCATCAATATTGTCATAACTGAGTCTGGATGCAAGCTCCATGAACTCAGGGTTATAATCTTTATCGTCTATCATGTGTATTTCTAATTTAAGGTATAGGATTTGAGAGAGAGGTTTTGGCGGACACCTTTCCCGCATCTATATAAACCCGCCTGACACTCCTTTTGTTGACCATTTCCCAATTTATTAGTAATTTCGCAATATGAAATCTGCGTTTTCACCGATTATCCGCATCGCACTCGTCCTGATGGCCCTGCTCTCAGGCGTCAACGGACTCTGCGCGCAGGAGCCTGCGTCATCCGGCTTGGAGCAGACTGATTCGGTTGAAAACACACAGAAGGCCCGACAATTCATTCCGACTGCATGGACACTCGAGACTCCGCTCGGCTTTCACAAACCTGCGGTTCTCGACACTCTGAGCTACAACTATCAGCGCCGCTCAATTCCGTCGATGGTCACCGACGCTTATGCCACGACAGGCAATATCGGAGCCGAAGGCCTCGACATGATCTATTTCGGACGCGCGGACTCGTCGCCATTCTTTTTCATTGATGCCCTGAGGCCCTGGCTCCCGTGGGCCGATACACGGAAGTTCTATAATGTCTACAGGCCGATGACTTTGCTGAGCTATAATTTCGCCGGCACATCAAACAATAAGTTCGACCGGCTGAAACTCGATTTCGCGGGAAATGTCAACCGGCGTGTCGGAATCGGAGCAAACGTTCAGTATCTCGTTTCGAAAGGCTCATACGAGAATCAGGCTGCCAAGGACTTCAATTTCGGATTTTCGGGCTATTACACCGGAGACCGATATGAAATGCAGGCTTTCTTCGATCATTATGACCTGATTAACAAGGAAAACGGCGGCATTACGGATCCGTTATACATCACTGATCCGGCCGAACTTCAGGGTGGTGTCGCATCAATCCAGCCCAAGTCAATCCCGATCCGGCTCTCGACCGCCCAGAACCATGTCTATGGAAACCAGCTTTTCATGACACATGCCTACAAGGTAGGCTTCTGGAAGGAAGAACAGGTGAACGACACTCTGACGCGCGATGTCTATGTCCCGGTCATGAAATTCATCTATTCTTTTGACCTCCAGACAGCGCGCCATAAGTTTGTGAATTCAAACAAAGAGCAGGCCCGGGAATTCTGGGGAAATTTCTATCTGAATCCTAACAGGACCTCAGACAAGACCGGCTATCTGTCGGTTTCGAACACCCTTGGAATTTCAATGATAGAGGGATTCAATAAATGGGCGCAGTTCGGTCTCGCGGCATACGCTACTTTTGAACACCGTGACTACCGCCAGACAACAGACTTCGGACTCGCGGAACTTTCAGAAACAGACATTGAGGAGCTGACGCCCCTGCCTTCCGGAGTCTCGGTCGACGGCTCACACAAGGAGAATATCCTCTGGATCGGGGGCCGGCTCGAGCGCACCCGGGGACGAATCCTAAACTATGCGGCTGATGTACGCTTCGGATTGACATACCGGTTCGCCGGCGAGATTGATGTCAAGGGCGACATCCGGACACATATTCCTCTTTTCGGAGACACGGTCGCACTCTCTGCCGCGGGCCGGTTCCGGAATGAGACTCCATCATGGCTGCTCCAGCAATTCATCTCGAATCATTTCGTCTGGTCCAATTCGTTCGGAAAGACAAGGTCGTTCCGCGTCGGCGGACGTCTCGACATTCCATGGACACGCACCTCCGTCGGAGTCGATTTCGAGAATATACAGAACAGAATTTATTTTACTCCCGAATCCATGCCGGCCCAGTTTTCGGGCAACGTGCAGGTATTCTCTGCTTCTCTTCAGCAGAACATCAAGCTGGGAATTCTCAGGTGGGATAACACAGTGACATATCAGGCGACTTCCGACATGAAGGTTCTCCCCCTCCCTGCCCTGACGGTCTACAGTAATCTGTATCTTGATTTCACGGCGTTCAAGGTGCTTCATGTCCAGTTTGGCGTCGACTGCGATTATTACACCCGTTACCGAGGAATAAATTATCAGCCGGCGACAATGGCACTCCGCTCAGAAAGTGAAACACCGGTCGGCAACTTCATGCTCTGTAACGCTTATGTGAACTTCAAGCTATACAAAACGCGGTTCTATGTCCTTTACAGCCACGTGAATCAAGGATGGTTCGGCTCGGACTATTTCTCCATGCCTTGCTACCCGATCAATCCCCGCCGTCTCCAGCTCGGAGTTGCGATAGACTTCGCAAACTAAACGCCTCCCTTTCCGCAAACATCATCTCTACTCTTGCAAAGCCAACACAATAAAAGGCCGCCATTTCAAAAAACGGCGACCTTCATTTTCATTTGAATAATGTCTTACTTCACGACTGAGAGCGTGTAGTTGAGTCCGGTTTCGGACTTCACGAGGTCAGCTCCGGTCATTGTCAGCGATTCGTCGGGATTGATGACGAAATACTGAGATGCTGCTGAAGGTGTGCCCAGGGCATCCTTGGCATCAGGGAGCAGCTGGATATATTCGACAGTCGCGCCGTCTACAGTCTTTGACTGTTTGCGGAAGTCACCCTTGGTGTAGGATGTGGCAACGGTCTTCAGGCCCGAAGCGGCTACTGTGTCAGTCTGAAGCGTATTCTCAACCAGCGTGAAGTCACCCTCGTTGAAGTTGTCGTCAGCATCAAATTCGAGCTTCAGGGTGTAAACCGAACCGTCAGCATCGGCAGAAGGGAGAATTCCGGAATAAAGCACTTCCTTGTCGTTTCCTTTGTTTCCCGAGTTGCCGCATGATGTGAATCCAAGCGCCGCCACAGCAGCAAGCGCAAAAAGCATTGTCTTCTTCATAATAATCGTTTTTATACAGAATTAAGTTATAGGCTCTCTTCATTAAATTATAGGCTCTCTCATCCAAAGAGAACCTGCAACCAACCGAGATCCTGCAACTACTTGTTTATTTTATCTCTAAACACCTCTACCCCATTGATGGTTCTGAGAATGCCAATATTTTCTTCAAAATGAAAATTTGAATATCCTATCGAACTTTCTTCAATCTGAATTGGTTAGAATTGTATATTATTAGTTCACTATAAACTTCAACGCTTAGATTTATGGAATTACTCCACTGGATCGTGCAGACTTTGCGCGAAAATCCTGCGATTGCTATCTTCCTCACGCTCGGAATCGGATTTTGGATCGGTCGTTTGAAATATAAGTCGTTTTCTCTCGGAACTGTCACATCGGTTCTTCTTGTGGGCGTACTTATGGGTCAGCTCGACATCCCGGTTCCCGGCCCGCTGAAACAGGTGTTCTTCCTGCTGTTCCTTTTTGCGATCGGCTATAGCGTCGGACCTCAGTTTTTCGCTTCGCTCCGCGGAACGGGCCTCAAACAGGTACTTTTCGCGGTTCTCATGTGTGCCATTGTTCTCGCCACGACCATCGGTGTGGCGAAGTTATTTCATTATAACCCCGGCGAGGCGGCAGGGTTATTCGCCGGAGCACAGACGGTTTCGGCCGTCATCGGAGTCGCCGACGATACTATCCAGACTCTCGGTGTCCCGGCTGCCGACAAAACCGAATGGACAAATCTTATTCCTGTTGCCTATGCGGTGACCTACATCTTCGGCACAATCGGCTCGGCCTGGATTCTTGGTTCTTTAGGTCCCATCATGCTCGGAGGGCTGAAGAAGGTTCGCCAGCAGACTGAAGATCTGGAACGGAGCATGAATCAGGATCCCACTGCCGAAGATCCTGCCTTTGTCAATGCCTACGCAGCAGTTGTCTACCGTGCTTATAAGGCTGAGAATGAATATTTCGCTCCCGGCCACACGGTGGCTGAGATAGAGGAGTATCTGCTCTCACAGGGTCGCCGGTTGTTCATCGAGCGCGTTCGCTCGGGTCAGGATATTGTATCTCAGCCGGCCCAGGACTATGTCGTTCATCAGGGTGATGATGTTGTTGTCTCGGGACGTCGCGAATTCATCATTGCTGATGAATCATGGATGGGAGAAGAGATCTCCGACGCATCGCTTCTGACTTTCCCTGTCGAACAGATTCCCGTGATGGTAGCTTCAAAGAGAGTTGTCGGAACGACTGTGGATGATTTCAGGAAAAATCCCGGAAGCCATGGCGTCATCATAAGCTCCATAAAACGTGGAGGAGTGGACATTCCCGTTCTGGCGCAGACGCGCCTCGAACGCGGTGACGTTCTGACGCTCAACGGCCCTGCGGCAGCCGTCAATGCGGCCGGTGCCTATATAGGATATGCCGATAAGCCGACTACGGCGTCCGACATGGTTTTCATCGGACTCGGAATTGCCATTGGTGCGATAATCGGTGCGATAACACTTCACTTGGGCGGAATACCGATCAGTCTTTCGACAAGCGGAGGCGCACTCATCGCGGGCCTCGTTCTCGGATGGCTCCGGTCGAAACACCCGACTTTCGGACGTATTCCGGAACCTGCGGTCTGGATCTTCAATAATGTCGGACTGAACATGTTCATCGCCGTTGTCGGCATCTCCGCCGGCCCGACGTTTATCTCCGGACTTCAGCAGGTCGGATGGCAGTTGCTCGTCGCCGGCGCTATCGCCACGACAGTTCCGCTTATCATTGGAATCTGGGTCGGTGATAAGATCTTCAAATTCCATCCGGCGATCAACCTCGGATGTGTTGCCGGAAGCCGTGTGACAACAGCCGCTCTCGGTGCCATTCAGGACTCCCTCCATTCGACAGTTCCCGCTATGGGCTACACCATAACATACGCGATCGGAAACACGCTTCTTATCCTTTGCGGACTCGTGATGGTATTCGTAATGTAGGCTGATGTTTCGCTTCTTGACCTACATTCCCGGTTTATCCACCATTTAAAAATCAAAAAATCATATATGAATTCCTCAATCTCAAAAAAAGAACAGGAGCTCGCAAAAATGAGCCCTTTTGAAATCAAGAACGAATTGATTAAGCTGGCCAAAAAAGACTCCCGCAAGGCGACAGGCCAGTTTCTGAATGCAGGCCGCGGAAATCCGGACTGGATTGCGACCGAACCGCGCCAGGCTTTCTTCCTCCTCGGCCAGTGGGCAATCAGCGAGTGTGAACGCACTTTTAAGGATGAGCCGGGAATTGCGGGCATTCCGGCAAGTGAAGGAGCTATGGACAGGCTCAGGCACTTCCTGATGGTCAATTCAACCAGCCCCGGAGCCACAATGCTTGACGAAGCCATCAAGTATTGCACCGAGACGCTCGGCCTCGATCCCGACGCGCTTGCATACGAGTGGGCTGAGGCAATCATCGGCGACCAGTATCCCACTCCGGTACGCATTCTCGACAATATTCAGGAAATTGTCCGTGCCTATATGGCTCAGGAAATGGGAAACAAAGCCCCGGGACTCGGCCGCGAATATGATATGTTCGCGACCGAAGGAGGCACGGCGGCGATGTGCTACATCTTCGACTCGCTTCAGGCCAATCATCTCGTGAACAACCACGACCGGATCGCCCTCATGACTCCGATCTTCACTCCTTATCTCGAAATTCCCGAACTCGACAGGTATGAATTTGACGTGGTAAACATTGAGGCGAGCCAGATGAACGAGGAAGGTTATCACGTATGGCAGTATCCCGATGAGGAGCTCGACAAACTCCGCGATCCGTCGATCAAGCTCCTCTGTCTCGTCAATCCGTCCAATCCGCCCTCTTATAAACTCTCGAAGCATTGCATGGACCGGATCGTCGAGATCGTGAAGAATGACAATCCGAATCTGATGATCGTGACCGATGATGTCTACGGCACTTTTGCCGAAGATTTCCGTTCGCTGATGTATGAGCTCCCCGAAAATACGCTCTGCGTCTATTCTTTCTCGAAATATTTCGGAGCGACAGGCTGGCGTCTGGCAGTGATCAGTCTCGCCAAAGAAAATATATATGACAAGCTGATTTCCGCACTCCCCGAAATTCAGCGCAAGGATCTCTATAACCGTTACCGGTCGCTGACTCCCGAACCTGAAAAGATCTCGTTCATTGACCGGCTCGTCGCCGACTCGCGTTCGGTTGCCCTCAACCATACTGCCGGACTGTCTACTCCCCAGCAGGTGCAGATGGCACTCTTCGCTCTTTACTGTCTCATAGATAAGGAGGACAGTTACAAGAAGAAGATGCAGGCAATGATCCACGGAAGACTTGATGCCCTCTGGAATTCGGCCGGATTCAAACTCGTGCCTGACGCAGACCGTGTCGGTTACTATTCGGAGATCGACATCATGGTGTGGGGCAAGAAACTCTATGGCGACGGTTTCTGCAAATGGCTGGCAGAGAAATATCAGCCTCTGGACGTCGTATTGCGTCTCGCGAAGGAGACGTCAGTCGTCTTGCTCAACGGCAGCGGTTTTGCCGGACCCGACTGGAGTGTCCGCGCCTCGCTGGCAAATCTGTCTGAAGAAGCTTATATCGAGATCGGCAAGGCCATCCGTAATATCATGGATACCTATCACGCCGAGTATATCGCCGACGGCGGAAAATAAGACAACGGACCGTGGCTGATGCTCAGCCAGGACCTCATACTGAAGTACCCTGAAATTGCTCGGACAAATTCAGGGTACTTTTGCAATATTTCCGCAAACATTTCTTGTCAGATAAGGTCTGATTGTGACGAACTTTTTGTAACTTTACGCCCGAAGACGCCTCCGGGCGCCCGGCAAACGAATCTAACACTATGTACAAAAACTTCCAGAAGCATCTCGACAAAGAGCTGCAGGAGATCCGCGAGGCTGGTCTCTATAAGAATGAACGTGTAATTACCACCCCCCAGAAGGCCGACATTCATGTCGAGAACACAGAGGGCGAAGTTCTTAATTTCTGCGCCAACAACTATCTCGGACTTGCCGACAACTCGCGTCTGATCGAGGCTGCCAAGCGCGCTATGGACAACCGTGGTTACGGAATGTCTTCCGTACGCTTCATCTGCGGCACACAGGACCTTCACAAGGAGCTCGAACGGGCAATCTCCGACTATTTCAAGACCGAGGACACTATCCTTTATGCCGCTTGCTTCGATGCCAACGGCGGTCTCTTCGAGCCCCTCTTCACAGAAGAGGATGCCATTATCTCGGACTCCCTGAACCACGCTTCTATCATTGACGGTGTCCGTCTCTGCAAGGCAAAACGTTTCCGCTATGCCAACGCCGACATGGAGGATCTCGAACGTCAGCTGAAAGCTGCCGATGAAGCTGGAGCACGCTATAAGATCATCGCCACTGACGGTGTGTTCTCTATGGACGGCAATGTCGCTCCGATGGACAAGATCTGTGAGCTCGCCGAGAAATATGACGCGCTCGTGATGGTTGACGAAAGCCACTCCGCAGGTGTTGTCGGCCCGACAGGTCACGGTGTTGCCGAGCAGTTTGACTGCTATGGCAAGATCGACATCTTCACCGGTACTCTCGGAAAAGCCTTCGGCGGCGCAATGGGCGGTTTCACAACCGGTCCGAAAGAGGTGATCGACATGCTCCGCCAGCGTTCACGTCCCTATCTCTTCTCCA
>CAYMTQ010000083.1:0-9388 GCA_964393395.1 uncultured Sangeribacter sp.
GGAGTCTTGCAGATATAGCTGTCTCTCCCGGGCATACCGGAACACCTCGGGATTTATCATTTCGGGACATCGAGCCTCCGGTTCCGCCATCTTCTTGCGCAGCTCGGTCGATGATATGTCATTCAGGGGGGCGTCAGCGAGATAAGTGACGTTTCCGGGCAGTTCCCGGGGGTCTATGGTGATTCCGGGCCGGGGATAAATTATAGGAGCGAAGCGCTCTATGATCTCTTCGGGATTGCGCCATTTGTTGAACAACAGCCAGTTGTCTGCTCCGATGATCAGTTTGAACCTCCGGTCCGGATATTTTTCTGCAAGCGCTGTCAACGTCCGGTAAGTGTAGGAGGGGAGGGGGAGATGTTCTTCAAAATCGGACGGCCGGACAGCTTTAAGACCTCTTGTAGCTAACCGGGCCATTTCCAGACGGTCCGCGAAGCTCACCGGCGGTCGCCCTGCCTTCAGGGGATTCAAAGGTGAAACCATCAGGATGACCTCGTCACAGACTCCCTTCCCGACAATGTGCTTCGCAAGCGATATGTGCCCGTCGTGAACCGGGTCAAACGACCCCCCGAAGACTCCTGTCGTCATGCTTCAGATATGAGGCGCGCCACTGTTTCCGCGGCTTTTTCGAGATCTTCGTTGATCACCCGGCGGTCGAACTGGGGGGCAAAGCTGAGTTCGAAATCAGCTTTCGCAAGTCTGCGGGTGATTGTCTCTTCCGAATCCGTCGCGCGTCCGCGAAGCCTGCGTTCAAGTTCTTCTTTCGAAGGGGGAAGGATGAAGATCGTCATGGCCTCTTCGCCGAAATGTTTCTTGACGTTCAGCGCACCTTTGACGTCGATGTCCATGATCACATTGTGGCCCGCATCGCAGATCCGTTCGATTTCTGAGGCAAGCGTACCGTAGCATGTTCCGGGATAAACTTCCTCCCATTCGACAAACTCCCCCCGCCCGGCCCGTTCCTTGAATTCCGTGTCGGTCATGAAATAATATTCGACACCATTTTTCTCCGTGCCCCGCGGCTTGCGTGAGGTGGCGGAGATGGAAAACTGCAATCTCAGTTCGGGACGGTGAATTATTTTTGAGATAATTGACGATTTACCGGTTCCTGAAGGTGCAGAGAGAACGAAAATCTTTCCTTTTGGAGGGATGGGAGCAATTTCACTCATTTTGATGACATGAACATTTCTTGGGAGATGAAGTCTATGTAGGGGCTTTTAGAGAACGTTCAGAACCTGTTCCTTGATCTGCTCCAGTTCGTCTTTCATGCGGACAACTATCTTCTGGATCTCGGCGTGATTCGCCTTTGAGCCCAAGGTGTTTATCTCGCGTCCCATTTCCTGAGCGATGAAACCGAGTTTCTTCCCCTGGCCTGCGCTGAATGTCCCCGATTCTGTGCCGAGTGTTTCGACGAAGTAATTCAGATGGCTCTTCAATCTGAGCTTTTCTTCGTTGACATCGAGTTTCTCGATATAGAAGATCATCTCCTGTTCGAGACGGCCTTTGTCGAATTCGATTGAGTCCAGACGTCCGAGCTGTTCTTCAAGACGGGCCCTGATTTTCGGTACTCTTTCAGATTCAAATGGCTCGACCGAAGCAAGAAGGGCTGTGATATTGTTGATTTTTTCAATGAAAAAGCGATAGAGTTTTGCCCCTTCGGTCTTGCGGAATTCGGTCAGTGCATCGGCAGCGTTCTCCACTGCTGATCTGAAGGCATCCCGGTCGGCATCTTCGAGCTTTGCCGTTTCTGTCTTCAGTGCGTCCGGAAGACGGAGGAGTACCGAATACCAGTCGGACGGAGAGGGAAGCTCAAGGGCATCAGAAAGATTCTCGATCTGTTTCTTGTAGGACAGCAGTACTTCCGTATTCAGACATGCCGGAGCTTCGGGAACTGTCATCTCCACGGTCACGGAGAGTTCCACCTTTCCACGCTCAAGGCGTGTGGCGATGAGGTTCCGCACATCGACCTCCATTTCCCGGAGAATCGGAGGAACACGCATCATTAGATCGAGCTGCTTGCTGTTGAGAGACTTTATCTCTACTGTGATCCGGCGTGTAGGTGACGAAGCTGTACCCTTGCCGAATCCGGTCATGGAATAGATCATCGGTATTTTTTATGAGACGGAGGTCTTATTGTATTGCAAAGTTAAGAATTCCCTGCGTATTTCGCAACCTCTTCACAACCTCACGCTCTGCTCCCGATCTTCAATTCAGTATCAATCTCTCAAAATGAAACAGCACTATTGCAGTATCAAAGGTATTTTGTAATTTTGCCATCGCATTGGTGTCCGGTGTTGGCGGCGAGGAGTCGTGTCTGCCGCCGGAGTTGGGAAGGCCGTGAAATTCGGCCGCAGTACCCGCTGCTGTGATTCATGACGAAACGTGTTGTCAGATGCTTCGCGCTCTTTCAGCTTCGTTTCGCTCCGCTCGGTTTCGGTAGTTATCCGTCTTTCTTTGGCGGATTGCATCCGGTCCACTGGGTTTCAGCGCCCGGGAAGGACAGTCTGAAGCGGAGACTCAGGTGATTCTTTCGCACAATCATATCATGATAAGCCAGAAGACCTGCCTTTGCGGTATTGTTTCACTCTTTAATCTTTTAAATTTTTAATCTTTTAAAATGAAAAGATTATTTACCCTCGCACTCGGAGCGGCTGTTATGGCTCCCTGTGCTTTTGCCGCGGGTCTCGGCGTTAAGAATTATGCCTCGACAGGCAGCCCCGCCCCCGCAACATTTGAAGATCTCGGTCTTGCTCCCGACAGCTATTGGCGGGGTGACACCGAAGACGAAGATTACGACTTCGGTTCTTTCCGGAGCGGTGACTTCGAGTTCCCCAATTTCTACATGGCCGACTACGACACGTGGGCATGGTATGCCTATTCGTCGATTAAAGCCAACGACGGCACAGGTCTTATGGACCAGTTCCAAAGCGCTCCGGGCGGCGGTCACTCCTCTGACACTTTCGGCGTGGCTTATGTAGATGCATACATGGGCCCGAGCCAGGTTTGGATCTACGGATCTGATGACGGTGACGTTCTGGACGGTATGTGGGTCACAAACAGCGCATGGACACGTTACGTCCTCCTGCACGGCGACGGTTTCTCAAAAGCGTTTTCAACCGGAGACTATCTGAAGGTTATTGTGACCGGATATTCCGTGGCAGACGAAATTACCGGAACTTCCGAGTTTTATCTTGCTGATTACCGCTCGGAGAATGAAGCTGACCACTACGCCCTCGACACTTGGGAGTGGATGGATCTCTCGGGCCTCGGCAAGATCCAGTATTTCGAGATCTCAATGGAGACGACTCAGATGTCGCAGTATGGCCCCACCACACCGATGTACACCTGTATCGATGACATAAACACTTCTAAAGATTTCAAGGCTAAGGTTAATTCTGCAAAAGTTTCTGATTTCAAAGTTGTTGCCGATGCGGGCTCTTTGTCTGTCGTCAATCCTGAAGGTGTCTCTGTTTCCGTCTATTCTCTCGACGGCATCAGGATCCTCTCGGGCTCTGAGAAGGAGATGTCCGCAAACGTTCCGTCGGGTCTCTATATAGTCACGGACGGTTCGCGCTCTGTCAAGATCGCAGTCCGCTGAAAATCCGGACTATGGTGTTTCATAATTGCCGCGAGCAACAAATGTACGGACATGGCGTGCCATGTCCGATTTGGTAGTCAACATGTTACATTTCTGACATTGCACGCAATGTTCCTACAATTCGACGATTCCATCATTTTGACACAGCCTCATATCTGTCTGATAAATTATAGCTGCAATGGTTTCCCGGTCTTCACAGGATCGGGAAACTCGTTTTTAGACGGGGTCTTATATCGGCCTCACATCATTGATGTCAACGAGGTGATTTATAAGAGCGAAGATAACAAGCCCGGCGGGTGAATGAATTCCGAGTTTGGCGCTGATATTGCGCCGGTGGGTTGCAACAGTGTGAATCGAAATGCAGAGTTCATCGGCAATCTCTTTGTTAGCCTGACCACGGGCAACACCGCGTATTATATCTTTTTCGCGCTCGCTCAGGATTCCTGCCTGTCCGCCATCCTCTTCCTCTTCAGCCTTTGTGCCGGTGCGGGAATAACTCTCGGCGCTGAGTCTTTTCTCGAGGCGTTCAACTGCGGGGATAAACAGCCGGTTCTCGACTTCGAAGTGAGCGATCAGATCTCTTTCGCATGTGATGATGTCGAAAAGTGCCGCACTCAGCCTTGCGTTCTCTTTCTGTTTGTAGTGATAGATGAAGATGTCCTTGAGTTCATTGAGTTTCGCAGCCATTGGCTCGTGGTCGCCTGAGAAATTTGAAATTGAGAAATCCTTGTCTGTCTCTCCCTTTAGCAATCTGTCGACATACCGGAAGATAACATCATTCTCGTGATCCATGTGACGCTTGACCTCAACGACATATCCGTCGAAAAAGCGGATCAGCAGGAGAGCAACTTCATTAGTCTCTGAATAGTTTATCGCCTCGATCAGGTGATGTCTGATTCTCGGGAGCGCGACGTCAAGAAAGGATGTGTGCGCGCGCTGGAGATAACCCATGAGAGAGGGGAGCGAAATTCTGTCCGGTGAACTTGGATATCCGCTCAGAAGATTGCAGACACAGAGAAACGTATCTGTGTCGACATTGTCCTCCCGGCATATTTCGCCGACGGGTTTGTCTCCGAATCCGAACGCGATGTCGAAACGGCTGATAGCCGGCAGAAGCAGCGCATTGTCCCGGATCAGTTCCCTCATTGTGTTCGACGGACGGTATCCTTTGTTCTTGTCTATCATGGTCGGTTGTTCGTAATCTATATGTTAGACTTTCAGGTCGGGCAAAATTAGCAATTCCATTTCATTGCGCCAATACCTGTTTATGATGATTCCTCACCCCCGATTCAGTTCTTCACAACCATATTGAGGTGCTAAACGTTACCTAATATGTAGTATTATAAATAGAAAATCATGAATCTGAGAGATATTCATTCTCCGGCAGACATACGGTCTCTTGCTGTCGGGGAACTTGAGAGTCTGTGTGATGACCTTCGTCATACATTCCTTGAAAAGGTGTCCGCACATGGCGGTCACGTCGGTCCGAATCTCGGACTCGTTGAGGCCACAGTGGCCCTTCATTATGTTTTCAACACGCCGAAGGATAAGATCGTCTTTGATGTCTCCCACCAGACTTATATCCACAAGATGCTGACAGGGCGTATCGGGGCTTTCCTTGATCCTGATCATTATGATGATGTCACGGGATACACGGAACCGTCGGAATCTGAATATGATCTGTTCGCAATCGGGCATACTTCGACGGCTGTCAGTCTCGCCGGCGGAATCGCCAAAGGACGTGATCTTCAGAATCAGAAGTATAACGTGATAGCCCTGGTCGGCGATGGCTCTCTGAGCGGCGGTGAGGCTTTTGAGGGTCTTGATGAAGGTGCGACGCTCGGAAGCAATTTCATCGTTGTCGTCAATGATAATGAAATGTCCATAGCCGAGAATCACGGCGGCCTGTATTCAAATCTCCGCGATCTCAGGGAATCAGGTGGCAATGCCTCCAACAACTATTTCAAGGCCCTCGGTTATGACTATCTTTATGTCGCTGACGGTAATGATGTCGCTGCTTTGATCGATGCTTTCCGCAAAGTGAAAGACACGGATCATCCTGTCGTGGTTCATATCCACACCGACAAGGGCCATGGCTGGAAACCTGCCGAAGAAGACAAGGAGACCTGGCATTTTTCTTCTCCGTTCGATCTGAAGACAGGTTCGCTCCTGAATTCGGAAGATGAGGAGGATTATTCCGATATTTTCCATGAACTGACCTCGGAAATGATGAAGGAGGATCCCTCTTTCTGCGTTTTGACTGCCGGTACGCCGGGAGTCGTCGGGTATGGCCCTGATGCGCGTAAAGCGGCCGGACGTCAGTTTATCGATGTCGGAATCGCCGAGCAGGAGGCTGTCGCGATGGCTTCAGGTCTTGCGAAATCCGGAGCACATCCGGTCTTCGGAGTGGTCAGCTCGTTCATTCAGAGAGCTTATGATCAGCTTGCACAGGATGTGGCTGTCAATGATCAACCTGTCGCGTTGACGATCATGTATGGTTCTGTGCTCGGAATGAATGATGTCACACATCTCGGATGGTTTGATATACCTCTGATCTCAAATATTCCGAACTGGGTTTTCCTCGCTCCGGTGACAAAGGAGGAGTATGTCTCTATGCAGAAGTGGGCCGTAAAGCAACGGAACAATCCTGTCTGCATCAAGATTCCGGGTGGGCCGGTCCGTCACTCTTCTGGTGAAGTCCAGTCGGATTGGTCGGACCTGAATAAGTTCCTGATGACCGACAAGGGACGCGATGTTGCGATTATCGGTGCCGGTACTTTCTTCCCTCTTGCCGAAGAGGTTGCCGGACTGCTTGAGAAGAATGGAATCAAACCGACTGTGATCAATCCCCGTTACCTCTCCGGCCTCGACGAGGAAATGCTTGAGAGTCTCAAATCTGACCACTCACTGGTGATTACTCTCGAAGATGGTGTGCTCGACGGAGGCTTCGGTGAGAAGGTCGCCCGATTCTATGGCCCTTCGGACATGAAGGTCAAGTGCTACGGACTCAAGAAGCAGTTCCTCGACAGATATGACTATGGCGAATTGCTTCAGCAAAGCCGTCTGACCGCACCTCAGATAACCGGGGATGTCCTCGCCCTCCTGAAGTAATTCCGATATCCGAAATACATATAAGACCGATGTTCCCCTTCGGATCATCGGTCTTTTTGCTTTTTATAAGTACCTATGGCTTAGACCCTCAGCAGGCTGCTATTTTATACGATAGCAATAAATCTATTTTGGCCTATGCGTCAAATCTTTTCATTTACAAACTCCATATTCAATTTACAAGTCCTTTATTCAAATAGAACAGAATTAGAAAAAGAAGTTACGGAACTTTTCTATGTCGGCTGTCTCGAGCCGTTCCTAATCAGGCTCGCCAGAGCCGAAAGAAACATTCCGTAACTTCTTTTTCTTTAAAGTTCTTTTGAATTATTCGGTTCTTTTCAATATGGGGATTGGAAAATGAAAATATTTACACGATAATAGTATAAAGAGCTTTTGACCAATGTAATCTGATCCTTGGAAAATTATCTCGGACATCAATAATATTTTATGAGTCGGGCTCTAAATCTTTGCTATCAGAATGACTACATAAGCGACATATCCTGACGCCAACAGTGTGCCCTCCCATCTGGTGATTGTCCGTTCTTTGAAAAACCATCCGAACAACCAGAAAGCAACTGAAGCCGCGAGAAGCCAAAGAAGATCGAAATTGCCGATCGTCCCGAACGGAAGCGGAGTGATGGTGGCCGAAAGTCCGAGCACCATCAGGACATTGAAGATGTTGCTGCCGATCACATTCCCGACGGCCAGATCGGCCTTTCCTTTCGTGGCTGCCACTACCGAGGTGGCGAGTTCCGGAAGTGACGTTCCTGCCGCAACTATCGTCAGGCCTATAACTGCATCGCTCACTCCGAGCGCGGAGGCGATTCCGGAAGCTCCGTCTACGAATTTGTCTCCTCCGAAGATAAGCGCTCCGAGGCCGGCAAGGACATAAAGAATAGCTTTCCATATCGCCATTCCGGGAATCTGTTTCTCTTCTTCTTCACGGACGGATTCGACTCCGGGCTGTCTGGCGCTCGCGAAGGTATATCTCATGAACAGCAGGAAAAGGATCAGAAGGAAGATTCCGCTCATCCGAGACACTTCGTTGACTTGGTTTCCATCTATCACGCCGCTGTTCCCGAGCACTAACAGTATCACGGAGGACAAAATCAGCATCGGAATTTCCAGTGACATCACGCTTCTCCCTACCTTAATCGGACGGACCATTGCCGTGACTCCGATGATGGCGAGGACATTGAAGATATTGCTTCCGACAACGTTACCTATCGCGAGAGGGGCGTTTCCGGCTGTGGCGGAAAGGACTGAAATTGCGAGTTCTGGAGCCGACGTTCCGAAAGCAACTACTGTCAATCCGATGATAAGATCGCTGACGCCCATTCGGCGCGCTATCGCCGATGCTCCGTCGGTCAGGGCGTTTGCCCCGACAAGGATCAGCACGAGGCCCACTATGAGCCATACAATATCCATTAACATTATGATGATGATTAGAATGAGTGTCTGTCAGATAAAATGAGTTTCTGTCAAACAATATGTAATATAACAATGTCCTGAAGGTTTCGGATATGATCTTGCCATTTCTTCTGTGACTAAACCATATTGTTTCGGACCATGTTAATAACCATAGGAACACATTATCTATTATGGAAGAAAAGAAATATAAGGTGCTTCTGGTGAACGGAAGTCCTCACGTGAAGGGTTGCGTTGCCCGAGCATTTGATGAAGTCGAGAAAGTCCTTCATGAAAATGGAGTTGAAACGGAGCGTATCAACGTAGCAAACAAGGATGTCCGCGGATGTATCGCATGTAACTATTGCCGATCTCACGGCAAGTGTGTCTTTGATGACATAGTGAACGAGACAGCGCCGAAGATTGCGGAGGCTGACGGTATGATTGTCGGTACTCCCGTCTATTATGCCGGCCCTAACGGCCAGCTTCATGCTTTTATGGACCGTCTGTTCTACAGCTCTTCCGGAACGGTGAATTTCAATCAGAAAGTTGGAGCGACCGTCGTTTCTTCACGTCGTGCAGGCAGCACGTCGGCCTTCGACAGCATCAACCATTATTTCACCATCAAGTCGATGCCGATCGTGTCGTCAACCTATTGGAATGAGGTTCACGGCTTCACCGCCGAGGATGTCGAAGCCGACCTCGAAGGTCTCCAGACTATGCGCAACCTTGCCCGCAACATGGCTTTCCTGATCAAAGCTATCCGGGATCGCAAGGAAAAGGAGGGCCTCCCGGAACAGGAAACCTCACAGTTCACCAGCTTCCACTGTGAAGCCTGATCCCCTTTCCGCACATTCCTTTCTTATGACACCTCCATGTCTTTGTTAGGCTCGGTTCCCCAAAAAATGTTAACGCAGGGGCGGTGAATTTTCGAGGGAATTTTGTCTATCCCGGAGGGAGCAATGCGAGCATTGTGACCGGAGAGATAGGCAAAATTCGCCGAAAAGGCACCGGGAAGCAGTAATTTTTAGCCCCGTTCAGGAGCACCTTATCTATTCCCGAATGGCTGGGACATGACGAAAGTTTTTATTTCTTTAACGATGAATCGATTCAAAAAGGAGATGGGAAGAGTTAAAATTCTTTCAAAACGCATGCCTCCACTATCGCAAAAGTTACCCCCTCCTCGCAGCTGCACCCCGCCTTCAGCCTTTTGGCTCAGTCACTTAGTTACTATGTTTGCATCGGATTTCAGACGCCCATTCTTTTGGAAAGGTTTTT
>CAYMTQ010000084.1:0-9115 GCA_964393395.1 uncultured Sangeribacter sp.
TTTGTCTTTCTTCTGGGGCATCTCGATGAACTACTTCATGGAGATCGCAAAGATGCGCGCTGCCCGCATGCTCTGGGCACGCATCGTGAAGCAGTTCAACCCCAAGAACCCGAAATCACTTGCCCTCCGCACACACTGCCAGACTTCTGGCTGGTCGCTCACAGAGCAGGATCCGTTCAACAACGTCGGCCGTACCTGCGTTGAGGCTATGGGTGCCGTTCTCGGTCACACTCAGTCTCTCCACACCAACGCTCTCGACGAGGCAATCGCTCTGCCGACTGATTTCTCCGCACGTATTGCCCGTAACACTCAGATCTACATTCAGGAAGAGACCTACGTCACCAAGCAGGTTGACCCCTGGGGCGGTTCATACTATGTCGAGGCCCTCACAAATGAGATCGCCGAAAAGGCATGGGCACACATCCAGGAGATCGAGAAACTCGGCGGCATGGCCAAGGCTATCGAAACCGGTATCCCCAAACTCAGAATCGAGGAGGCAGCTGCCAGAACTCAGGCCCGCATCGACTCCGGCAAGCAGACAATCGTCGGCATCAACAAATATCGTCTTGATCACGAGGATCCCATCGATATTCTCGAGGTTGACAACACTGAGGTCCGCAAGGAACAGTGCGCACGTCTCGAGGATCTCAAGGCTCACCGCGATGAAGAGGCAGTCAAGAAAGCTCTCGCAGCAATCACAGAGGCTGTGAAGGATCCCTCGAAGGGCAACCTTCTCGACCTCGCTGTCAAGGCTGCAGGCGTTCGCGCAACCCTCGGTGAGATCTCCGACGCTTGTGAAGAAGTCGTTGGCCGTTATAAAGCTGTAATCAAAACTATCTCCGGCGTGTATTCAAACGAAGAAAAGGGTGATCCCGAATTCGAGGAGGCCCGCAAGATGGTTGCCGATTTCGCAGAACGCGAAGGTCGCCAGCCGCGTATCATGATCGCAAAAATGGGTCAGGACGGCCACGACCGCGGTGCAAAGGTTGTTGCTACCGGCTATGCCGACTGCGGTTTCGACGTCGACATGGGTCCCTTGTTCCAGACTCCGGCAGAGGCTGCCCGTCAGGCTGTCGAGAACGACGTCCACATCCTCGGTGTCAGCTCGCTTGCAGCAGGTCACAAGACTCTCGTTCCGCAGGTTATCGCCGAGCTTGAGAAACTCGGTCGTCCCGACATCCTCGTGACAGCCGGCGGTGTGATCCCCGCTCAGGACTATGACTTCCTCTACAAGGCCGGCGTATCAGCTATCTTCGGCCCCGGCACCCGCATCGCGAAGTCAGCTATCGAGATGATCCGCCTTCTGAACGAGGAGCGCGCTGAAGCATAAGTAAGGATTCTGTCCTTAAGGCACAATAATTTCCCCGCCCTGAAAAAACAGGGTGGGGAATTTTTCGTAAATTTGCATCTGGAACCTGCTCCCAAGTTGATATTTCTTGTGATAGACAGGGGCTGTATATGAAAATCGAAAAAATGGACGAAAGCAAGATAACATCCCGTACCGAACCGCTTCCTGAAATAGAGACCATGTCATCCGAGGATGGCGAGGCCGATTCGGAATCAACAGTAGAATATTCGTTTGAAGATCAGGAGCCGGGCGGAGGTACTGAACCCGGGAATGAACCGCGCGGTCCGCGCAATCCCGGCCTATTGACCTATATACGCCTGATTGTCCGGCTTTTGATCTCTCCGAGAGCCGGCTGGAGGAAGATTTGGAGAATGCACATCTCTTCCGATGCTGTATGTCGCGGATTATTCTACCCGTTGGTCGCTTTAGCTTCCCTCTCAAATTTCACGGGACTCTGGTTTGATCCGGAGATGTCGGTTTCCCAGGGGCTGGTGAATGCGCTGACGACGTTCTCAGCTTTCTTTTTCGGTTACTTCCTCGTGTTCCTTTTCGGGAAGATGCTTCTTAAAGGCAAAGGGGCAGAGGTGCTTCAGTCGGATTTCGGAAAGACTTTTGTCGCTTTCTCTATGTCTACTCTCGCCCTTTTCTTTATCCTCTACTCTCTCCTGCCGATGCTCGAACCGATCATTGTGCTTCTGCCGTTATGGACCATTTTTGCCATAACACGCGGAATTAAGATACTCAGGATTCCCGAAGAGGATCAGACAAGCGCGACTGTATGGCTTTCTCTATTGATTGTCGGGCTTCCGGTCGCCACAGGCTATATATTTTCATTGATTTTGGGATGAGAGTCGATTCTTTGATCGTCAAGGAACTGAATATAAACGGGAAGCCTTGGAGGCTCCCCGGACTTAAGCTTGTCGAATTAAGGACATCTGTTGAAGTCGGCTCTTTATATGACCTCAGAAAAATCAGCCTGACGGAAAAACCGTCGGTGACACCTTTTGACGGTCGCGAGAGACCGTTCACGGTACCTGTTGATTTCAGAGTCGAGATCAGTTTAATTAATGTGTGAGCACCTGCATCTCACATCGGCCGCAATCGAAATTGAGATTGAATTTATGTTGGCCGGTGCTGATCGAAAGCGGTTCTTTAAAGCGTAATTTCCTTTCTTTGCGGCACATTCCGAGTTCACGTAGAATGCAGTGTCGCGTTGTCATGAGAACATCGCCGCTTCTTGCTTTGCCGGTTGTCTCCATAGCCGGTTCAATGTTCCGGACTCCGTGGCGGAGATAGAATTTCCGGGCAAGGCTGTTGGCGACATTGTCACGATAATCGAGAGTTTCCTGAGGATAAACCGCATCCATGCTTTCTTTTCTTCTCAGATCAAAAGGATAAGTGATTCGGTTTGTTCTGTCAAGACTTTCAATGAGCGAACGCTTGATAGATGAAAGTACAGAGGCCGGAATGAAATCTTTTTCGGAAAGCTGACTCTGAAAATCAGCGAGCCGGTATATGGTATTGCCCAACTTCTCAAACTGTGCCCTGTGGTTCTGGGGAGTCTTGGCTTCCTCGGGGATAAAACCGAGAGGAAGGCGGACCGACACGCCGCGTTCGTCCGTAGCCGTCACACCGGTCCGGTCAATCGCCATATCAAGACTTATCGTTCTCTCCGATTTTTCCTTATCGAGAGTCTGTTGCCAGACCCGGTCATAAGTCCGGAAGATTTTCGAGCCCTTCGGAATGTGAAGCGGTGTCCGGCTGATGATTCTGCCGTCTCGAAGTCCGTTGACAACACCTCCTTCAATTTTGCCGTCCCGGTTGATGAAAGAAATGCCGTCGCCCGTGTTCAACTGTGATAGAGACCGGATCGGTTCACCCATCGACTTAGGTGTCAGGGGATTGCTGATTCCCTTCTGCTTGCGGTCATTGAGAAAATAGCTTGTGAAACCACGGTTGAAGCTCTTTTCAGCCGAAGGTTCAAAGCCGAGACTGACCGAGCCGCAGGATGCCTTTTTATATTTGTCGGGATGAGCGGAAATTATATCATCCAATCTTCTTCTGTAGGCTCCGACGATATTCTTGACGTATGAGACATCTTTCAGGCGCCCCTCAATCTTGAAAGAGCTGACACCGGCTTCGACGAGACTCTCGAGATTGGAGAGGGTATTGAGATCCTTAAGTGACAGAAGATGACTGTCGCGGACAATCACCTTTCCTGTGGCGTCGGTCAAGGTATAGGGCAGACGGCACATCTGGGCGCATTCACCGCGGTTGGCGCTTCGGTTCATACAGGCCTGAGAGGCGTGACATCTTCCGGAATAGCTGACGCAGAGGGCACCGTGGATGAAACATTCGACGGGAACCGACACGGCGTCACATATCTTCCTTATCTCCTTAAGGGTCAGCTCTCTGGCGAGGACTATCTGAGAGAACCCCACATCTTCAAGAAACCGGGCTTTCTCAACAGTGCGTGTGTCACATTGCGTGCTCGCATGAAGTGCGATCGGAGGAAGATCCATCTCGAGCAGGGCCATGTCCTGGACTATCAGAGCGTCCACTCCGGCTTCATATAGCTCGCGGACAAGATTACGGGCCGTATCGAGCTCATTCTCATAAATCAGAGTGTTGACAGTGGCATAAACCTTGGAACGGAATTGGTGGGCGAATTCAACTACTCTCCGGATATCCTCAATGGAATTTGCCGCGCTTTTGCGCGCACCGTGGCTCGGCGGTCCGATATAGACCGCATCGGCACCATGCCGGATCGCCTCAATCGCGATTTCGGCATTACCGGCAGGAGCCAGCAATTCCAATGGCCTTCTTTTATCTTTCATTTCCGCATCAGTCTGTCGAGATTCCTCTTTTCCTCGCGTTCCTTTATCGAGTTTCGCTTGTCATATTGTTTTTTACCTCTGGCAACTCCAATCACCATCTTTGCGTATCCTTTCTCCGAGATGAAGACGCGGAGAGGAATGATGGTGTAACCAGGATCATCAGCGGCTTTGCGGAGCTTCTGGATTTCTTTCTTTGAAAGGAGGAGCTTGCGGTCCCTGCGTGTCGTGTGGTTGTTATATGAACCGTAGAAATATTCAGCTACATGCATTCCCTTTACCCATACCTCACCGTTTTCAATAAGGCAATATGAATCGGCCAGCGATGCTTTTCCGGCCCTAATTGACTTGATTTCCGTACCGGTCAGTACCATACCGGCGGTGTAGGTGTCGGTAATCTCATAGTCGAATGAGGCCCGGCGGTTCTTTATGTTGACTTGATTTGCGTTCATTTAAGGTTTAGATTTTTGAGAAGGAATGTTATTTGTGACAGCTGTGATTTCATGATGTTGAACCGCAACTGAATCAGTGTCACGTCTCGAAAAACCTCTGAGGCGCGTTTCCTTCAGTTCCAAAAGGTCAGCGGTCAACCGGAAGAGGGTGTCGTTCTCATCTTCTCCGATGCTCAGATCCGTATTAGGCGGAAAATCAAAGTTTAGTTTCGTCAGCGACTCCTGAAACTCTGACATGAGCCTGTGGACAGCGGCCGAGTCCGGTGCATTTCTGACGGAATCGATATATTTCTTCAGGCATTTCACCGAGCCGGCATATAATTGCGGCGCAGCTTCTTCCTGAGGTGTCGGCTGTTTTGCCGAGCATCCGGCCAATGCGAACGTAAATATTGCGGCGGCTGAAACCGTCAGAATGGGTGTTTTCATTCGTTTCATGATCTGAACTTTTCCATTAACTTAGGTTTCAGAAACTTGCCGGTGTAGGAGTCCTTGCACATCGCGATCTCTTCCGGCGTCCCCTCTGCCACAATATTTCCACCTTCCTCGCCACCTTCCGGACCAATGTCAATCACCCAGTCGGCAGACTTTATCACATCGAGGTTATGTTCGATGATGAGAACGGTGTGTCCTTTCTCTATCAGGCGGTTGAGCGAGTCAAGAAGTGTGGCGATGTCATTGAAATGCAGACCCGTTGTCGGTTCGTCGAATATGAACAGCGTGTGGGGCTGATTATCCTGGACAAGGAAAGAGGCGAGTTTCACACGCTGGCTCTCACCGCCTGAAAGTGTCGAAGATGGCTGGCCGAGCTTTATGTAACCCAATCCGACATCGTGAAGCGGTTTCAGACGCGAGATTATCTTCTTTTCGATCGCGCCCGGAGTTTCTGAAAGAAACTCGATGCACTGGTCGATTGTCATTTCGAGGAAGTCATAAATGTTCTTTCCGCGGTATTCGACCTCGAGGATTTCCTTCTTGAAACGTTTACCGCCGCATGCCTCGCACGGTACGGTAATGTCCGCCATGAACTGCATCGGAATCGTTATCGTACCTTCGCCCTTGCACTCCTCGCATCTTCCACCTTCCGAATTGAAAGAGAAATAGCCGGGGGTATATCCCATCTGGCGTGAAAGCTGGGTTTCGGAGAAAAGCTTCCTTATTTCATCGAAAGCCTTCAGGTATGTCGCAGGATTCGAGCGTGACGAGGTGCCGATTGGATTCTGATCTACAAATTCGACGGCCGATATATCCTTTAGATCACCCCGGAGGCTCTTGTGAGCCCCGGGTGTGTCGCCGGGTTCGCCGAGAGCCCGGACGAGGGCCTTGTAGAACACGTCGCGGACGAGCGTGGACTTGCCGGAGCCGCTGACGCCTGTAACGACTGTCATGATTCCGAGAGGAAAACGTACATCAATGTCCTTCAGATTGTTCTCCCGTGCCCCGGTGACTTCAATGAACTTGCGCCAGGGCCGTCTGAGGTCAGGATAGGCAATCTGCTTTCTCCCGAGAAGATAATCGACGGTATGCGACACACCCTCGGGTGCTTCTGATTTGAGATCCTTCACATTTCCCTGAAAAACAATCTTGCCTCCGAGACGCCCCGCATCCGGTCCGACATCGATAATCTCATCTGCGGCCTTCATGATATCTTCATCATGCTCAACCACAATGACTGTATTTCCGATCTGCTGAAGATTCCGGAGCACAGAGATAAGCCTTTCAGTGTCTCTGGAATGCAGTCCGATCGAAGGTTCATCGAGTATGTAGAGAGAGCCGACGAGCGATGATCCGAGCGACGTGGCGAGATTGATCCTCTGGCTCTCGCCACCGGACAGGGTAGAGGAGAGACGGTCGAGGGTCAGGTATCCCAGACCGACCTTATCAAGAAATCCGAGACGGGAGTTTATTTCGGTCAGAAGCCTTTCGGCAATCTTGCGTTCCTGCTCAGGGAGCTCGAGAGTCCGGAAAAACTCCCTGAGACGGGAGACAGGCATCTTGACGAGCTCCGTGATGTTCTTTCCTCCGACCCTGACGTATGTAGCATCTTCGCGGAGCCTCGAACCGTGGCACACCGGACATTCCGTTTTTCCGCGGTAACGGGCCTTCAGGACACGGTACTGGATCTTATACTGATTCTCATCTACCCAGTTGAAGAAGCCGTCGATTCCCTGCCATTTGCCACCTCCATGCCAGAGGAAAGCGAGCTGTTCCTCAGTCAGGTCAGCATAGGGGGTGTGAATCGGGAAACCATGTCTTGAAGCAACTCTTTCGAGATCCTTTTTCCACTCCGACATCTTTTCTCCTTTCCAGCACACGACTGCATCCTGATGGATTGAAAGAGATTTGTTTGGAACGACGAGATCCTCGCTTATCCCCAGAACCTTACCGAAACCCTCACACTCGGGACATGCGCCGACCGGATTGTTGAAATTGAACATCATGTCAGATGGCTCGCGGAACTCCATTCCGTCTGCTTCGAAGCGGTTCGAGAAGGTGATCTCCCTCGGAGATTCGCGGTTTTCCCAAATCTGGATGATACATTCACCACGTCCTTCGAAATAGGCGGTCTCGACCGAATCAGTGAGTCTGGAAATCTCATCTTTCTCCGTACTCGATGACAGACGGTCGATCAGCAGCCGGAAATCTTCCGGTGCTTTCGCGACCTCTTCGGGATCTATTTCTGAAATATCCAGAAATTCCCCTTTGTGTTCAAGTCTCGAGAAACCTTCTTTGACATAAACTCCGAGCTGATCGGCAATTGTCCGGTTCTCAGAAACGGTAATGGGGGAGAGGACAGCAATTCTTGTCCCCTCAGGCAGGGAGGCGGTTTCCCTGACGATCTCATCGACACCATGACGCTTCACTTCCTGACCGCTGACGGGCGAGAACGTGTGTCCGACCCTGGCGAACAGCATCCGCAAATAGTCATAAATTTCAGTAGCTGTTCCGACGGTCGAGCGTGGGTTGCGGGTGTTGACCTTCTGTTCGATAGCAATAGCAGGGGGGAGTCCCTTTATATAATCGCATTCGGGTTTGGCCATACGTCCGAGGAATTGGCGCGCATAGGCCGAAAGGGATTCGACATAACGCCTCTGTCCCTCAGCATATAAGGTGTCGAAAGCGAGCGAGGACTTACCGGAACCGCTGACGCCGGTGACAACCGTGAAGCGGTTCAACGGAATTTCGATGTCGACATTCTTCAGATTGTTGACTCTCGCTCCCTTGACCTGTATTTTCCTATTTTCAGTATTTATTTTTTTCTTATCCACAATATTCGTTTCTTATCTTTCCGGATCCGTTGACGGCTGACCTTGTCACGTCACTTACTCTTGGCAACTCTTTATGAATGATTTACTTGCTCAGACTTCTCTCAGGGCAGCGAGGGCAGTAGTATATTTCGCCATATTTCCTGCTTTCCGGATTGCTTTCCAGTTCTTGCGTCCGATCTCATTCTCTGCATATTCCCAGAATGGCTGTATCTTGGACAATATCTGATGATCTCCGCAGAGGGTCGAACGGTAATGTTCCATCAGCTGACGGTGAAAGGCGAGCATTTCGTTTTTTCTCTTTTCCGGAGACCATTCCTGATCCTCCGAAATCTCAGATGTCAGGGAGGGTCTCCCGAGAAGTCCCCGGCCGATCATTATACCCTCGAGTGCCGGAAACCGATCCTGAATCTTGCGGGCATCTTCAGGGGTCAGGATGTCTCCGTTATAGACTACAGGCACTTTTGCCGATTCAAGAAATTCAGAAAAAGCCTCAAGATCCGGCTCTCCTTTGTATTGCTGTCGGCCTACTCTCGGATGCATCGTGATGTGGGTCAGGGGAAGCTTATTCAGAACAGGGAGGGTATTCTTCCATTCATCGGGGCTCACCATTCCGAGACGCATCTTGACCGAAAACCTGATTCCTTCATGATTTTCGACGACACTTCTGACAGCATCCGCGGCTTCGCGAGATCCGGCAGTGGCGGCTCCGCGTCCCCGGGCAGTCTGCAAGGGGAAAGGACACCCCATGTTGATGTCAATTCTCCCGAAACCGCTTCCTGCCAGAATATCCGTTAGGACAGAGAGCTCGTCATAATCCCTGAAGATTACTTGCGGAACGACCGAGTCACCATACTCCGCAGAGGCATTCAAATCATTGAGATCTTTCTTTCGGACTGACCCCTGCTCGAGCCTGATGAACGGCGTATAGTATTCGGTGGCGGGAATATATCTTCCTGCGTGGAAATGTCTGTATGGTGCATCTGTGTGACCCTGAACCGGGGCAAAATATATCTTCATCTTGAAATGACTTTTCGAAATAAACCGACCTTCCGGCAAAAATCGCCTCAAATTTCCGAACATTCACTCTTACCTTCGGTCGCAACTAACAAAGTTAATAAATCTGTGCCCCAAATCCAAACTTGAGCCAATGAAATATCACTCCGCAGATTAAACAAGCAAGTGCGAAATTAGCTAAAATGTCGGAAGAATTCCTTT
>CAYMTQ010000085.1:0-8565 GCA_964393395.1 uncultured Sangeribacter sp.
CTGTACGTTTTGATTGAAAAGAGCGCCAGCGGCGCGACACATTGTAGGCCCCGGTAAGGAGGGCCTTTAGGTCCGACGCAACCGGGGTTGATCATATAAAAGTAATGGGAGCCCCTTTAGGGGTGACACACTGAAAGATGTGATAAATACCTAGATAAATTTGACAACTACCGGAAGGCTTGTTGCACCGCTACGCGGCGCGTGATGTCGATGGTGACGTTAACCAAGGCTGCGTCGGGTCTGTCGACCCTCCTTACCCTGGCCTACAATGTGATGCACCTACGGCGCATAGCTTCCCACATTCATTTTATCAAAGTCCGACATTCATTTTATCAAATCGTTCCGGGAGGATCCGGAAAGCTCCGCAAGGCTCCGTAACCCATTGCGGCCGAATATGTTAAATTATAAATAGTTCCGCGAGGATCCGCCCCGTTCCTGACGAGGCTCGGCAGAGCCGAGAATAAGAGTTCCGTAACTTCTTTTTTCATTTCAGTTCTGTTTCCAATTCAATCCTTCGTTTCCAATTCAGTCCTTCGTTTCCAATTCAGTCCTTCGTTTCCGATTCAATCCTTCGTTTCCAATTCCGCTCTTTTCCGATTCTTTTTCCAAATCCGGTCCTTTTCCCAATTTAATTCCGCATTTCCAATCGGTAACGGGCGGTTATCTTGCGGGAGGGAACTTGCGCGGTGAACCTTCGCGGCGGATGCTGGCGAGAATGTACTCGACACAGGTTTTCTCCTTGATGCCACGGAGAGCCCGGTATTCCTCCCATGTGACAGCCTTCGGTGCCGGCAACGCCAGTCGCTTTTCTTCACGCTCTTTCTCAAGCTGGTCCCTCATTCGGTCCTGACGGATCCGTGCCTTCTCACACCAGTTCCTGAAACATTCCATCACCTTGCGTGTGGTCACCCGGCCATAGATGTCACAGTCTCCATTTTTCAGTGCATAGAAGAATGCGAGAATGGTCGGAAACGAGATACTCTGACCGAATGGCATGTCAACCATCCCCATCGTGATACGCTCCACATCGGTCGGCAATGCCCGGCCATCGTCCGCGATACATTCCAGTGCTTCGGTCACATGAAGACGCAACAACCTCATTATCACATCCTCGCCGTATGCCCGCAACATCTTCCTGAGCGAAGGAACATTCGAGGTTATCGCCCTCTCCTCGTGCTTGAGATAAAGCCGCTGATTGGCAATTCCGAATTTCTCAATAAGATTATCGGGACTTCCGAATCGTGAAATTATCTGCTTGTTCTCTTCTTGAATCTGAAGAGCAAACATTTCGTTTCGCGATCCCGAGTTATCTGAACAATTAGAAGATATAAATTCCATGTTTAAAATATTTTATTATAGGTTGAAAATGAAGGTACGGTCAATAAGGGAGATCTTCGACGGTAGGAAGCCGGTGTGTGACCGGAGCATTGAGGCAATCGAGGGCATACTTGCGGAGACGGGCACTTGCGAGACGACGCGCATCAGGGTGTTTCGACTGCGTCTGCCAGACGTTACGGAACTTGATCGGGATCAGCCTCCGCAAATGCAACACGGCATCACCGAGATTGAAGGGTCCGGAGGTGGGATGTGTCACTCCACCCTCGCTCCAGTCCGTCAGTATCATCTCTATTATGTCGGTCAGCTCTTGAATCGTGACTCCGATCGAGAGTGAGTCTGATTCGAGCGTCTTAGGACGCGAGAGAATGTCACGTCGCACTATCCCGCATTGCCGGCGCGCCTCCGCTCTTCTCGCATCGATGTCGTCTTCTTCAGCCGGGACGGCGGTTTCCGAGATTTCGGCCGGAACATTTTCAGGAAATTTCTCCGCACTCCCTGCCTTCTCCTCCGCAGAATTTTCCACCGGCTGAATTTCTTGATTAAAAGTTTCAACAACTTTGGGGGAATCTTCCCGCGCGCTATTCTGAGCGAAGCGAAGAATTGTCTTCCCTCTCTTTTTAGTCTTTATTGTCTTATTAGTCTTATTATATATGGTTTGCGAATCGGTTTGCGGATCAGTTTGCGGATCAGTTTGCGGATCGGTTTGCACATCGGTTTGCACATCGGTTTGCGAATCGGTTTCTCCAGGAAACCGATTACCTATTCTGATACGTGAAATTTTCGCTTCTCTTTCGAGAGGAAAAAACAACTTGCCTTGATCGTTTCTTTCGGGAAGACAATAGGTCGGCGCAATAATCTTTCCTTCGCCTGCCTTGAAATCTATGAGACCCTTCTCCCTGAGGCCCTCCCGGGCGAGGATCAACTGCTTGCGGGTGATTCCGAGTTCAATGATGATGACGCGGGTTTCGACCGAGAAGGGATTCTTCCAACCCGTGAGATTACATTTCTCCAATAGGTAGAAATAGAGTTTCGCCTCGGGAGTTGTGGTACCTTCAATTCTGTCGGTGTGCCAGAACATCTTGATGTAATCAATATAGGTCATGATTGTGATGATTTTCAGTAATTTGCCACGAAAATACACCGTTTATTTTACCCGTCTCCGATTTTTTGGCCATAGTCTGAACATGGGTTCATCAAAATAATGCGCACCTCAAATTACCGAACGATTTCACCTCAGATTACCGAACGGTTTCGCCTCAGATTACCGAACGGTTTCGCCTCAAATTACCGAACGGTTTCGCCCCAAATTACCTAATAAGCACATCAACTATTTGTAAATCATAATTTTATTAACTTAACCTAAAAGTGAAACGAAACTCATATGGTAGCGATGGGTTTGACTGACGGCGAATTTTTTGCTAATTTTGTAGTTCACTTTAACCGGCGGAATTAAAAGCACGGCTCCGATAACGGGCTTTGTCCGTTTAAATACAGGCATAGTCCGTTTAAATACCGGCTTTGTCAGTTGATATACCGGTATTGTACGTTTAAGAGCCCTTCTTATCGATTAAATTATGACTACAAGAGAAGAACAGCTGAAAGCTTTCGGGGAATTCCTCGACGTGATGGACACTCTGCGCGAGAAGTGTCCCTGGGATGCCAAACAGACCAACGAGAGTCTGCGGCCGAACTCTATCGAGGAGGTTTATGAACTTGCCGACGCACTCATAGCCGATGATGTCCCGAATATCAAGAAGGAACTCGGCGATGTGCTGCTCCATGTCGCTTTCTATTCCAAGATCGCTTCCGAACAGAACCGTTTCGACATAGGCGACGTGATGACCACGTTGAGCGAAAAGCTGAAATTCCGCCATCCTCATATCTACGGCGACGTGAAAGCCGACACGGCCGAGGCTGTGCTCCAGAACTGGGAACAGATCAAACTCAAGGAGAAGGGGGGCAACAAGACGGTGCTTGCCGGCGTCCCCGCCGCCCTTCCGGCCCTGATCAAGGCAAACAGAATCCAGGAGAAGGCCCGCAATGTCGGTTTCGACTGGGAAGAGAAGGAACAGGTCTGGGAAAAAGTCAAGGAGGAGATGAGCGAGGTCGAAGCCGAGATCAAAAACGGTAATCACGAGGGCGCCGAAGAGGAATTCGGAGATCTCCTCTTCTCTGTGGTCAACGCCGCCAGACTCTATGGTGTCGATCCGGAAAACGCACTCGAAAAGACAAACCGCAAGTTCATCAAACGTTTCAACCATCTCGAAAAGAGAGCTCACGAAATGGGTAAATCCCTGAAGGACATGACTCTGGCCGAGATGGATGAAATCTGGGAAGAGGCCAAACATCTTCCGGAATAACCTCCGACGGTCTTAGACTCCTTTTTTCATAAGATCCACGGTCTTAGTCACTATTTCACAGGAAATGATTGTCTGCATCACCGAGAAACCGAGCGTCGCAAAGGATATCGCGGCCATCATCGGTGCGAATCAACAGAAAAACGGATATTACGAAGGCAACGGATATTGCGTCACGTGGACCTTCGGCCACCTATGCTGTCTGAAGGAACCGGCCGATTACACCCCGTCATGGAAATACTGGTCCCTTTCGGCCCTCCCGATGATTCCGCCGAAATTCGGAATCAAGCTCATGGACGACAAGGGAATACAGCACCAGTTTTCCGTTATCGAATCGCTGATCAAGAAAGCCGACAAGGTGATCAACTGCGGCGATGCCGGCCAGGAGGGTGAGCTGATCCAGCGTTGGGTGATGCAGAAAGCCGGGTGTGACAAACCGGTCGAAAGACTCTGGATCTCTTCGCTGACCGACGAATCGATCCGCGAGGGATTCAGCCATCTCCTGCCTGAAAAGGAACTTGAGAATCTATATCTCGCCGGATTATGCCGTGCCATCGGCGACTGGATTCTCGGAATGAACGCGACGCGTCTGTATACACTGAAATACCGTCCCCGTAACCCCGGCGGTGAGAAGCAGCCTCCCCTCTCGGTCGGCCGCGTCCAGACCCCGACGCTTGCCCTCGTCGTCAACCGTCAGCGCGAAATCGAGAACTTCGTACCTAAAGACACATGGGAACTGCGGACAAAATACCGCGGAACGGTCTTCACCTCCTCTCTCAAACCGTTTGAAGATGAGGCTAAAGGGAAGGCTGCCGTCGAAGCTCTCCGCGGTTCCGAACTTGAGATAACCGACGTTCAGAAGAAAAAAGGTAAAGAGGCGCCTCCGCGTCTTTTCGACCTGACATCGCTTCAGGTCGAAGCAAACCGCAAGTTCAGCATGGGTGCGGAGGAGACGCTGCGCACCATTCAGAGCCTTTATGAAAAGAAGCTGACAACTTATCCGCGCGTCGACACCACATATCTGACCGATGACGTTTATCCCAAGTGCGGACCGATACTCGGCTCCCTTATGGGCAAGTATGCAGACATCCTGACCCCGATCCGGAAAGGTAAGCTGAAAAAGAGCAAGAAGGTTTTCGACAATTCCAAAGTCACCGACCACCACGCCATCATTCCCACCGGCCAGCCTCTCCCCCAGGGGCTGCCTGCCAATGAGGCAAACATCTTCGACCTGATCGCCCGGCGTTTCATCTCGGTCTTTCACCCGGACTGCGAATTTGAGCAGACCACCGTCAATGCCCGTGCTGAAAAATATTCGTTCAAAGCGACCGGGAAAGTGATTCTCAATCCCGGCTGGAAGATGGTCTATCAGAAAGACCAGGACGACCAGCAGACAGATTCCGTCAAGGGTAAAGGCGATGAACAGCAGACACTTCCGGTCTTCACCAAAGGAGAGAAGGGTCTACACGAACCGTTTCTCGCAAAAAAGACATCTCAGCCCCCGAAGTATTATACCGAAGGAACCCTTCTGAAAGCCATGGAGACCGCCGGAGCACAGATCGAGGACGAGGATCTCCGTGAATCGCTCAAGGCAAACGGAATCGGCCGTCCGTCTACCCGCGCCGCAATAATCGAAATCCTGTACAAACGGAAATATATCCGCAAGGAGCGAAAATCGCTGCGGGCAACCCAGGCGGGAATTGACCTGATCGACATCATTCAGGATGAACTGCTGAAGAGTGCGAAGCTGACCGGAATCTGGGAGGGACGCCTCCGGGCTATCGAACGCGGAGACTATTCCCCGGCGGAGTTCATCAGCCAGCTGAAGCAGATGATCACCCACATAACGACCGAGGTCCTTCGAGACAACGCAAACCGGACAATCGGAGAACCGGTCTGACCCTCAAATTGTTATAATTAAGGTAATAATAGGGATCTTCAATTTCAGAACTATGGACCTCCAGTTAAAGATACAATACACCTTAGTGGCGGTGATCGTGCTCGGCGCCTTGGTCTGGATTTCGGTCAAGGTCTGGCGGACATGCCGGCGCAAGAATGAATCAGTCTCCGGTTGCTGCGGGTGCGCCATTGCTGACAAATGCAAAAAACCGGCCAAGGATCTCGGCAATCCCTCAAAATCAAAATAATGAAGGTACCCGATAATAAAGGAGCCCGTTTCATAAATTAATGTGAATCATGAAAATCGCAATACTCGCCGCAATGCAGAAGGAACTCTCCCTTCTGCTACCTCTCTTCGAGGACCTGAAGGAAGAAGAAACCGACGGACGCCGCTGGTTCCGCGGTCATTATGCCGGCCATGAACTGGCCCTGATGCAGTGTGGAATCGGAAAAGTCAATTCCGCACTCAACACATACCGCCTGATCAAGGCCTTCGGGCCGGATCTCGTGATCAACTCCGGTGTGGCCGGAGGGTGTGACAAGTCGATGAAGATCGGCTCGCTCTTCATCGCGGAATATGCGGCATACCACGACGTGTGGTGCGGCCCCGGAACAGACCCCGGAGCGGCCGATGGCTTCTCCCAGTTCCTCCCGGCTGATGAACACCTTCTTGAGACTGCCCGGCGGAATCTTCACGGAGACAACATCCGCTTCGGACTGATTTGCTCGGGCGACTCTTTCATCTCGAAAGCGTCGGAAGTGAAGCGGATCAAGGAAACATTCCCTTCGGCACTCGCATGCGACATGGAGTCGGCGGCGATCGCCCAGACATGCGCCGACAGCGGGATTCCGTTCGGAATTGTCCGTGTCGTCAGCGACACCCCCGGTTCGGGCGAGAACATCGAACAATACCGCAATTTCTGGACAGAGGCTCCCGAACGCACCTTCTCGGCCGTCCGGACGATTCTTGAAAATCTTTGAAGCTCATGAAGATTATTGAATGCTGGGGCAAAGCCTCCGACAAACAGCTCGCTGAGATTTCCGGACTGCTGAAACAGGGGGAGGTGGTCATCATCCCGACCGACACGCTCTATTCCGTGGCGGCCGACGCCCTGAACCCGAAGGCAGTCGATAAAGTGTGCCGGATCAAAGGTATCAAGCCGGAAAAGAACACGCTCTCGATATTATGTGACGACATCGCGATGGCCTCGGAATATTCCCGCTTCGACAACAGCTCCTTCCGGCTGTTGAAGGAGAATGTGCCCGGCCCTTTCACGTTTATCTTCAAATCGGCCCCGACACTTCCGAAAGCTTTCAAGGAGAGAAAGACCGTCGGGGTCAGGATACCGGACAATCAGGTCTGCCGGCAGATCATCACACATTACGGATCGCCTCTCATCGGAACGTCGATCCACGTCGAATCGGATGACTACATGATTAATCCGGAACTGATCGCCGAAGCATACGACGGACGCGCCGCACTCCTCGTTGCGGACGGTGACGGCGGGACCGAACCGGGAACGGTCGTCGACTGCACGGGGGCTGAGCCCGGGATTATCCGTGAGGGCAAAGGGATACTCGCCTGACTTTCAAAATAAACAGGTTCTACTTCTGCGTTCCGTAAGAGCCCATTTCTTAGACCCGGTCCCAAAATTTCCCGACTGAAGTCAACTCGGATAGCGAAAGTTTTTGTAACTTTGCAATGCATAGGCGGACCCGCTCCGCCACTCTGCGTGATAACCCAAAATCTAACCAATTATAAAGAACAGTTATGTCAAAAGTAACAGTTGTTGGCGCCGGCAACGTAGGCGCTACCGCAGCTAACGTGATGGCTCTCCGCGAGATCGCCGACGAAGTCGTAATGATCGACATTAAGGAAGGCGTATCCGAAGGTAAGGCTATGGATATGATGCAGACCGCAAATCTGCTCGACATGAACACCCGTATCAACGGTGTGACAAACGATTACGCAGCTACTGCAAACAGCGACGTTGTCGTTATCACAAGCGGTATTCCCCGCAAGCCCGGAATGACCCGTGAAGAACTTATCGGTGTGAACGCCGGTATCGTTAAGCAGGTGACCGAGTCTGTTCTCGCTCACAGCCCCAACGCCGTGATCGTCTGCGTTTCCAACCCGATGGACACAATGACCTACCTGATCCACAAGATCTCCGGTCTTCCCAAAAACCGTATCATCGGCATGGGCGGCGCACTCGACTCAAGCCGTTTCAAATACTATCTCGCAAAGGCTCTCAACGCAAACCCCAACGAGGTTGAAGGTTTCGTAATCGGCGGCCACGGCGACACCACAATGATCCCGATGAAGCGTTTCGCCACTCTGCGCGGTATCCCCGTGACAACATGGCTCGACGAAGAGACTCTGAACAAGGTTGTCGCTGACACAATGGTCGGTGGTGCTACACTGACAAAGCTTCTCGGCACATCAGCATGGTACGCTCCCGGCGCAGCAACAGCAGAAGTTGTTGAGGCTGTCATCCACGACCAGGACTGCATCATCCCCTGCTCCGCACTGCTCGACGGCGAGTATGGCGAGAAGGATCTCTGCATCGGTGTTCCCTGCGTACTCGGCAAGGGTGGCATCAAGAAGATCATCGAACTCGACCTCACAGCAGAAGAGAAAGAGCTCTTCCACAAGAGCGCAGAGGCTGTCCACAAGACAAACGAAGCACTCCCCTGCTGATTCTTTCCCCTCTGAACGATAACTCAGGCGCCGCGTCCCCACCGGACACGGCGCCTGCCTCTTTTGCGCCCCATCAATACATCATCTGAGAATCTTCAAGATCATGAATATCATCCTCTTGTAGGAGTGTGTTGCAGAACTCTCATTCAATTGCTTTATAGGGACATGCCTTTGGCATGTTAAGTTGATAACCAGTCAGTTAGTCAAGAGACTGGGCCATAATTTGCACGTGCCTTAAATGTACGGACATGGCGTGCCATGTCCGACCTG
>CAYMTQ010000086.1:0-8547 GCA_964393395.1 uncultured Sangeribacter sp.
TTCCAAAATCCTCTGTGTGCTCTCGTCGTTAAGGACCTTAAGGACTTTAAGGACCTTAGGGTCGGCGAGCTTCCAAAATCCTCTGTGTGCTCTCGTCGTTAAGGACCTTAAGGACTTTAAGGACCCTAGGGACCTTAACGACTTTAAAGACCTTAACTCCATCGTTTGTTAAAAAATTCGGCCTCCGTTCCATCAGAACGGAGGCCGTACTCGTTGAGAGTGGTTCGTCTTTAGTTGGCCGGAGCCTGGGCAGGCGCGGGAGCCGGAGCTGTTGTCGATGCCGGAGCCGGAGCAGATGTTGCTGCGGGTGCCGGTGCAATTCCGGAGGTGATCACGGGTGCCTTGACTGCAAAGGAAGCGCAGATGCTGATGATGCAGATGAATCCTGCAAGTGTCCATGTCGCTTTCTCAATGAAGTCTGTTGTCTTGCGGTAGCCCATATACTGGTTGCCGGCGGAATAGTCAGATGCGAGACCGCCTCCCTTTGATTTCTGAATAAGCACGACGCCGATCAGAAGGATGCAGGCGATGACGATCAGTATTGAAAGAAAAATGTACATATTTATGTGTTGGTTTTTGATTTGCAGATGAGCACTTTGCGTATGAAGCGCATTTGGTCTGCAAAGTAAATACTTTTTTCCGGATTTTTCAAGTTTAATTCCGTAATAATTTGTAATGCTTCCTCATATTTGCCGTTCTTAACCAATATTTTAACGAGACTCTCGGTCAGAGGGGCCGGTTCGGGTGATATACCCTCCTCCACGGCTTGTGCCGGCGATGGGGTCTCTTCTGTTGCCTGTGCGGGACTTTGGGAAAGTATAGTGGCGGCATAATCAATAGCCGGAGCAATCGGAATCTCGTCGGGAATAGGTGATGTGGAGACTCCCGGCTGTCCGAAGTTTGAGAGAAAAATCTGGATCGTGTCTCCCGTATCGGGCGTTTCGGCATCCCGGTCGCCATAGAAGTTATCGAAAGGAACGGGTGTGCGTCCGAGAACGTCGGCAAGCACATCAGCATCTCCTATGTTGACTTCGATCAGCCGTTCGAGTCTTCGGCGTTCTTCCGGTGCGGCCTCGGCGGGAAGCGCGCGGAGCGCTTCGATATATTGCAGAACGCAGTATGGCGATTTCTTCATAGTGGCGTTGGTTTATAAGACCGACTTCAAGCGGAATCTTACCAGTTTCCGAGTGTGGCGTTGAAGATCAGGTCTACGAGTTCTTTGGATATCTCCTGACACAGTTCATCCTGAACATCGGTCAGCATGAGCGAAGACGAAAACTGTCTGTATGCGGAGAATGTCTGGTCAATGTCGTTCGACGGATTCTTGTGGTCCGTATAGCGGACGCGTACGGTGATTGTCAGCCGTGTCTCGGTTGCGTATGCGTCCACTCCGACCGCCTGGGGCGAGAGGGAATAGCCGGTGATCTCGCCGGTCATCTCAAGATCTGCCGGACCGTCGACCTCGTTCAGACGTGTCTGGCGTGTGACGGCATCGAGAAGATCGTTCTCGAACGTCTGCTGAAGCGGCGGATATACAAGTGCCGCGCGGATTGGGAATTCTCCGATGTCTATGGTCTTGTAAATGTCATAGTTTATGGCGGAACCGTTGAACTTATAGCTGATGGTGCACCCTGCCATGACGATTGTCAGGACAAGGAGTGCTGTTGTCAGCAGTGTGGATCGGAAGATGTTTCTCATCGGGTTCAGCTTTCGAGATGCAGTTCCTTTATCTTGCGGTATAGGGTACGGAGGGAGATGTTCAGGCGTTCGGCCGCCGCTTTCTTGTCGCCGTCGGCCTTTTTGAGTGCCGTCGCGATCGCCGCCGCTTCGGCCGAGCGTCCGGCTGTGTCGAGATCACCGACGTCTACCGCTTCGACATCCATCCATTCCGTTGGACGTGAATCGTGGCTTTGCGTCTTCAGATCGAGCGGAAGTGACTGAAGGGGTTTGTCGTTATGGCCTGAGGCTGACTTTCCCTGAACTTCGGCACGGAGTGCCTTGACCTCTTCCTGAAGGTTCAGCACCATCTGCCAGAGCAGCTGGCGTTCGGTGTCGGCCGGTGCGGAATGCAGGGCCGGAAGGCGGTTCTCCTCATGACGCCCGATCGGAAGCAGATCCATCAGCGTGTTGCGCCCGATTTCCGTTCCGGCTTCGAAAAGCGCAAGCTGATCGACGACATTTTTCAGCTGGCGGACGTTTCCGGGCCAGTGGTATAGCATCATCGTCCGCCGTGCTTCTTCGGAGAATGTGATGGGTCGCGTTACATATTTCTCGGCAAAATCGGCGGCAAATTTCCGCGCAAGGAGGAAGATGTCGTCTCCCCGGTCGTGCAAGTCGGGAACATTGATCACGACTGTCGAGAGCCGGTAATAGAGATCCTCGCGGAAACGGCCCTGGCGCACTGCCTCGACGAGATCGACATTCGTCGCCGCGACGACACGGATATCGGTTTTCTGAACGGTACTCGAGCCGACTTTCAGAAATTCGCCTGTCTCGAGAACGCGCAGGAGCCGTGCCTGGGTCGTCAGCGGGAGTTCGGCGACTTCGTCCAGAAAGATAGTGCCTCCGTCCGCTTCTTCGAAATATCCCTTGCGGGCGCTGACGGCGCCTGTAAAGGATCCTTTCTCGTGGCCGAACAGTTCGGAGTCGATTGTCCCTTCCGGAATGGCGCCGCAATTGACGGCTATGTATTTCTTGTGTTTCCGGGCTCCGAACTGGTGGATGATTTTCGGAAAGAATTCCTTTCCCGAACCCGATTCTCCGGTTACAAGCACGGACAGGTCGATCGGTGCCACGCGCAGAGCGCGGTCAATCGCCTGTATGAGCAGCGGAGAATCGCCTATTATCTGAAACCGCTGTTTGGCGGCCGTGATTTCCTTTTCAGTTGCCATTATCAGATGCAAAGATAACGCTTTATCTGCAATTCCGGGTTGAAAATTCACAACAAACAGTTATTTTTGCACTTCAAAATTTATCATTCAATATGAATATCAGAGTCGGAAACGGTTTTGACGTCCACCGTCTTGTCGGGGACAGGGAATTATGGCTTTGCGGCGTTCGTCTCGAACATGACAAGGGTCTGCTGGGCCACAGTGACGCCGATGTCGCCATCCACGCGCTCTGCGACGCTCTGCTTGGAGCGCTCGCCCTCGGGGACATCGGCAAGCATTTTCCCGATTCCGATCCGCGCTACAAAGGAATAGATTCGAAAAAACTTCTGGCTGAAGTCTGCCGCCTGATCCGTCAGCAAGGGTGGGAAATCGGGAACTGCGACATCACGGTCATGGCCGAAGCGCCGAAGCTCAGGCCCCACATTGACCTGATGCGCCGGACTCTGGCCGATGTGATGTCAATCGACACCGGATGCGTCTCGGTCAAGGCCACGACCACCGAAGGCCTCGGATACACGGGGCGCCGCGAGGGCATCGCCGCCACGGCCACAGCCCTCCTCTTCAAGGAAAAAGCCTGAAGCAAAAATTACGGGCCGCTGTTCCGGGAAGAAACAGCGGCCCGCGTCTGTTAAAAGGGGTGATCCGGATGCGACTCGAACGCATGACCGTCTGCTTAGAAGGCAGATGCTCTATCCAGCTGAGCTACCGGACCGGCCCGGTTTTCATGACGCCCCCGGTTTGATTCGGAAGCCACACGGAAACCGCTCGCAAAGTTACAATTTTAATTTGGTTCCTGCAATACTTATTTTCCGCGGTTTTTCTTTTGTCAGACCGATAATTTATGATAATTTTGCACTTTACTGTAGACCGTCTCCTGTCGCCCGGTTCCGGAAACGCCGGAAAAGGCGCCGGAGCGTGCCGGACAGTGGGGAAGGGACTGTCTTGGAACGACATATCGCAGACAACCTGAAAAACATCCATAAATACAATAAACTAATCTAAAATCAAATTCTGCTATGTGGTTATTAAACTCATCTGTAGGACGTAAATTCGTCATGGCCCTCACGGGTGCATGTCTCGTCCTATTCGTCACATTTCACTGTTTGATGAATTCCGTAGCGCTCCTCTGGCCCGAAGCCTATAACTCCATCTGCGAGTTCCTCGGCGCCAACTGGTATGCCCTGATCGCTTCGGCCGGTCTGGCAGTGCTCGTGATCATCCACATCTTCTATGCAGTGTGGCTGACGGTTCAGAACCGCAACGCCCGCGGCTCAATCCGCTACTCTATCGAGAAGCGCCCCGCAAGCGTGGAGTGGTCCTCTAAGAACATGCTCGTTCTCGGTATCGTCATCCTCGCGTTCCTCGTTGTCCACCTGATCCAGTTCTGGGCCAAGATGCAGCTCCAGGAAATCCGCGGTGTCGATGATGTTCTGCCCCCCGCAGCCGGCACACTCTTCCTTCAGATGGCCTTCCAGTGCCCCTGGACCATCATCGTCTACATCATCGGCTTCATCGCCCTCTGGTTCCACATGAACCACGGTTTCTGGTCAATGTTCCAGACTGTGGGTTGGGACAGCACAGCATGGATTCCCCGCCTGAAGAAGATCGGTTGCTGGTGGACCTCTATCGTGATCCTCCTCTTCATCGCCCAGGCTATCCTCTTCACCGTCCAGGCTAACAACAAGTTCTTCCTCCGCAACGAACGCCTCCGCGACCAATACAAGGAAATGCTCGTCCCGATGTATGAGAAAGACTTCGGTCCCGATGCCGCTCAGGCAATCACTGCAATGCCCTACAAGACTTTCAGCTTCCAGCTCCGTCAGATGAACGAACAGTTCTCAAACGAACAGTTCAAGGCTATGCAGGCCAACAACCCCGAGTTCACAAAACAGTCTGAGCTCGTAGGCCGCACGGTAGCCCTCCTCGACCTCCTCGAAGAAGGCCAGACTGAAGAAGAAATCAATCCCATGTTCCTGGGTCAGCCCCAGCATTAATATCTTAGCGAAATGGAACTCAATAAGAACGTAAAAGTAATGAATCCGGCGGATTCCAAGATCCCCGAAGGTCCTATCGCTGAGAAATGGACCAACTACAAGGCTCACCAGAAACTCGTCAACCCCGCCAACAAGCGTAAACTTGACGTGATCGTTGTCGGCACAGGTCTCGCCGGCGCATCCGCAGCCTCGACCCTGGCAGAACTCGGCTTCAATGTCCTCAACTTCTGCATCCAGGACTCTCCCCGCCGCGCTCACTCTATCGCCGCTCAGGGTGGTATCAACGCAGCGAAGAACTATCAGAACGACGGCGACTCCGTTTACCGTCTCTTCTACGATACAGTCAAGGGTGGTGACTACCGCGCACGCGAGGCTAACGTCTACCGTCTGGCCGAAGTGTCGAACAACATCATCGACCAGTGCGTCGCTCAGGGTGTTCCCTTCGCACGCGAATATGGCGGTCTCCTCGCCAACCGTTCTTTCGGTGGCGCCCAGGTGTCCCGTACATTCTACGCCAAAGGCCAGACCGGCCAGCAGCTCCTTCTCGGCGCATACTCTTCGCTCAACCGCCAGATCCAGCTCGGAAAGGTGAAGAGCTTCAACCGCTACGAGATGCACGATGTCGTCCTCATCAAGGACAAGGACGGTGTTGAACGCGCACGCGGAATCATCGCCAAGAACCTCGTGACCGGCAAGTTCGAACGCTTCGCCGCTCACGCTGTCGTGATCGCTACCGGCGGATACGGAAACACATACTTCCTCTCTACAAACGCAATGGGATGTAACGTGTCGGCCGCTATGGCATGCTACCGCAAGGGCGCTCTGTTCGCAAACCCCGCTTTCGTTCAGATCCACCCGACATGTATCCCCGTTCACGGCGACAAACAGTCCAAGCTCACCCTGATGTCGGAGTCTCTGCGTAACGACGGACGAATCTGGGTTCCGAAGAACATCGAAGACGCAAAGAAACTCCAGCGCGGCGAGATCAAGGGTTCCGATATCCCCGAGGAAGAGCGCGACTACTATCTCGAACGCCGTTATCCCGCCTTCGGTAACCTCGTTCCCCGTGACGTCGCTTCCCGCGCCGCCAAGGAGCGCTGCGACAAAGGCTTCGGCGTAAACAACACAGGCCTCGCCGTGTTCCTCGACTTCTCCGAAGCTATCAACCGCCTCGGCCTCGACGTTGTCCGCCAGCGTTACGGCAACCTCTTCGACATGTATGAAGAGATCACCGACGTCAACCCCGGCGAGCTCGCCAACACAAAGGACGGTCAGAACTACTACAACCCGATGATGATCTTCCCCGCCATCCACTACACAATGGGCGGTATCTGGGTCGACTACGAGCTCCAGACCACCATCAAGGGTCTCTTCGCCATCGGTGAGTGCAACTTCTCCGACCACGGCGCTAACCGTCTCGGTGCTTCCGCCCTCATGCAGGGTCTCGCCGACGGCTATTTCGTCCTCCCCTATACAATCCAGAACTACCTGAGCGATCAGATCTCAGTTCCCCGCTTCTCTACCGACCTCCCCGAGTTCGCCGAAACCGAAGCCGCATGTCAGGCCAAGATGGACAAACTCATGGGTATCCACGGCAAACGCTCCGTCGACTCGCTCCACAAGGAGCTCGGCCACATCATGTGGGAATACGTCGGAATGGGCCGTACGAAAGAGGGTCTCGAGACTGCAATCGAGAAGCTCAAGGAGCTCCGCAAGGAATTCGACTCCGACCTCTTCATCCCCGGCTCGGCCGAAGGAATGAACATCGAACTCGACAAGGCTTTCCGTCTCAACGACTTCATCACAATGGGTGAGCTCATGGCATACGACGCCATCGCACGCAACGAGTCCTGCGGCGGTCACTTCCGTGAAGAGTACCAGACCGAAGAGGGCGAGGCAAAACGCGACGACGAGAACTACTTCTACGTTTCCTGCTGGGATTATGCCGGCTCAGACGCGAAGGCTCCGACTCAGGTTATCGAGCCCCTCCACTATGAGGCTATCAAAGTCCAGACCCGTAACTACAAGTCATAATCACCCCAAAAGCAAAGAAAACCTACAATGGAAGAGAATATAATGAAAGTCAACCTCAAGGTTTGGCGCCAGGCAGACGCCAAGGCTCAGGGGCAATTCGTGACTTATAACGATGTCGAGACAACTCCCGACACCTCTTTCCTCGAGACACTTGACATCCTGAACGAGCGCCTCGTCGAAGAGGGCCAGGAGCCGATCGTCTTCGACCATGACTGCCGCGAGGGTATCTGCGGCATGTGCTCGCTCTACATCAACGGACATCCCCACGGTCCCGCAACCGGAGCGACAACCTGCCAGCTCTACATGCGCCGCTTCCAGAACGGCGAGACCATCACGGTCGAGCCCTGGCGTTCAGCCGCCTTCCCCGTGATCAAGGACCTCATGGTAGACCGTAACGCATTCGACAAGATCCAGCAGGCCGGCGGTTACGTATCGTTCAACTGCGGCGGTGCGCAGGATGCCAACGACCTTCCCATCTCCAAGGTCAACGCCGACGAATCGATGGACTCTGCAAGCTGCATCGGCTGCGGAGCATGTGTAGCTGCCTGCAAGAACGGCTCCGCAATGCTCTTCGTGTCGGCCAAGATCAGCCAGCTCGCACTTCTTCCCCAGGGCGAAGTCGAGAAAGACCGTCGTGTCCGCGCCATGGTAGCCAAGATGGACGAGCTCGGATTCGGCAACTGCACCAACACCGGCGCATGTTCCGCTGAATGTCCCAAGAACATCAAGCTCTACAACATCGGCCGCATGAACCGCATGTTCATCGCCGCCAAATGCAAAGAGTAACCCCCCACATAGCCCAACCTCAAGCGGGGACCATCCGGCCGGATGGTCCCCGTTTCGTTATTTCCACTCACTCTCTTCTCAATTGCCTTTCCCCGGGATAACCAAGCTTCTCACACCTGACTTTGTAATTTCGACGGGGAAAAATGAAAAATCCGGAGAGAATAAGTTAAAAGATAAAAAATTGATTAACTTTGCAAATGCCATCACTCCGTTGAAGAATCAAATCGGAAATGCGGATGTGAGGGTACTCGAACACATATAATGTCTCGAGTGTAGTTTTTATTGAATGCGTTTACTCGACGCTCTTTCTTGGCAATCGGAAATCTGGTAAATTTCACTCTTCGTCAAGAATGAAGCAGACAGTGGATGCCTGTGGATGTGTATATCCGCACTGTCACCCGTGTACAAGCACAGGTCGTCGGTGCGTCTGCACGTATATCTGCGTGAGGCTTCCGCTTGTTTGCTCGTTCTACGAAGATGGGCAGTACCAGGGCCTCCGATTGCAGAACGGGCAGACGGTACGGCTCTCACGCAATTCTCTTTTTTGATCTAAGCCTCAAAATGGCCGATGAGGTGAGCCCACGGTTTGACGACATTATGAAACCAACTTTACCAGGAAGGCGACGGACATATCGCCTCACACGGTGGTTACAGGCTATTCTCAGGCAACAGTTATGGAGCCTTGTGATAGTTCTCCTGGGCCTCCTTTCTTTTCCTTCAACGCTCAGTGCCGCTAACATCACCCAAGATATTGACGGTCTGCGCTACACTCTCGATCCGACAACCAAAACCGCCTCGGTAGAACTGCTTGACAATACAATTACCAAAGCAGTAATTCGGGA
>CAYMTQ010000087.1:0-8397 GCA_964393395.1 uncultured Sangeribacter sp.
ATGTGCCCCGAATTTGGCCTTGCAGGTGAAGGAGCTTAGCGAGCTAAGTGACTGAGCCAAAAGGCCGAAGACGGGGTGCAGCTGTGAGAAGGGGGTAACTTTTGCGATAGTGGAGGCATGCGTTTTGAAAGAATTTTAACTCTTCCCATCTCCTTTTTGAATCGATTCATCGTTAAAGAAATAAAAACTTTCGTCATGTCCCAGCCATTCTGGAATAGATAAAGTGGTCCTGAACGGGGCTAAAAATTACTGCTTCCCGGTGCCTTTCCGGTGAATTTTGCCCATCTCTCCGGTCACAATGCTCGCATTGCTCCCTTCGAGATAGACAAAATTCCCTCGAAAATTCACTGCCCCTGCGTTAACATTTTTTGGGGAACGGAGCCTAAAACATCCCCCTTCAGGGGCCTGTGTATGTCTTAGAAGAGAACCGTCTTGCGCCCGTTCACGATATAGAGGCCGCGGGGAAGGGTCCCGAGCACTTCTCTGTCGGCATTGCGGCAGATTACGGTTCCGTCGGGGCGGATGACTGTCACGTGCATTTCCGCCTCGGCCTCATCAACACCGGCCGCTGAAACGAGGCTGAACGTCACCTCTCCCTGCCGGCCGTGGAGGAATGGCAGCCAGATCTTGCGATAGACTTTGTCGGTGCTCTTTTCTCCCTCGATATCTATTTCGGCGAAAACAGCCTGTTCGGGATCATCGAGAATGAATTCAAGCGAAAGGGCCTCGTTGCCACCGATGAAATAGGGGTTGTAGATTTTCCCGGTCATCGGATCCGTCTCGAGCTTGGATTCGTCAATCCGGATACCATCTGCGACATTGAGTTTCCAGGACGAGTAGATGAAATCGTCATAGAGCGGTGTGTTGGCGTAGAGATTGGCACTTCCGACATACGTGTCGAAGACTATATTTTCCTTCATTCCGGGGGCGAAAGCCGAAGGATAGAGCGCGGGAGGTGTCCGGTTGAAGACCCCGAAGTCCTTGAGACCGGTTGTCTTGTAGAAGGATCCGTTCTCTATGGCCTTGACCGTGAACGGAATGGAAACTGAGGTGACTTCTGACGCGAAGGTGAACGCATCGGCCTTCAGGTCGTCGACAAGATAGCCTGAGATCGATGAGGGAATCGAGATCTGACCTTCATACTCGCCAAGACGGGGAGCTATCACCCGAGCCCGTTTATTGTCTTCGTTATAAACTTCATACCAGATTCCGTCCTGCTCACGGGCTTCGCTGTTGACGATCATTGGATATATCCGCGAGAGTGCGTTTCCGCTCGGATCAGTCACCTGCCAGTAGTAGTAGCCCGGCTTCAGGTCAATTTCTGTTTCGGTGAAATTGACGATCGTCTTCTCGCCCGAGTCGAGTTTGAGGGAATAGGTTCCGAAATTGAAGACTTCGGAATAGTCGGAGGCTTTCAGGAGCTTCACGGTGAATTTCTGATTCAGCTCGGCATAGAATTTATTGGTTGCCTCCATCATGAGGCCGATGCCACCTTTTCCGAGCGTCCAGAAGTTCGGGGAGATGTCGGTGAAGACCATCTGGGCGGACGAACTGATGTCGTGTCCGCTATCGGTGATCCTGACAGTATATTCCGAAACTGTCTCTCCGCTTGCGATCGAGGCCGGAGCGATCAGATGATGTCCTTCGTAGTCCGTCAGGTAGAGGTCATAGACTCCGGGGAGGTTGGCTTCATTGAAGACGAAGTCAACGTCAAGCGAAGCATTTCCGGGAACCGTCACATGATTTGTCACTTCGAGCACATGGCCTCCGTCGGGCTTGCCCTGTTCATAAAGCGACATTGTCAGGTCATTGTTGTAGTCTCCGCCGCTGACATTGAGCACTGTCACACGGAAGACTTTAGCCGCATCGCTGTGGACCTTGGGCATCGTGCGCGGAAGTCCGGAAAGGAGCGACGGCAGCTCAGAGGCGGGAATGCCCTCGTTAATGTAGTTATACTTGCCGTTTTCGACCGACAGCACGACAGATCTCTGCGTACCCATCATGATCTGAACGGGGAACCATTCTCCGTCGTTCTGGAATACGGGTTCACATCTGTAGCGGCCGTCGGTGAGTCCGGAGACGCTGACAGTGAAGTTCTTCAACCCATAGAATGATGAGAGTGAGAAGCTTGTACCTTTGAAATATTTAGACTCTCCCCCATTCTCAGGTGTCACTTTGAGGCCCATCGAACCGGAGACGTTATAGGCCAGAGGGTTATAGAACATGTTATAGCCCGTCGGGTCGGAACCGACTCCGAAGGAACCGCTCGCCGTGTCATATATGAAGGAGCCGGTTGAGAGCATGGCCACCTGACGCTTTGCCGGCGCACCTGCTTTCTCGACTCCGGTTATGATCTGTTGGCTCGAGTTGTAACCCCCGGCGTATGAACCTGTTCCACCGACACCTGGGTTCAGGGCATTGAGCAGGAAGTATCCGTCCTGATAACCTCCCCAGCCCCAGTTGAAATGGAAAAAGTTGTTTCCGAGATAACCGTCACAGACGAAGGCGTGGCCGCCGGCCGATGACGATCCGCTGTAGTAGACAGGCCGTTTCGCCTCAAGTTCGGCATATACAATGTCGTTCCATTCTGACATTGAGTGATAGTCCCTCCACATCAGGCGCATTCCCTCGGTATAACCGAAATAGGTGTATAGCGCAACCGGAACGTTATGGGAGTAGGCACCGGAGGCCCACGGCGTATACATCATATCGACGGCCGCGCCGCACTGTCTCATCAAGGTAGCCACGGCATTGGCCTCTTCCATCGTGTAGGATCCGTTCTTGTAGACATCGAGCATCAGGTCCCATTCGTAATATGTCCCGTCAAAGGTCACATCGGCATGTGAACCCGTCGGCTCCTCGGGCCAGCGATGATATTTCATCACCTGAGCCATGGCGGTAGCCACACATCCTGTCGGATAATGGTTCGGCGTCAGCTCATTGTACGGGGCCATCTGGTCCCACCGCGTGGAGACCATAGGCTCGATCGGCTTCCGCTCGGCCACAGATGCACGCTGCTTCTGAGCCGGAGTCCCGATTCCTTCGGCGGAATACATTCGCCGGATGTCGTTCTTATATTCATCGAGCCACCATTTCATGTTGGGGCTGATGCGGTCGATGTCGAACTCTCCGCTGTCGGTGAAACCGAGCACCGCCGGAAGACGGTCATCGGCCGACAGTATGACGAAACCTCCTTCCGCCTTATTGAAGACATAGAAAGCGGCTGCATCGGGAACAACGGCCGTATAGGCAAGCTTGACCTCACCGGGCGCGGGTGCTTTCATGCGTAATGTGGCGTTATCTGTCGCGAACTGCCCGAGGCGTACGAGTGATTCTTCCGGACTCACAGGAGCGCCGTGCACCAGCGGACTCACAGCCGACGCAACAAAAAGGGAGAGAAGGAGTTTCTTATTCATACTTGGAATTTCGGTTAAATTTACTTGGTTTAGCGGACTACAACCTTGCTTGCTTTGCCGTTGCAGACACGGACATAGATTCCATCAACGGGTTCCTTGACTTCGGCACCCTGGAGGTTGAACCAGCGCACTTCGCCAGGTTCGTCCTCAAGAGTTCCGACACCGGAGATCAGCGAGACGGTGGTCTTCATATTCTTCAGGTCGAGAACAAATTTATATTGTCCGGCCGACACTTTCCATGAAGGTGCGGAAGAGGCATTGACATTGGCGGGATAACGGACAACCGGTGCCGCATTGTCCGAATTGATCTGCTCATCTTTTGAGGACGAACCGTATCGGTCACCTCCGTTCACTGCATCCCAGTCGGCACCTGTAGTCGTGATATAGGAGAAGTAACCATTCTTATCGGTGGCTGAAGCGGGATCCACGGTCACGTCCGACCATGTATAGACGCCATCCTTACCTGTGGCGGAGAGGGTCGTCATTGTGTTCCAGCTTTCGCCGTTGATGTTTCCGATCAGATACATGCGCGCGGGATAATTTGAGGGAACAGGTGTATCGCCACCATAAACGCCCATGTCTCCGGAGGTGTTGTAGATATGGTCAGCCATGGCGTCGAAATCGGCGGTCTTGGTCGCATCGCCGTCGCCGGCATTGAAGATTACGCCGGTCGTGCCTTTAGGCACAGTATATTTCCATGTCTTGGCGTCAACTTTCGACATTGCGACTCCGGGCCATGACGGAGAATTGTCAGGCCAGTAATATATATAAGGTGTCGTCCAACCGGAAGCTGAGTTGTCAAAATAAACGGTAAAGTCGGAATCTGGTGTCGGATCATCGGGAGTCACTCCGCCGGTCTTTGACCATACGCAATAGTCGGTACCGGTCGCCTTGATGTCGGCATTTGTGTATCCGTCGGGAGTCACCTGCGCGGAACCGATCTTGACGACAAGCTTCCCTTTCGATCCGGTGACCTCCGCCATATAACAGTCACGGCTCGACCGCAGGACGCGGACCGCGCTCTGATTATGCACACCGACCGCATTTCTGACAGCGATCAGTTTCTTGATCTGAGCCTTATACTGGCTCCAGTGCTTCCAGAACACACACGGGGTTCCGGGAGAACAGAGGATGAACGCGTTGGCCGCTACAACATTTCCGTTGAACTTCGAACCGTCGCGATATGTGTCGTGGTTATCGATGAAAGTCACCGAATACTGCTGATATCCAAAATGAATCAGTCCGGCAGGCTGATCGGTCGTTCCGTTCGCTTTCCAGACGAGTTTGGTGTAATCGTTGTTGGCGAAAGCCTCGTTGATACAATATTTCAACGGGAAGTCAAAGGCTGCCGATTCCTTGCCCGTAGCCTCGATCCATGATGCGACCGCATCATAGTTGCCGTCCCAGTATTCGCCGACGCAATATTTCGGCTTGGAATACTGATTGTATATCTTGGTGTACTGACCTCCATAGCCCTTCACCATGTCAAGACGGAAGCCCGCGTAACCTAAATCTTCGAGGAGGAACTTGCAATAGTTCTTGACATTGTCCTGGACTGTCGCGTTGGTGTGATCCAGATCACGCGCACCGCTGAAATCCTCGCCCGTATCGGGTGCGCCGGTCGGTTTTGCCTGTCCGGTGGCATTCTTGACCTCGTCAGTACAGCAGATATGTTCCGGGCCGAGCTGATAGGTACGGCCATTCCATGTTTCCTTCGGGAAATTGGTCCAGTTGGAGACACCGCTGCGGTGATTGACAACAACGTCTTCTATGATGCCGACACCCTTCTCTTTGAAAGTCGAAATCATCGTCTTCAGCTGATTCTGCGTGCCGAACGACGAATTGTGATTTGTGAACCAATAGACGGGGTCATAACCGTTTGAAGGACTTGAGGCCGCCTTTGCACTGTTCGGGACCCAGATCAGAGAAAAGTTCTGGGAGAGTTCATCGGCCTGATTCGTGAGGGTGGTCCACTTTGTGTTATCGGTTCCATTATAAGAATCCCAATAAAAGCCCTGGAGCATCACGCCCTCATATTTTGCGGGCCACCCTGCCCCCTGTGCCTGAGAAAAGCCCGCCATCGTAACGACGACCGCTGCGGCTGCTGAGAAAAACTTGTATTTCATGAGAATGTTAGATGACAAAAAAATCGTTTGATCACAGAAAACGAATAAGACAAAATTACAAAAAACGGACCACTTGAAAAAATTTTGGCCAAAAATTTGGTAGAATCGAGAAATTGAATTAATTTTGCACTCGCAAAGGAGGGAAGCACTCCTCTGTCACAACATACACAGGGTTCCATGTCCGAGTGGTTAGGTACCGGTCTGCAAAACCGTTCACACCAGTTCGAATCTGGTTGGAACCTCCAATTGATGAAACTCAGTTCACACTGCACCTGCAGGATAAACTGAGTTTCACTTTTTATTATTAATATTTGCCTGCCAAATTTCAGGCGAGTGTCACCTGACAGAGTTCTTTTCCGAAGGAATGCAGACCAGACTCAATTTTCGCTGTCGTCTTTTGCGACGGATTTCTATATCCATTGGCATATTGTGAAAGCTGGGCTGCCGAAACTCCTGTTATCTTGGCCAGACCGGCGAATGTGAATCGTCCGGCATAGTAGTGAAGAAGGGAAACAAGATCATAGGCAAATGTGAATTCTGCTTCCGTGAATTTCCGCCCTTCCTCCCTGAAAAACGAACGCATGCCATCGTAATGCGCATACCAGTCATCTATCGCTTCCTGAACTGTCTTACCCTCCCCCTTGAGTCCATAGCCGAGACCCGGTTCATAATCCATTGAACAACTAAACGTCCCGTCTTTTTCATGATAAATATATACCTTTACTTTCTTCATATTCTTCTGTTCTGTTATTATTGATCAAATTAGAGATGATATTATCATATATCCTCAGAGTTTTACACCTGATTGCTTTTCTATGGAATGTTTTGTCCCTCGCTTGCTTCTTCCTTATCATGATGACTTGTGGGGAAGATAGTGTCAGTTATGGGACTGTACCAGGCGGGATCCCCGGCAATATCACGTCCCAATGGGTAACATCCGGCTTTTTTGAGCTTTCGATGAATTTCTGAGTATTTCATGATTCTCTATTAAGTTCAACGCAAAGATAATGCTATTATTTTTAATAGCAAATTATTCAGCGGTTTTTTTCACAAATTCTCGAGTTTTTTCACAAAAAAGATCCGGGCCGCGCTGATGGCGGTCCGGATTCTGTGTGGGGGGAGGAGAGAGACGGGGGTTATTTGTAGCGGGCGTAGATTTCGATGCCGAGACGCTTCGCCTTAGCAATATCCTGAGGCGAGCCTGTCACTCCATATTTCGAGAGCGGCGGAATGACGACCTTGGTTCCGGGACGGATCCGGTCAGGATGGCCCAATATGGCCTTGTTCTCTTCATATATATATGGCCAGAGGTTGAAATCGCCGTAATGCTCTTTTGCCATTGTCGTCAGATAACGGGTCTTTGAAATAGTATCATAGACCGGCTCTTTTCTGTCCTTGTTTTCCTGACCTTCAACTTTAGTCCCTTCTTTGTCTGAAGCGGATGTGGCGACCACCGCTCCATCTGCTTTTTCTTTGGATTCATCAACGGGAGCATCTGTCTGCTTTTCATCTTTAACCGCAGGGAGCTCTGACGCCGCTTGGCTTTCTTCGGGCACTGAAATTCGGACTTCTTCAACGACCATTGCCTCCTGAATGGTCCGCTCTTCTTTGGAACGCATCCATAACATCACAAGACCGATCCCGATCCCTAAGGCAATCATGCAGAGGCATGCTCCGAAGCCTGTGATGAATCCCCAGCCGAACCGGTGGGTTTTGCGCTCGCGTCTATCTTTGTCAATATCCATTTCTTCGTGACTGACACCAGATACTCCTTTGTCCTCCTCGGAAATCTCTTTCTCTTCATTAATGTCTTCAGCGACTTCGGTATCCGGTTCGTGAGCCTCTGTTTCTTCATTAATGTCTTCAGCGACTTCGGTATCCGGTTCGTGAGCCGAAGTTTCTTTATTAATCTCTTCAGCGACTTCGGTATCCGGCTCGGATGTCTCTGTTTCCTCCGATTCTACTGTGTCGAATTCTTCGGTTTCAACCTCGCAATCTCCGGTCTCTTCAATCTCGACTTCAATCTCGGGAGCATCCGGAGTTGCGCCGGTAACGGCTGCCTCATCATTAACGATATCTTCGAGATCACTTTCGTCCACATTTTCTCCAATCTCGACTGCCTCGAAAAACTCAAACGGTGCGTTGACCTTCGCTGCGAGTTCGCGGTTCGGGATAAAAACGACTTTCGTGTGTCCGGCAATTCTGTTTGGCTCCCCTGTTGAGACATCCACACTCTTGCGGCCCTCGACCTGTGTGACCCGGAACGTTCCCAGACCTTTAACCTTCACCTGCTCACCCTCACTGAGTGACTCCGTAATTATCTCAGCCAGACCTTTGAGGAAATCCTCACACTGGCGCACACCAAGACCGGTTGACTCAGCAATCAACCGTGCCGCTTTTGGAAGAGTAACTTTCTGGTTCATTCGTTGACTTTCTGCTTTAAGAGTGATGAAGGACGGAACACGAGCGCCAGCTTCGGAGGGATCAGCAGCCTTCGGCCTGTCGCCGGATGAACCGCAACACGCTCGGAACGTTTACGCACCTCGAAGGTTCCGAATCCGGGCAATGCGACTGAATCATAAACGGCCGCTGAATCTGCAACAACCTGACAGAAAGCTTCCAGAATCCGCGTGGACTCGGCTGTCGTTGTGGCTGAACGGGCTGCAAGCCTCTCAATCAATGTCTTGGAATCCATAAAAGTTGGGTATATCGTGGGTCAGAGTCTACAAATATAGTAAAAAAACATTCCTCAGCAAAATCGGATCTTCCGGGACATTTCCTCCCGCATATCTTGAGCCGGACTTTAACATTTTTTGGGGGACGGGTCTTAACCTGAGAACATCTTTTCCATTATC